>DHXA01000130.1:1418-5928 GCA_002413455.1 Rhodanobacter sp. UBA5168 | reverse complement strand
AGGTGGGCTGACCAAACTGGACCGCTTGCCTATCTCATCGACCAGATACCTCATCGACACCATGACCCCCCAGAAATACGACTTCCGCCAGTTCCAGGAAGAGCTCGCCAAACTTGAACGCAAGGTGGAAAAACAGCAGCCGGTGAAGCCGCTTGGCAAGAAGGCCGCAGCCGCCCAGCGCCTGGCGATGGCGCGCGAGGAATTCCTGGAGCTGCGCAAGCGGCACGACCTCGGCGTCGCCGACGTGGTGGCGTTCTTTCCCGAGGAAGAAGGCATTGCCTATCTGCAGCAGTTGATCGCGGCGGCGCAGGCGAAGCCCCGACGCGCGCGGAAATCATGACGCGCGTGTTGCGTCGGTGGCTTCCCTCGGCAGGACAACGGGTCGTCGTTGCCCTGGCCCTGTTTGGCCTCGGCGGATGCGCCAGGCTGGACAGGCGAGCCTCGGTAGTAGTGGTCACCCGGCCGGCATCGCCACCGGTGGCGCCAGCAGAGACGCCTCGCGAACGTTCGCTGACCGCGATCGTCAACAACGAACTCCAGCTCGGCCACTACGTCGAAGGCGAACGAGCCTTGCGACATTACGTGAAGCAGCACCCGGGCGATCGCGCGGCACAGGCGATCTTGCGTCAACTCACCGCCGATCCCCGGCAGATGCTCGGCGACCGATGGCGCCCGCATGTCGTGCAGTCGGGCGATTCATACAGCACGCTGGCTGCCCGTTATCTCGGCGATCCGAACCTGTTCCTGGTCCTGGCCCGCTACAACGGTTCAACCAACCCATCGATGCTGCGCGCC
Organism: Rhodanobacter sp. UBA5168; assembly: GCA_002413455.1. Classification (GTDB taxonomy): domain Bacteria; phylum Pseudomonadota; class Gammaproteobacteria; order Xanthomonadales; family Rhodanobacteraceae; genus Rhodanobacter. Next base: position 5,133 of record DHXA01000130.1, on the reverse strand, counting down.
GGCGAGACACTGCACATACCGATGTCCGCGAAAGACGCATCGCCAGCACCGGAGACTCCGACACCCGTCGCCGGAGTCGACGATCGCGACACCACCGCGGGAACAGCCGCAGCCGCCACCCAGATTGGCACTGCGCCAGCCGACGAATCACCGGCAGCGAAGGCGCGCCGGCTGCAGAACGACAGTGCAGCCCTGCTCGATCAGGGACGCAAGGATCAAGCGCTCGCGCGCCTTGGCGAAGCCCTGGCCATCAACCCGCGACTGAAGCCGACTGACGCCAGAACAACGGCCCTGCGCACCCAGCTGCTGGGTTCGTACCATGAGCGGGCGATCGTGCTCTACCGCGACCAGCAACTGGAGCAGGCCATCGCCCTGTGGAACCGCGTGCTGGCAATCGATCCGGGTTACGAGCCGGCCATCGTCTATCGTGCACGAGCGCGCGAACTGCAGCATCGGCTCAAGCAGTACTGACCACGAGGGGCCGCGGGCCCGACGAGGCGCGCAACGCGTCTAGGGCATCTCTTCGCCTTCCACCGCTGGCAGGATCCGGGTCGGTCGCGCGATGTCGTCGATGGCGACCGGCGGCGCGGGTTTTCCGGATCGGTGCTGGCGAGTTTGCAAGGCGCTGTTCATCAGGTTGAAGGTAGCGAACAGCCGGCCAAATTCATCCCGGCGAACCAGCCGGATGCGGTGGCGGAAATCGCCGCGCGCCACCCGCAGCAACGCATCGCCAAACAGATCCAGCATGGTGAGCGGGCGGCGAAACAGCCAGTACGCCGCGCCCACGACGGCCGCCAGGGTCAGCAGCAATACGGTGATGATCACCCACAGCGTGGTGCGTTGCGCCGCGAGCAACGCGGCGTTGCTGACCCCGAGACGCAGCTCGCCCACCGTTTTCGTCTGGTAACGGACGGGCACGTCGAACAGCAGCATCCCGCCCTGATTACGGTCGTCGGGGCTCCGGTCAAGATAGCTCTGGATGTCATCCGACCTCGCCAGATATTGCTGTCCGGCTGGCGTGACCAACCCACCGCCGATCTCCTCCGGCCGGGTGCTCGCGATGATGGCGCCCTGGCGATCGGCGATCGCCAGATAGTGGATTTGCTGGTTATGCGAAATGTCCTTGACCAGGGCGCGGGTGGCGGCGTCATCGCCGAGCAGCAGGTTCTCGGCCGATTCGCCGGCGACCATGCGCCCCATCGAGCTGCCGAAATCCTGCGCCAGGCCGGTCACGGCGGCGTTCTGCTTGGCATAGATCGTGGCCAGCCCCAACGCCAGCACCAGGCTCAGGATGGCGCCCAGGCTGCCGGCCCAGCGCAGTCGCAGGGAAACGATGCGGCCAGCCAGCGGCGTCTCGCGCTCGCGTTCGTATTCGCGTGCGGCAAGACGCAGGTCGTCGATGATCTCCGCGCCACGCTGGTAGCGCGACTCCGCCATGGACGCCAGCAGGGTGCGCACGATGCTGATCAGGATCGACGGCGTCGCCGGGTCGCGCGGCCGGATCGACGGCCGCGGCGAGCGCTGGCGTTTCCTGATCAGCTGCCCCACGTTTCCGAATTCCGGCCATGGCAGCTTGCCGGCGACCAGCCAGTACAGCACCACACCCAGCGAAAACAGGTCGCTGCGCGCGTCGCTCGGCTCGCCGCGCAGGCGCTCGATGGCCATATAGGCCGGGGTGCCGCCGGTTTCCGCGGGCAGGCCGCTGGCATCACGTTGCGACGCGCGACGTTCGGCGATGCCGAAGTCGCTGATCTTGGCGTAGTTCCAGCCATCGGCCAGCATGATGTTCTCAGGCTTGATGTCGTAGTGGACCACGCCGTTGGCATGCGCATAGTCGAGTGCGGCGGCCAGCTGGCCGGCCAGGTCGATGATCGCAGGCAGCGGCGGAAACCCCTCGCGACTGACCCGGCTGGCGAGCGTCTCGCCCGAGAGGCGCTCCATCGCGATGTACGAGCGGCCATCGTCGGTCTCGCCGACATCGAAGATCGTGACGATGTGCGGATGGGTCAAATGGCCCGCCGCACGCGCCTCGATCAGGAACCGGCGCCGATACGCAGGGTCGGCTGCGATCTCCCGGTGCAGGCATTTGATCGCCACCTTGCGTTCGATGCCCGGGTCGAAACCGGCATAGACGACGGCCGTCGCGCCCTCGCCGAGGACACCCTCGATACGGTAGCGACCGACTTGCGAAGGAATGGCGCTCTCGCTCACGGCGACCCTAGAAACCACCATGCGACGCCGCCCACCAGGGCCGCGAGCAACAGCAGACCAGCGATGGCGATCCGGCGCCGGGATACAGGCCATGCCAGATCGCGCTCGCGGGTCAGGAACACGAACTCGGCCTGCCCAAGCCGTATGTGATCGCCATGCCGCAAGATCGCTTCGTGGACACGCCGGTCATTCACGAACGTGCCGTTGGTCGACAGCGTATTCATGATGACGCAGTGACCGTGCTGGTTCGTGACCCAGGCATGGCAGCCCGACACGCTCAGATCCTCGACGACGATCTCGCTGTCGACCCGCCGGCCGATCGCCTGCCGGCCTGGACGAAGGACAAAGCGGCGCCCCTCGATCCCTGGACTGCTGCCTTCCAGCACCGGCTCGTGCACGCTGATCCGGCCATCCGTCCCATCCGCGGCATCACTGGAGTACTGCCGCAATGCCTCGGTGGAAAAAAAACGGGTTCCCTGCGGCCCTGAAGATCGTTCGCCAGGCAGATGAGACGGTGATTGACCACGATTGCTCATTGAATTCCCGGATCCCCAGATCAGTGGCGCACTATAACCAGCCGCCCATAGGCAGAGACGTGGCAGCGGGACACCAGCCATCGAAACCACCCCCTTGTTCGGCACGCATTGTCACCTGACCGACACCCCGGGCGCACTCCCGCACAACGGGATTGTCATTACCGCAGCGTGCTGTTCCGGTGATGACGTCCGCCATCCGGCCTATCCGCCGAGATCGGCGCACGAGGCAGGGTGGCGCGGGTCCAAAGTTAGCGCTTCCTGATTTCGATGTTTATTTCCCTCATTCCGGAAACATGAAATCAATAGCTACTCTCGCTTGGCTCCACGCGCTCGCCCAGGAGCACCGCCCGAATCTGTATCGCCTGCTGGTGCAGGCCGGTGGGGAAGGCATGGCGGTGGGTGGTAGCCGCTGCAGCAACCAGCCTGGCCGGGGCGACGCTGACCAACCATCCTGCGCCGGGCCGGCATGGTCAGCGACGAGCGGTGTGGGCCGGTGATTCGTGCCGCGCGAACTACCCGCAAATGAACGATCTGCCGGCTTCCTCAGCGAAGCCTGTTGCGCAGGATCGGCCACCGCCGGCTGCGCGCCCACCATCACCCGCCACCCAAAGAGCAAACAATGAAACGCTCCCATGTGCACGTGAACGTCGACCAGCTCGACAGCAGCATCTGTTTCTGGACGACGCTATTCGTGCTGCGCCCAGCGCAATCAAACCGGATTACGCAAAGTGGATGCTGGACGATCCACGGGTCAATTTCGCGATCTCGCAGCGCGGTGCCAGCAACTTCCTCGAGCTGGTGGCGGCGAGCGGCCTCTTCGGCCTGCGCTCGGGCGCAGCGCTGGCCAAGGTAGCCGGCGTGCGGTCGAAGTGCCGGTGATGTTGTCGGCAGTACGCACCGTCAACCGCACCGGAAACTGGTTTGACCGCAAACCGGCGCCCGCCCCTGCACACCGCTGAAGGCCACGA
>DHXA01000130.1:0-1158 GCA_002413455.1 Rhodanobacter sp. UBA5168 | reverse complement strand
TTAGCGCTTCGGTGGCACGGCGACCGGCAACGCATACGCCACCAGCGAGTCGCCCATCCTGGTGCCCAGCGAACCGTGGCCACCAGCCATCACCACCACGAACTGGCGACCGCTGCGATCGGAAACGTAACTCATCGGCGTGGCCTGGCCGCCGGCCGGCAGGCGCGACTGCCAGAGTTGCCTGCCGGTACGCGCGTCATACGCGCGCAGGTAGTCGTCCAGCGTGCTGCTGAGAAACGCCACGCCGCCGCCGGTGATCATCGGCCCGCCGAGGCTGGGCACGCCCAGCGGCAACGGCATGCCGAACGGCGCCTGGTCCTGGATCGTGCCGTTGCGATGCATCCACACCCGCTGCATGGTGTTCAGATCGATCGCCGCGAGATAACCCCACGGCGGCGCCTGGCAGGGAATGCCCAGCGGCGACAGCAGCGGATGCAGGTCGACCGCGAACGGCGTGCCGGCCATCGGGCGCAGGCCCTGCTCGCTGCCCGGGCCACCACGGGCGTCGAACTTGTCGCGCGGAATCAGCTTCGACACGAACGCCATGTAGTCGGGGTTGAGAATGGCCAGCTGGCGCACCGGATCGACGGCCATGCCGCCCCAGTCGAACACGCCAAGGTCGCCCGGATAAATGAGCGAGCCCTGCTCCGATGGCGGCGTGAAGATGCCCTCGTAGCGCAACCGCTTGAACGTGATGCGGCAGACCAGCTGATCGAACGGCGTGGTGCCCCACATGTCGCGCTCGCGCAGTGTCGGCGGCTTGAACGACAGTGCGGAAAACGGTTGCGTCGGCGACACGTGGTCGCCTTTTGCTGCGCCCTGCGGCACTGGCTGCTCAGGTGCGGGCACGATGAGCTTGCCGTCGCGGCGGTCGAGCACGTAGATGTCGCCGCGCTTGGTCGAGGCAAGCAACGCCGGCATCTTGCCGTGCGCCGTATCCAGATCGACCAGGCTGGGCTGGCCGCCGATGTCCATGTCCCACAGGTCGTGATGCACGGTCTGGTAGACCCAGCGCAGTTCGCCCGTGGCGATGTCCAGCGCCACGATCGCGCTGCTGAAACGCTCGCCCTGCGGGTCGCGCTGGCCGCCCCACATGTCCGGTGTCTGGCTGCCCATCGGGATGTAGACCTGGCCGAGCTTCTCGTCGACGCTGGATAC
>DHXA01000023.1:9109-17456 GCA_002413455.1 Rhodanobacter sp. UBA5168 | reverse complement strand
CTGGGACGGCGTGCGCTTTCGCGTGCTCAGCCCGGGCCGCGGCGCGGGCGACCGGGACAACGACAGTTCCTGCGTGCTGCTGGTCGAAGGCCGCGGCGGACGCATCCTGCTGACCGGCGACATCAGCTCGACGGTGGAGCCGCAGGTGGCGGCGGCGCTCGGCCCGGGGCCGCCGCCGATCCTGCTGGTGCCGCACCACGGCAGCAAGACCTCGTCCAGCGCAGCGTTCATCGCCGCCGTTCGGCCTTCACTGGCGCTGGTGTCGGCCGGTTGGCACAACCGCTTCGGCCATCCGAAGCCGGAGGTGCTGGCGCGTTATGGGGAGGCGCGCGTACCGGTATTCAATACCGCGGAGCAGGGCGCCATCCCGCTGGAGTTTCCCGCGGATGCCCCGCCACGACGGGAGCCTGGCTGGCGACTGCAACAGCCGCGCTACTGGCGTGAGTGAAGGGGGGAATGCCACCGGTGCCGCAGTACATCCGGACGAGACTGCTATCATGCGCGCTTCTTGTCCGGTAGCGCGGTGGGTCGAAAAGTGCTGGAAATCCTGATGGCTGGTGGCTGGGCGATGGTGCCCATCCTGATCTGTTCGGCGGTTGCCCTGGCGATCGTGCTGGAACGTTGCTGGACCCTGCGCCGCAAGTCGGTGCTGCCGCCTGGCCTGGGCGATGAAGTGCGTCAGTGGGCGCGTGCCGGACAGCTCGATCCGAGCCACCTCGAAAATCTGGCCAACAGCTCGCCGCTGGGTGAATTGCTGGCCGCCGCGCTGACTGTGCGCAGGCAGCCGCGTGAACTGATCAAGGAGCGCATCGAGGACACCGGCCGGCATGTCATTCATCGGATGGAGCGCTATCTCAATACGCTCGGCACGATCGCGCTGATCGGCCCGCTGCTGGGCCTGTTCGGCACCGTGATCGGTCTGATCCGGATGTTCATGGAAGTGATGGCCGGCGGCATCGGCGACCCGGCCAAGATGGCCGGCGGCATCGGCGAAGCGCTGATCTGCACGGCGTCGGGCCTGACCGTGGCGATTCCGGCGTATGTGCTGCATCGCTATTTCCGATCGCGCGTGGCCGGCTATTGCGTGGAGATGGAAAAGCAGGCCACCGCGCTGCTCGACGACCTGACCCTGGCGCCCGCTGCGGCGGCACCCGTACGGCCGCGGCGCACGCCGGTGCCGACCGCGCCGGACGCAGGCTGAGCGCGCACCGATGCGTATCAGCAACAACCGCCGCGGGGACGATTTCGAGATCAACGTGATTCCGTTGATCGACGTGCTGCTGACCCTGCTGATGTTCTTCGTGCTGACCAGCACGTTTATCCAGCATTCGCGCCTGCAGGTGACCTTGCCGCAGGCGAGCACGCAGGATCGCGACATGAACGCGCCCACGCTGACCATCATGATCGACCGCGACGGTCGCTTCTATGTGGGCAGCGATGAAGTGCTGGGCGAGGGCATCGAGCCGCTCAAGCAAACCATTGCGCGCAACGCCGGTGCCGACCGCGAGCGTCAGGTGACGATCCGCGCCGATGCGATGACGCCGCACCAGGACGTGGTCACCGCGATGGATGCGCTGGGCCAGCTCGGTTTCACCCGGCTGTCGATCGCCACCACGCCGACCCAGCCGGGCAGCCGTCAGTGAGTAGCCAGAAAACCGGCGTATGGGATGCGGAGAGCTGGCGTGTCTATCGCCGCCTGCTCGGCTACACCCGGCGCTATTGGATGATCGGACTCGTCACGCTGGTCGGCATGGCAGTGGATGGCGGCGGGCTGGTGGTGTTCACCAAGCTGCTGCAGCCGCTGATCGATCAGCTGTTCGCGAAGAAGGATCCCTACCTGATTTTCTGGATGCCGATCTGGATCATCATGATCTTTGCCGTGCGCGGCGTGGGTACCTTCATCAGCAGCTACGGCATCGCCTACATCGGGCGCAACGTGGTGCAGGTGATGCAGCGCGATGTGTTCGCCGCCTACCTGCGCCTGCCGGCCGCGTTTTTCGGGGCCGAGGCGTCCGGCCATCAGGTCTCGCGCATCACCTACACCAGCGAACAGGTGGCATCGGCCTCCACCGATGCGGTGAAGATCGTGGTGACCGAGGGCGTCACCGTGATCGGCAGCCTGTACGTGATGCTGTACTACAGCGCCTACCTGACCATGGCGCTGTTGATCATGGTGCCGGCGATCGCCTTGATCGCCACCGTGGTCAGCCGGCGCTACCGCCAGATCAGCCGGCGCATCCAGGGCATGATGGGTTCGGTCACCGGCACCGTCGAGGAGTCGGTCGGGGCGCATCGCGAGGTACGCATCTACGGTGGCCAGTTGCACGAATCCACGCGCTTCGATGAGATCACGCAGCGCGCCAAGCGGCTCAATCTGAAGATCGCCGCCACCAATGCCTCGTCGAGCACCGCGATCCAGACCGTCGCTGCGTGCGCACTGGCAGCGTTGGTCTACCTGGGCACGCGGCCGTCGGTGATCGACAGCATCTCGCCCGGCGTGTTCGTCGCGGTGCTGACCGCCATGGGCACCATGATGCCGTCGCTGAAACGCCTCACCACCGTGCAGGCGAACATCCAGCGCGGCCTTTCCGCGGCGACCGACCTGTTCGACATCATCGACATGCCGGCGGAGACCGATGCAGGCCGCCACGAAATTGCGCGGACGCGGGGCGACATCCGTTTCGAGGACGTGCGCATGGTGTATCCGCGCGGGGAGTTCGAGGCGTTGCGCGGCGTGGATCTGCATTGCGCGCCCGGCACCGTGACGGCCCTGGTCGGTCGCTCCGGCAGCGGCAAGAGCAGCCTGGTCAGCCTGCTGCCCCGTTTCTATACGCCCAGTTCGGGACGCATCGTGCTGGACGGCGAGGACTATCAGAATTACACGCTGGCCTCGTTGCGCCGGCAGATCGCCTGGGTCGGACAGAGCGTGGTGCTGTTCGACGATACCGTGGCCAACAACATCGCCTACGGCGAACTGGCCGGGTCTGCCGAAGCGGACATCATTGCCGCTGCCGAGGCAGCCAATGCGATGGAGTTCATCGCGCGCATGCCGCAAGGCATCCATACCCAGATCGGCCAGAGCGGCAACATGCTTTCCGGCGGCCAGCGCCAGCGCATCGCGATCGCCCGCGCGATCCTCAAGAACGCGCCGATCCTGGTGCTGGACGAGGCCACCAGCGCGCTGGATACCGAATCCGAGCGATTGATCCAGCAGGCGCTGCAGCGGCTGATGAAAGATCGCACCACGCTGGTGATCGCACATCGCCTGTCCACCGTCGAAGGCGCCCAGCAGATCGCCGTGATGGATCAGGGCCGCATCGTGGAGCGTGGCACGCATGCCGAACTGATCGCGCTGGGCGGGCACTATGCCGCGCTGCACCGCATGCAGTTCCACGACCTCGCGGTCGATCAGCCCGGCGACTGAGGAGCATCCATGGCGCTGATCGACGCGCTCGAATCAGCCTGGTACGGCGCCGGCCGTTCCCCCTGGTGGACGTGGCCGCTGGCCACGCTGTACGGCGGCGTGGTCCGCCTGCGCGCTGCGCTCTACCGCATCGGCTGGCTGCGCAGCGCGCGTTTGCCGGTGCCGGTGGTCGTGATCGGCAACCTCAGTGTGGGCGGTACCGGCAAGACGCCGCTGGCGATCGCCGTGGTCGACGCGTTGCGCGCGCGCGGTTACCGGCCGGGCGTGGTCAGTCGCGGTTACGGCGGCAGTCAGCGCGAACCTCTGTTGCTGGACGATGCGCCGGACCCGGCCCGCGTCGGCGACGAACCCAGCCTGATCCACGCCAGCGGCGCGCCGGTGGCGGTGGGCCGCGATCGACCGGCGGCGGCGCGGTTGCTGCTCGACGCCGGCTGCAATGTCGTGATCGCGGATGATGGCCTGCAGCACTATGCGCTGGCCCGCGACGTGGAAATCTGCGTGATCGACGGCGTGCGTCGCTTCGGCAATGGTCGGCTGCTGCCGGCTGGTCCGCTGCGCGAGCCGCTGGGTCGATTGCGGCGGGTGGACTTTCGTGTCTGCAACGGCGGGGTTCCTGCCGAAGGCGAATTTCCCATGCAGTTGCATGGTGGCGAGGCGGTGAGTTTGTGCGATGGTCGCCTCCAGCCGCTCGCAGATTTTTCGGGTCAGCGGGTTCATGCCGTCGCGGCGATCGGCAATCCGTCGCGCTTCTTCAGCAGCCTCCGTGCCGTGGGTATCGAGGTGATCGAGCATGCCTTCGCCGACCACCATGGCTTTGCGGCGGCCGAACTGGACTTCGGCGATCGGCTGCCGCTGCTGATGACCGACAAGGACGCGGTCAAATGTCGTCGCTTCGCCCAGCCGCATTGGTGGCGGGTGCCGGTGCAAGTGGACCTGCCGACAGCATTTTACGAGGCGCTGGGCGAGCGTCTGGAAGGTTTGCGCCGCGAGACGAGCTCGCCGGCCACGTAGACCCTGCGGGCCAGGCTCCCACCGATCCAGTAGCACAGTTCGGCCGGCCGGCGCGCGTTCCACACCACCAGGTCGGCTCGCTGGCCGACTGCCAGCGTGCCGCGATCGCTCAGGCCCAATGCGCGGGCCGCGTTGACGGTGACGCCGCGCAGCGATTCCTCCGGGGTCAGCCGGAACAGCGTGCAGGCCATGCCGGCGGCCAGCCGCAGCGACAGCAGCGGCGAGGTGCCGGGATTGCAGTCGGTGGCGATCGCGATCGCCACGCGATGATCGCGCAGCGACGCGATGGGCGGCAGCTTCGTCTCGCGCAGCGCATAGAACGCGCCGGGCAGCAGCACCGCGACGGTGCCCGCGCCAGCCATCGCCTGGATGCCGGATTCGCTGAGGTGTTCCAGGTGATCGGCGGACAGGCCACCGTATTCGGCCACCAGCGCGGCACCGTCCAGATCGGACAGCTGCTCGGCATGCAGCTTCACCGGCAGGCCGAGCTGTTTCGCGCGCTCGAACAGGCGACGGGTTTCCTCGCGGCTGAAGCCGATGCCTTCGCAAAATGCATCGACCGCATCGACCAGGCCTTCGGCGGCAAGCGCGGGCAGCATCTCGTCGCAGACCAGGCCGACGTAGTCGGCACGACGATCGCCGTATTCCGGCGGCAGCGCGTGCAGGCCCAGGAAACTGGTGCGCACGCTGACGCCCAGTTCGCGGCCAAGCCGGCGTGCCACGTGCAACATGCGCCGCTCGCTGTCGAGATCCAGCCCGTAACCGGACTTGATCTCGAGCGTGGTCACGCCGTCGGCCAGCAACGCGCGTGCGCGCGGCAGCGATTGCGCGAACAGCTGCTCATCGCTGGCGGCGCGAGTCGCGTTGACGCTGGATACGATGCCGCCGCCGTTGCGGGCGATCTCCTCGTAGCTGGCGCCGTTGAGGCGCAGATCGAATTCGTGCGCGCGATCGCCGCCGAACACCAGGTGGGTATGGCAATCGATCAGCCCCGGCGTGACCAGCGCGCCATCGAGCGACTCCACCATGTCCGCCAGCACATCGGGTGCGTCGGGCAACGCATCCATGCGACCGATCCAGGCAATCCGGCCGTGATGCAGCGCAATGGCGCCACGCTCGATCAGGCCATACGGCGCGTCACCGGCAAACGTCGCCAGCGTGGCGTTCAACAGCAGTCGATCCCAGCGTGGTTCGCTCATGGCTGCGCAGACTCCGTGGTGGCTTTCATGGGTGGCTCGGCGGATCGGCATCCGCTGGTGCAGCGGGTTCATCGAACGTGCTGGTCTGGCCTGCAGGCGACGGTTGATCCTGGTCCTCGGACGTATCGTCGGTCGGCTCGTAGACCGCATCTTCGGTTTTCCTGAGCGTTGCCTGCTTTTGTTCGAAATCCTGCACCATGCGCTCGGCAAGATCCTTGTAAACCGGTGTCGGACAGAACAACGATGCCGCCGCACGGGCAAGCAGGCAGGCAGCCATGATCGGAATCACCATGTCCTGGTTGTCGGTCAGCTCCATCGCGATCACGGCCGACGTCAGCGGCGCGCCAGTCACACCCGAGAGATAGGCGCTCATGCCCAGCAGCACGACGGTGCCAGCGGGGACGCCGGGCAGGAAGTGGGCGATGTTGTGGCCGAGTCCGGCGCCCACGGCCAGCGCTGGCGAGAAGATGCCGCCGGGGATGCCAGCCCAGTACGACACCACATTGGCCAGCAGCTTGGCGATGCCGAAAGTCTGTCCGGGCGTGACGGCGGCTTCCTGCACGAAGGCACGTGCCTGGTCATAACCGGTGCCGTAAACATTGCTGTGCGAGAACAGGCCGATCAGCGCCAGCGCCAGCCCGCAGCCGGCGGCGAACAGCACCGGCGCATGCGAACGCAGGCGGCCGATGTAGGCCAGCGGCCCGTGTCGGCTGAGCAGGATCAGGCGCGCGAAGAGTCCGCCGAGCAGACCACAGATGACGCCGGTCAGCAGCACCGCCAGCCAGGCATGGCCCAGTGGCAGGCTGGCACTGACGTGACCGAAGTAGGCGTAATTGCCCATCACACCGAGCGACACCACGCCGCCGACAATCACCGCAGTCAGCAACAGGCCGCTGAAGCGATGCTCGAACGTACCGGCCAGTTCCTCGATGGCGAATACCACACCGGCCAGCGGTGCGTTGAACGCCGCCGCGATACCGCAAGCGCCGCCGGCAAGGATGAAACGCGAGGCAGCCTTCGGGTCGGTGAAGCCGAAGCGCCGGCCCAGCGAATAGAACAGGCCCGCGCCTACGTGCACGGTGGGACCCTCGCGGCCGATCGACGCGCCGACGGCCATCGCCAGCAGGGTCAGCACCATCTTGCCGACCGAGATCGGCAGCGACAGCATGCGCGCGCGGAAGCCCTCGTCCTCGACATGCAGGGTGCCGATCACCTGCGGGATACCACTGCCGCGGGTGGCGCGCAGCTTGCCTTCGGTGACCCAGGCGAGCAGGCCGAACACGATCGGCGTGACGATCAGCGGAATCCACGCGCCATAACCCAGCATCAGCTGGAACAAGTGGTAGGACCAGTCACTGGCCTTGGCGAACAGGATTGCCGCCAGCGCCACCACGATCGCGCCGACCCACAGCGCGAGGCGGCGTTTCCATTGGTGCGGAGCGAAGAATTCGTGTCCGAGCAAGGCCTGCAGGCGCGGATTGGACGACTTCGCTGAGGCGCTGGATGGATCAGTCATCCGCTGATTATTGCAGACCCCGCCGCCGGGCAGGCATCAGCGCGGCCGCCAGCGTGTCTCGTACAGATCGAAGCGACGATCCTTCAGGTTCTGCACCGCACCGGCATTGCGCGCGCGGGCCAGGCTTTCCAGGCGCAGGTCGGCAAACAGCACGGTCTCGATGTTCGGCGTCGAATCGGCCGCCACCCCATCGCGGGCAAAACCGAAATCGCTGGGCGTGAGGATGCAGCTTTGGCCGTACTGGATGTCGAAGTTGTTGACGCCGGGCAGGTTGCCGACGTTGCCCGAGAGCACCACGTAGCACTGGTTCTCGATCGCCCGTGCCTGCGAGCAGTAGCGCACGCGCAGGTAACCCTCGCGCACGTCGGTGCAGAACGGCACGAACAGGATCAGCGCGCCCTGATCGACCAGGTGCCGCGCCACTTCGGGAAACTCCGCGTCGTAGCAGATCATCACCCCGATCGGGCCGCAGTCGGTGAGCACGGTGGCCGCGCTGTCGCCGCCGCTGATGTTCCACACGTTGCGCTCGCTCGGCGTCGGATGCAGCTTCTCGCGTTCGTGGATCGAGCCGTCGCGCAGGCATACGTAGCAGACGTTGTGGATGTCGCCATTGGCCTGCTCGGTGGGATGCGTGCCGGCGACGATGTTGATGTTGTAGTGCACCGCCAGCCGGCTGAAGAGTTCCTTCACTTGCGGCGTGTAGTGGCTGAGCTTGCGGATCGACTCCACCGGCGACAGTTCGGTGTTCTCGATCGACAGCAGTTGCAGCGTGATCAGCTCGGGGAAGGTGACGAAATCGGCGCTGTAGTCGGCGGCGATGTCGGTGAAGTATTCGACCTGGGTGGCGAATTCCTGGAACGAAGTGATCCGGCGCTGCTGGTATTGCACCGAGGCCACCCGCACCGAATCGGGCAGCAGCCGCGCCGAGGTGATCGGCGGAATGTCGGGCTGGTCGAGCAGTTGCGGATTGCGCCAGACCAGGTGCACTGCGTAACCGAGCGAATCGTGATCGGACGGCACGTAGCCGCGCAGGACACCGACCACCTCGAAACCGTTCGATAACTGAAAGCTCAGCGTGAGGTCGCGCCGCTTGCCTTCCACCACCGCCTGCACGTAAGCCTCGGGACTGCCGTAGCGTGCGAGGTTCTTCGCCAACCCCGGCATGCGTCCGCCGAACACGATGCCGCGCAGCTTCAG
>DHXA01000023.1:0-8945 GCA_002413455.1 Rhodanobacter sp. UBA5168 | reverse complement strand
TGCACCACCACCTCCATGCCATACAGCCAGTTGCCGTCGGGCTTGTGCCGCGAGCCCATGCCGCCGCCGGTGATCTGCATCCAGGTATGCGGTGCCAGCGCGGTGGCCTCGTCGATGCGGAACGTGGCGCAATAGCCGACGATCACGCCTTCAAACTCGACCACGAACTGACCTTCGGGAAAATGCGTCTGCTGCGAACGCAGCATCTCCATCGAGTGGCCCCATTCCTCCGAGTAGATCCGGGCGGTGAGGGTGGCAAGCTGGGGCACATCGCCCAGGACGGCCTGGCGCAGCAGCAGCTTCGGGGTGTTTTCGAGGGTTTTCTTGGCCATCCGCCCATTATGCCTAGCGTGAAAGACGCCAAAGTGAAGGCGCTTTCGTCCACCCGTTACACTGCGCGGCATCCTCCATGGGAGTCGCCTGCATGAACATTCACGCCGCCGTTCGGCAATTTCGCGCGGGCCAGCTATGGCGCGCCGACGGCTGGCATGCCGACGCGATGCTGGCCGTGGGAGCCGACGGCCGTTTGCACGAGACAGCCGATGATGCCGGCGAGACGATCGGCCAATGGGTATTGCCCGGCATGCCGAACCTGCATTCGCACGCGTTCCAGCGCGCGATGGCCGGCCTGGCCGAACGCAAGGGCCGCCGTGATGACAGCTTCTGGAGCTGGCGCGAAACGATGTACGCGTTCGCGGCCGCCATCGGCCCGCACGAACTGAAGGCGATCGCGGCCCAGCTCTATGTGGAAATGCTCAAGGCCGGTTATACCCAGGTTTGCGAATTCCATTACCTGCATCACCAGCCGGACGGTACGCCGTACGCGCAGCCGGAGGCGATGTCGCTGGCCCTGATCGAGGCGGCCCGCGAGGCCGGCATCGCGCTCACCCTGTTGCCGGTGCTGTACATCAGCGGTGGCTTCGATGGCCGCGCGCTCGCTCCCCGGCAGCGCCGCTTCGGGCACGATGTGGACGGCTATTTTCGTCTGCTCGACACGTTGCGCAAGCACGAGGACGCCAGCCTGCGCATCGGCATCGCGTTGCATTCGCTGCGCGCCGTGCCGGAGCAGGCGATGCGCGAGGTGCTGGCCAGCGAGTTCGCCAGGGCCCGTCCGATCCACATCCACATCGCCGAGCAGATCGGCGAGGTGCAGGATTGCCTCGCCACGCGTGGCGCGCGCCCGGTGGAGTGGTTGTTCGATCATGCCGACGTCGATGCGCGCTGGTGCCTGGTGCATGCCACCCACCTGACCGATGCCGAGACGGTACAGCTCGCCCGCAGTGGCGCCGTGGCGGGGCTGTGTCCCACGACCGAGGCCAATCTCGGCGACGGCCTGTTTCCGCTGACGGCGTACCAGGATGCCGGCGGCAAGCTCGGCATAGGTTCGGATTCGCATATCTCGATTTCGCCGGTGGAGGAGCTTCGCTGGCTGGAGTACGGCCAGCGGCTGACCAGCGGTCATCGCAATATCGCGGCGCGCGGGCAGGGTGTCAGCGTGGGCGAAACCTTGTGGGGCGCTGCGCTGCACGGTGGCGCGCAGGTTGCCGGCCTGCCGGTTGGCGAGGTGCGCGACGGCGCGCGCGCGGATCTGATCGTGCTGGATGAAAACTCGCCGCTGCTGGCCGCGCGGGATGCCCGTTCCGCGCTGGACAGTTTCCTGTTCGCCGGCAACATGCCGCTGGTGCGCGACGTGATGTGCGGGGGTGAGTGGGTCGTGCGCGATTTCCGGCATCACGATGAGGCGCGCATTGCCTCGCGCTATCGGGCGGCGGTGAGCGCCCTGGCCGTGCAGTGACTGCGCGGGTCAGCTGACCGATAAGATAGCGGCGCCAGCACGAATGCTGGCGCCGCCTGTTGCCGCCGTCCATGGCGTGGTCGGGGTTACTGGGCCGCGTTCGATGTCGACGACGGCGCCGGGTGCTCGGCCCTGAACTGCTTCCACTGCTGCCGGCGTGCCTGCTTCTCCGTCTTCATCGTGGCCATCGTCGCCTTCTGCGTCGGCGTCAGCACCGCGTAGATCTGCGCGCGCACCGTGGCCTTCTGCTGCACACGGACGCGGGTGGCGTCGCCTTCAGCCTGGGCCAGCCGGGCCGCTGCCGCCTGATAGCCGACCTGATCGGGCGTCATCGACTCGAACGCGCTGCGCTGCTGGCGAAGTGCCGCCCACTGCGCTTTGTTTTGCGCGAAACTGGCATGCATGATCTGCTTGATGCTGGCGCGCTGGGCATCGGTCAGGTCGAGCTTGCTGAAGCCCATGTCATGACCGTGTCCGTGGAAGTGCCGTCCCTGATGCATGCCGGCATCCTGCCCTGCGGGAGCAGCGACGGCGAGCGTGGCAAGAGCCAGGGTCGAGCCCAGGATCAGGCCGAGGGTGATGTGCTTGCGCATGGTTGAACCTCTGTGGTTTGGTGTGGAGGGCTTGCAACCCATTTGACGACAATGCCGTGTGTATGTTCTTTGCCGAAAGGTAAAGATGCGTAAAGCTCATGGAGTTCGTTACGCCACAACGCTTGAATGGAGCCCATGCAACCTGCCGCCACGCCCCGGATCCTGATCGTCGACGATGACCGCGCCCTGTGCCGGCTGCTGGCCGAGTATCTGCAGCGCGAAGGGTTTGTGGTGGACATGGCCCACGATGCCGAAGCGGCGCTGGCACAGTTGCGCAACCCGACGCTGCGGCCGGATCTGTTGATCCTGGACGTGATGATGCCCGGCCGCGATGGCCTGGATACGCTGCGCGAGCTGCGCATGCAGCATCGCCTGCCGGTCATCATGCTGTCCGCCAAGGGCGAGCCGGTGGATCGGGTGATCGGGCTGGAGCTGGGTGCCGACGACTATCTGTCCAAGCCATGCCTGCCGCGCGAATTGCTGGCGCGTGTGCGTGCGCAACTTCGGCGCAACACGCCGGCCACCGCCGCGAATCTGCAAGTCGGTGCGCTGCGGCTGCAGCCGGGCGAGCGGCGCGCTTTCATCGGCGAGCAGGAGCTGCTGCTCACCGGCGCCGAGTTCATGCTGCTGCTGGCGCTGGCGCAGCGTACCGGCGAACTGGTCGACAAGGCATCGCTGACGCGCATTGCGCTGGGCCGTGAGCTGGAGCGCTTCGACCGCAGCATCGACGTGCATGTGAGCCGTCTGCGCCACAAGCTGGCCGAAGCGTCGGCGCAATCGCCGCGGATCGAGTCGGTGCGCGGTTCGGGCTACCTGATGATCGCGGGCGCGCCATGAACCCGTTCAAGAGTTCGATCTATTGGCGCCTGCTGATCTGGTTCTGCGCGGCAAACCTGCTGGTGCTTTTTCTCGGCAGTTACCTCACGCAGCGCTTCATCGAATACACCACGGCGGTGGAGATCAACTGGACGGCGCTGGCACGGGACGCCAACCAGAGTTACGACAACGGCGGTGCCCTGGCGCTCGCTGCGTGGGCCGCACAACAGCGGCATGAAGGCATCGACGCCACGCTTTACGAAAAGGGGCGGCAGTTGTCGCCGATGCGGCTGCCGCCCTCGATCCGGGCATCCTTGCCGACGTGGCTCGACGCCGGCCGCGACACCCTGCTGCAGCCTCGACCAGGCCTGTATCTTTCCGTACAGCAGATCAGCAGCAGCGATGGGCAGACCCGCCAGTTGGTGGCATTGAGCCGCACGCATACCCGGATGCGTCCGCAGGTCCGCGCAACGATCCTGCTGATGGTGCAACTGACATTGTCGCTGTTGTTCATCGGCCTGGTCGGCTGGTGGGTGGCGCGCAGCGTGGCCCGGCCGGTCGAGGCGCTGCGCCATGCCACCCGGCGCATGGCCGCCGGCGAGCTTTCCACCCGGGTCGGTCGCCAGGGCGGCATGGCGCACGATGAGCTGGCCCAGCTCGCCCACGATTTCGATGCCATGGCCGAACGCATCGAGGCGCTGGTGGCGCACGATCGCCGCGTGCTGCAGGATCTGTCGCACGAGTTGCGTTCGCCGCTGGCACGACTGCACCTGATTCTCGACCTGGCGCAGAACAGCACCGATCCGGCGCGGGCCGCGGCGTATTTCCGCCAGGCCGAGTCGGAGATTGCGCGACTGGATCGCATGACCGGAGAAATGCTCGCGCTGTCGCGGCTGGAGGGCGGCATTCCCGGGATGAGTTGCGAGAACCTGGACCTGGTCGAGCTGGCGCGCGAGTGCATGGAGCAGGCCGAGCTCGAAGCGCAGGCGCGCCGCATCGAGCTGCTGTTGAACGCCCCCGCCGTGCCGGTCATCGTGTATGGCAGTGCGCAATTGCTGGAACGCGCGCTGGACAACCTGATCGCCAACGCCATCAAGTTCAGTGCCGAGGGTGGCAAGGTCGAGCTGCGCGTGCATGAGGGCGCTGGCATGGCTGTGCTGTCCGTCCGCGATCGCGGACCCGGCGTGCCCGAGGCGGAACTGGAATCGCTGTTCCACCCGTTCTTTCGCGGCAGCAACGCGGCCCGTGCGGAAGGGCACGGGCTGGGCCTGGCCATCGCGCAGCGGGTGGCGACGATCCACGGCGGCGAACTCCGGGCGACAAATCGTGACGGCGGCGGACTGGACGTCCATCTGCACCTGCCGCTGGCGCGGGCCGATGCGCTGGCGATGCATTCGGTTTAGCCTGTGGCGGGGTTGTGTTTCATCGACGCTACCCATTGCGCAAAGGCGGAAATATGATCATCAAACGCCTTTGTAACCTTCATACCACCGCCAGCCTTGCATCTATGGGCGCTTTGCCATCTCATCCTGAACTGGTGTGATTTCGGGTCGCACCGTTTCCCTGACTATCGACCGCGTGGCATAAAGGCCCTTGTCCGCGCGTGCAATGACGCTATCGAGCGACTCGCCATCCGTGCTCGTCGCGAACCCCAGTGAAAGGTGGATAGATGCATTCGAACTCTTCGCTTCCAGCGTGGCCAATAAACCAGCCAGCAGTGTCGCGTCCTTCACGATAACGATAAATTCGTCTCCGCCCATTCGAACGATGATGTCATCTTTCCCAATACACAAGCTCAGGAAACTGACCACCTCGATGAGAACCTCATCGCCACGCTGGTGACCGTGTGTGTCGTTGATCTCTTTGAAGTGATCGAGATCAATCGCGATGCATGACCAGGCCCGCGAATCTCTTAAGGATCGCTCGACCTTGGCAAGATACCGCCTGTTGAATGCACCGGTGAGCGGATCGTGCACGGACCATTCCAACAACGTTTTCTCGTACCTATGCTGCTCCGTTACATCTTGGGCGTGACCAAGCACGTAAGGGTCCTCATTCTCTTCATCCAGTACGTTGTGGTACTGCCAGTACCTGGTAGAGCCGTCCTTCGCGATAAGCTCCATTAATCCGGAGTCGACGTGGCGATCCTTGATTCTTGCCAGGTACTTCTGAAAGTCGCCCTGTCGCGACGGTGGCATTAGAGAATTCAACGACGAACCAAGAAGCTCGGCCATGCTGTAGCCCAAGGACGTTGCAGCAGCGGGGTTCACGGACAACAAAGTCCCGTTCAGGTCATGCGTGCAGATGAGGCCAAGGCTATATTGAAAGAGTTTCCGAAACCTTCGTTCACTGGATTCGAGAGATGCCACAACGCGGCGACGGACGGTGACATCCTGGAACGCTCCAATGAGACGATACGGATGGCCATCACGAAACTCCGTCGAGCCAACAGCACGCACCCATATCTTTCTGCCTTTGGCTGTAACAAGAGGCAGCTCGAGATCCCAGCCCTCTCCCGTTGCCATGCCTTTTTTCCAGGTAGCCCGAATGGCTTCCTGTGCTTCGGGCGAGTAGTAGTTGAGCACCTCATCCAAGGTCGGTTTGTGACCCGCTGGCCTATCGTGAATGCGGCATGTTTCATCGGACCAGAATAGTTCGCCCGTGGCTACGTTGAACTCCCATCCGCCCACACCAGCCACACGTCCCGTCCGATCAAGAAACGCTTCGCTGTCTCTCAGTCTTCTCTCCAGCCCGGCAGAAATCTCGGATTGACGGCGAGCCTCATCCGCCTCCGTTTTCATTTGTTCATTTCTCGCAAGGAGAAGCGAGCGCTGCTCCAGTGCTTGAACAACAGCCGCTGCGAGTTCCTGAAGTACGTTCAATTGTTCGGACGAAAGTTTTCGAGGAATCCTGTCAATGACGCATAGAGAGCCAAGCGGCGTGCCGTCGTCAAGGACGATGGGGGCGCCTGCGTAATACCGGATATTTGGATTGCCGGTTACCAGGGGATTTTCGGAGAATCGTATGTCTTTGGTGGCGTCGGTAATCTCCAGGATTCCGCCATTGCTCATTGTGAGCGCGCAGAAGGCCACCTCTCTTGGCGTTTCGCTGACGCCATCCAGCCCTACGTTTGCTTTGAACCATTGCCTCGATTCGTCGATCAAACTGACCAGCGCGATCGGCGTACCCGCGGCTGCCGCCGCTGCCCTCGCCAGGGAGTCGAATAGCGGCTCGGCCTCAGTATTGAGGATATGCAGATGACGAAGCCGTTCGAGCCTGCTCATCTCGCTTACTGCCGAAACGCTGCTCATAGGTAAATACCCCTGGCCGCAACCACTTCGTGAATATACAAATGATGCTTGACGACTCCGACAGCCGTTATACATCGCCTGTCGGCCTTATCGGGCCTTTTTTAAATTTCCGCTCTTGCAGGCCCCAGCGCCGATATGCCGCGACTGCACAACTGGTGCTTCGCATGGTGTAAAGCACACTGACCGTACTTCAAGGAGCCATTCAGGCCGATGGCTCCAGTCGTTCGCGCAGGAACTCGATGAAAGCACGCAGCTTGGGCGGCACCTGCAGCCGGCTCGGGTAATACAGATAGAAGCCGTCGAATGGCGGCAACCATGCGTCGAGCACGGTCTGCAGGTGGCCGGCCGCGATATGTTCGCGCACCATCGGTTCCAGCGCGTGCACCAGCAGCAGGCCATCGAGCGCGGCACGGATCTGCAAGGTGGGCTCGTTCGTGATCAGCGGGCCGGTCACGTCGATCTCGAACCAGCGCCCGCGCTGCCCGCTGGTTTGCCCGCCCCGGCTTTTGCCGACGCTGCTTTTGTGGGCGAATTCCCAGCGATAGATGGCACCGCTGCCGCTGTAGCGAAAGCGCGCGCAGGCGTGCTGCTGCAGGTCGCGCGGATGCTGCGGCCGCCCATGTTGCGCGAAGTACGCGGGCGAACCGGCCACGACCGCGCGAAGCGGCCCGCCCAACGGCACGGCGACCACGTCGCGCGCCAGCCGTTCGCCGAGGCGGATGCCGGCGTCGATGCCTTCGGCGACAAGGTCGGTGAGTGCACTGTCGACCACCAGATCCAGCGTCATATCGGGATAGGCACGCAGGAAATCCCCCAGCATCGGTGCGATCAGCTGGTCGAGCAGGCTGTGCGGTGCAGTAATGCGCAGCGTGCCGGCGGGGTGGTCGCCGTGCTGGCGCAAGGCCTCCACTGCGCCGTCGATTTCGGCCAGGGCCGGCGCGATGCGCTCGAGGAACAGTTGTCCGGCCTCGGTCAGGCCCACCTTGCGCGTGCTCCGCTGCAACAGGCTCGCTGCGCCGCCTGCGCACGGACTACACGGCCTTGCGCCAGCTGGACGACGTTTCCGCACTGCCTTCGCGGTTCCCCTACAGCTTCTTCGAGCCGGCGCAACAGGCTGGCCTGCACGGTGGCGCGGGCGTCGGCGACAAACCTGCCGGTTACGCGTCGACGGTATGGACCGACGCCGCGCCACGCGCGGATTTCGCAGCGGTCGCACCGACGGAGACGACGCGTTGAGCGCCCCTGCTGTAGCGCGCTACGGTGCACCGATCACGCTGGACCGGGCGCGCCTCGTGATGGCGGCCGCCGAGGCCGAGGCGCGGGCGCACGACTGGCCGATGGTGATCGCCGTGGTCGGCAGCGGCGGCCATCTGGTGATGCTGCACGCGCTCGACCAGGCCCAGCAAGCTCTTCGAGGACGCGGTGGCTGCCGGCAGCCTCGGCCTGCGCCTGCTCGGCATGCACAACCTGTTGCCGCTGGATGGCGGTCTGCCGTTGATCGTGGATGGCGAGGTGGTCGGCGCGATCGGCGTCTCCGGCATGCAGTCGACGCAGGATGCACAGGTGGCTGCGGCCGGCGTCGCCGCACTCGCCGGCGAGCAAGACTCAGCACCTATAAGGCCAACTGTCCGGCCGAAACAGCATCGCGGCTGAAGCCGCTCCTACAGGAGAAGCCCGAAAAGCCTGGGACACCTGTGGGAGCGACTGAAGTCGCTCCCACAAATAGGGTGGGATGCCCGGAAGGTGAAAGCGCCTCGCTTCAAACCCACCAGTCGAGCAGCCAGGCGCTACGCAAACCCGTTGTAATTTGCCACACTCGGATCTTTCGCTGATCGGTAGCGATGCGTTCGAATGCTCTCGCCGCGGTGGGACTGGCGCTGTGTTCGGCGCTGTTCTTCACGCTTACCTACGTGCTCAATCGCAGCCTCGTCGCCGGCGGCGGGCATTGGGCGTGGGCGGTGATCCTGCGTTACCTGTTCACGCTGCCGCTGCTGGCCGCGGTGCTGCCGCTGCAGGGCGGGCTCGGCGAATTGCCGCACGAACTGCGCCGCCATCCGCGCACATGGCTGCTGTGGAGCGGGGTGGGTTTCGTACTGTTCGGCATTCCGCTGACGTGGGCGGCGAGCAGCGGGCCGTCGTGGCTGATCGCCGGCAGCTTCCAGACCACCGTGCTGGCCGGCCCGCTGCTGGCGCCGCTGATCTATCGCGACGAACGCGCGAGGCTGGCATGGCGCACGCTGGCGATCGGCGCGCTGATCGTGGCCGGCGTGTTCGCGCTGCAGTGGGGCCACGCACGGGGCCGGCTGCATGCCGGCGACTGGCTGGCGATCGGCGCAGTGGTGCTGTCCGCGTTTGCTTATCCGCTGGGCAACCGCAAGCTGCTGCTGCATCTGGAACATGCTCAAGTGGAACCGGCTCAAGTGGAGCCGG
>DHXA01000242.1 GCA_002413455.1 Rhodanobacter sp. UBA5168 | reverse complement strand
GCCGTGCTGGTCGATGGCGTCGCGCCCACCGTGTCGTCGATCAACCGCGTCAGCGGCGCCACCACGAACGCGACCAGCGTCGATTACACGGTGACGTTCGCCGAGAGCGTAGCGGGCGTGGATGCTTCCGACTTCGCGCTGACGGCTACCGGCACGGCCACCGGCACCATCGCCTCGGTTACCCAGGTCAACGGCAGCACGTATACGATCACCGTCAACAGCATCAGTGGTGACGGCACGCTGCGGCTGGATCTGAATGGGTCGGGCACCGGCATCACCGACACCCCTGGGAACGCAATAGCCGCTGGCTACACCAGCGGACAGACCTACAGCTTCGACCACACCGCTCCGGTGGTGAGCTCGGTCGGCGTGCCAGCCAATGGCACCTATATTGCCGGCAACAATCTCGACTTCATCGTGAATTTCGGCGAGGCGGTCACGGTCAACACTGCCGGCGGCACACCGCGCATCGCGATCACGCTCGATACCGGCGGCACGGTCTACGCGGACTACATCAGCGGCTCGGGCACCAACGCGCTGGCTTTCCGCTATACGGTGGCCAGCGGCAACCTCGATACCGACGGCATCGCCGTCGGTGCGCTCGGCGCCAATGGCGGCACCTTGAAAGATGCCGCCGGCAACAATGCCACGCTGACCTTGAACAGCGTCGGCAGCACCGCGGCGGTGCTGGTCGACGCGGTCGTGCCTACCGCCACCATCGTGGTGGCAGACAACGCGCTGGCCGTGGGCGAAACGTCCACCGTCACGATCACCTTCAGCGAGGCGGTCAGCGGCTTTTCCAACGCCGATCTGACGGTGGCCAACGGTAGCCTGAGCGCGGTCAGCTCCGCGGACGGTGGCGTGACCTGGACGGCCATCTTCAGTCCCACGGCCAATATTACCGATACCAGCAATGTCATCACGCTGGACAACACCGGTGTGCAGGATGCGACGGGCAACGCGGGGATCGGCAGCACCGACTCCAACAACTACGCGATCGACACCGCGCGTCCGACCGCCACCATCGTGGTGGCCGACACGGCGCTGGCCGCCCGCGAAACCTCCACTGTCACGATCACTTTCAGCGAAGCGGTCAGCGGCTTCACCACCGCGGATCTCTCGGTGGCCAACGGTGCCATCGGCGGCTTGAGCAGCGCCGACGGCGGCGTGACCTGGACGGCCACCCTTACGCCAACCGCCAATGTCGCCGACGCCAGCAACCTGATCACGCTGGCCAACACCGGCGTGCAGGATGCGGCCGGCAACAGCGGCCTCGGCAGCACCGACTCAAACAACTACGCAATCGACACCCGGGTTCCCGTGGTCGCCTCCGTGGCGGTGCCCGCCGATGGCACCTATGTCGCCGGGCAGAACCTGGACTTCACGGTCGACTTCAGCGAGGCGGTGATTGTCGATGCCGGCAACGGCACGCCACGGATTGCGGTAACCCTGGATACCGGCGGTACGGTGTATGCGGATTACCTGAGCGGGTCGGGCAGCACGGCGCTGGTGTTCCGCCTCACCGCAAGCAGCGGGCAGATGGATGCCAACGGCATCACCCTCGGCAGCAGCATCGACAGTCATGGCGGCGGTATTCGTGACGCCGCGGGCAATGTCGTCGTGGCCAGCCTGAACGGCGTGGCGGCGACTGCCGGCGTACGGATCGATGCGATCGTGCCCGGCGTGGCGCGTGTCGACATGCCGGCCAATGGTCATTACAACGCGGGCGACGTGTTCAGTTTCAGCGTGACGACCAGCGAGGCGGTGCTGGTCGACAGCGCCGGCGGCACCCCGCGGCTGCAGCTGGATATCGGCGGCAGCACCGCTTACGCAGACTACGTCTCGGGTTCCGGCAGCGACACGCTGGTGTTCCAGTACACGGTACGGCCGGGTGATACCGACGCCGATGGCATCGCGTTGACCGGTGCGCTCGATCCGCACGGGGCGCAGCTGCACGATGCGGCGGGCAACCTGCTGGCGCCGGCGTTGCATGGCGTCGCCGACGGCAGCGGCGTGATCGTCGATACCACTGCGCCGCAGGTCGTGGCGATCAGCCGCAGCGCTGCCAGCCCCAACAGCGGGCAGCAGGGCCTCGGCTTCACGGTGAGCTTCGACGAGGACGTCAGCGGCGTCGATGCCGCCGACTTCGTGCTAGTCGCCACCGGCAACGCACACGCCACGATCGGCGAGGTCAGCCGCATCGACGGCCATACCTGGCTGGTCAACCTGCAAGACGTGGGCGGCGCCGGCAGCCTGCAGCTGAACCTGACCGCCGCCGGCAGCGGCATCGCCGACACCGCCGGCGACGCGCTGGTCGCCAATGCCAGCGGCGAAGTTTACGTGGTGGGTGGCGTCGCGCCGGTGGTGCTGCCGCCGACTACGTCGTTGCCGACGGCACCTGACCTCACGCGCGGCAACGGCGTGTCGCTGCTGACCGCGGTGCAGCGGGAGGACCTGCCGACGATTTTCTTCGGCGACGCTGCGCCGCCACCGCTCTTTGCGTTGCCAACCGAACGCTTCGGAGGCGTGCTGGACGGTCTGGCCACGCTGTCGCAGGCATCCGCTTCGCCGTTCGGCAATGCCGTGCAGGACGCTTCCGCGTGGCCGCAGTCGGCCTGGATCGCGCCCCATCGTGCGTTCAGCGTGCGCCTGCCCGGCGCGCTGGACGGCGAACACGGCGTGCTGCAGGTGAGCCTGGCCGATGGCCGGCCGCTGCCGTCGTGGCTGCACTTCGATCCCGTCGCGGACACACTCGATGGCGTGCCGCCGGCCGACTTCAGCGGCACGCTGTCGTTGCAGCTGACTGTACTCGATGGCCGCGGCCACGTCCGCAACGTGCCGCTGGAATTGTCCACCGTCGACCGCGGGCCCAGCAGACCGCAGCACGTCAGTCGGTCGGCGGATGGTGCCGGCAACAAACCGGTAGCCGCCGCGAAGCCGGCGCTGCAGATGCAGTTCGGCCAGCAGCGCCTGCACGGCAACATCGACCACGCCAGCTTGCTGCACCACCTCGCCGTTGCTCGCCAGCAGCAGGTTTCCATGTTGGTGCGCCCGTGAATCGCCTGATCGCAGCATCCATTTCTATTTCCCATCCAGCTACGGAGAGCAGCGCCTTGCAGACCACCATCCTGATGCCCAAGAAGCTTCTCGCCGCCACGCTCGCCACCCTGGTGTTGGGCGGATGCGCGATCCACCCCCGGCCACTCACGCTTGAGCAGCGCAGCGGCACGCTGCAGGCTGACCAGCAGGCGATGTTTGCCGAGCAGACGCCGGTGAGCGGGCCGATCACGCTGGATGAGGCGATGGCGCGCGCGCTGAAGTACAACCTGGACAACCGCGTGAAGATGATGGAGGAAGCGCTCGCCCAGCGACAGTTGGACCTGTCCAACTTCGACCTGCTGCCCAGGCTCACCGCCGCGGCCGGCTACACCAGTCGTGACAACGTGCTGGCCTCGTCCTCGCAGGACGTCACCACCGGCCAGCAGTCGCTGGTGCCATCGACCTCCAGCGAGCGGCAGGCGACCCGTGCCGACCTCGGGTTTTCCTGGAATATCCTCGATTTCGGAGTGAGCTACTACGGCGCACGGCAGCAGGCCGATCGCGTGCTGGCCACCCAGGAACGCCGCCGCAAGGTAGTGCAATTGTTGATGCAGCAGACCCGCCAGGCTTACTGGCAGGCCGCTGGCGCGCAGAAACTGCAGGCGCAGATCGAGCCGTTGCTGACCCAGGCGCAGCAGGCGCTGGGGGACTCGCGCACGATCGAACAGCAGGGCCTGAAGGATCCGCTGCAGTCACTCGGCTACCAGCGCGAGCTGCTCGGGCTGGTGCTGCAACTGGAGGCGATCCGCGACGAACTGGCGCAGGCCAAGCCCAAGCTGGCCTCGATCATGAACCTGCAGCCGGGCAAGCCGTACGAGCTGGCCCCGCCGGACAGTTTCGATACGCCCGAGCTGTCGATCGCGCCGGAAAAGATGGAAGAGGTGGCCCTGCTGCATCGTCCCGAGCTGATCGAAGCCAGCTACAACGAACGCATCGGCCTCGACGAGACGCACAAGGCCATGGCCAAGCTGCTGCCGGGCGTCGAACTGAATGTCGGCACGCATTACGACAGCAACGATTTCCTGGTCAACAACGAGTGGCGCGACGCCGGCGTCCAGGTCAGTTGGAACCTGCTCAACCTGCTCAACGCCAACCACATCAAGGCCGCCGCCAGCGCACAGTACGAGCTGGCACGCGAGCAGCGGCTGGCGCTGAACATGGCGGTGCTGACCCAGGTGCACGTGGCGTACATCGACTACACCAGCCGTCGGCAGCAGTTCGAACTGACCCGTCAGCTGAGCGATGTGGAACAGCGCATCCTCGAACACACTCGCAACGCAACCCAGGCGAATGCGCAAGGCAAGCTGGCCGAGATCCGTGCCGCCACCAGCGCACTGATGTCAGAGTTGAAGCTGTACCAGAGCTATGCCGCCTACCAGGGTGCATACGGACAGATGGTGGCCACGCTCGGCCTCGATCCGGTACCCGCAGCCGTCGCCAGCCACGACTTGCCGACGCTGGAGCAGGCCATCCGCGACACCGAAAAACGATGGGGCGCCCCGGCCACCGGAGATGCCCCGCAGTGAATGTTCGCCGTGTGGCTGGAATCCGCCTGCGGACGATGTCTTTGCCTTGCTCCACCACCGACAGCATCGTCGCTCACCTGCAGGCGGCCAGAACAATCGGAGTCGCGTTCGCGCTGGCGTTGCTTTGTTTCGGCAGCAGCGCGATCGCCCAGGACACCGCCAGCGCGGCAGATACCGCCGGCCGCATCCGTACCCAGCTGGCGGCGCAGAACGACGTGGAGATTTCCAGCGAAGTGGCGGCGAAGATCGCCCGGTTGCCGCTGAAGGAAGGCGACGCATTCGCGCGGGGCGACCTGCTGGTCGCATTCGATTGCGGCCTGTACCAGGCGCAGCAGCGCAAGGCTGAAGCGACCGCGGCGGCCGCGTTGCGAGAGGAGGAGGTGACTCGCAAGCTGGCTGCCCTGCATTCGGCCGGTGCACTGGAAGTCGGCCAGGCCGAGGCACGCGCCAAGGAGGCCGCGGCCGATGCCGCTTACATGCGCACCACCGTCGGCAAATGCAGCATCCATGCGCCGTTCGCCGGCCGCGTGGCCAAACGCGAAGCGGCGCCGTTCGAATATGTCACGCCCGGCAAGCCGCTGCTGGAGAT
>DHXA01000089.1:20120-33264 GCA_002413455.1 Rhodanobacter sp. UBA5168 | reverse complement strand
ACCGGCCTGTTCGTGGCGATCTCGATGACCACCGGCGGCGGTGCCTGGGACAACGCGAAGAAATACATCGAGGACGGCCACCACGGCGGCAAGGGTTCGGAGGCGCACAAGGCCGCGGTCACCGGCGACACCGTGGGCGATCCGTACAAGGACACCGCCGGCCCGGCGGTGAACCCGCTGATCAAGATCATCAACATCGTGGCGTTGCTGCTGATTCCGCTGCTGTAAGCCATACCTCCACTCCAGCAAGAATCCCGCCGGCAAGGCGGGATTCTTGTCTTATGGCTGCGCAGATCGGCTCGTCCTGACTTTAGTCACAGGCGCCCGTATCGTCGCGCAGGTACGCTCGACCGACGGTGGATCGCATCTGCCGTATCCATTCGCACAGGAGGGGCACACGATGAAATCGGTCTGGCTGATGCTGGCACTCGGCGTCACACTGGCGGGCATGAACGATACCCAAGCCCAGGACAACCACCCCGCCAAGGCGTCCACGGACAACCGGCCGACCGACGATCCGTTCCTCTGGCTGGAGGACATCCGCGGCACCCGCTCGCTGGACTGGGTGAAGCAGCAGAACGCGGTGACGACGAAACAGTTCGTCGACAACGCCGAGTTCGTCAAGACCCGCGACAGCATCCTCGAAGTGCTCGATTCGGATGCGCGCATCCCGTACGTCAATCGCATGGGCAACCATCTGTACAACTTCTGGCGCGACAAGGCGCACCCGCGCGGTGTCTGGCGGCGCACCACGCTGGCCGAATATCGCAAGGCCGAGCCGACGTGGGAGGTGCTGCTGGACGTCGACGCGCTGAACAAGGCCGAAGGCAAGCGCTGGGTCTACAAGGGCGCGCAGTGCCTGAAGCCGTCGTTCGAGCGCTGCCTGATATCGCTCTCGCCGGACGGCGGCGACGCGATAGCGGTGCGCGAATTCAGCATCCCGCACAAGGCCTTCGTGAAGGACGGCTTCGACCTGCCGGTGGCGAAAAGCCAGGTTGGCTGGATCGACGAGGACACCATCTACGTCGGTACCGACTTCGGCCCCGGCTCGATGACCGAATCGAGCTACCCGCGCATCGTCAAGCAGTGGAAGCGCGGCACGCCACTCTCTGCGGCCACCACCGTCTACGAAGGCAAACCGACCGATCTGGCAGTGAGCGCGTACCACGACCGCACGCCCGGTTACGAACGCGACTTCGTCTCCGTTGCCAAGGATTTCTTCCACAGCGAGTTGTACCAGCGCCATGGCGACAAGCTGACCAGGCTCGACGTGCCGACCGACGCGGACGCCGACGCCCATCGCGAATGGCTGCTGGTGCGCATCCGTTCGCCGTGGACGGTGGGCGGCGCCACCTATCCGGCCGGTGCGCTGCTGGCCGCGCAGTTCGACAGCTTCATCGCCGGCCACGCGCATTTCAGCGTGCTGTTCCGGCCCGACGCGCATACCTCGCTGGACTCGTATGCCTGGACCAGGGATCACCTGATCCTCAACCTGATGGACGACGTCAAGAGCCGGCTGGAGGTGTTGACGCCACCGCAGACCGCTACGCCGGGCAGCGACTGGGCTCGCCAGACGATGCCCGGCGCACCGGCGATGAGCACGATCAGCGTGGTCGATACCGATCCCGACCACAGCGACGAATACTGGCTCGACGTCACCGGCTTCCTCGCCCCGGCCACGCTCGAGCGCGGCGTGCTTGGTAGCGTGCCGGCGGAGACGATCAAGCAGGAGCCCGCGTTTTTCGACGCCGCGAAGTTCACGGTCAGCCAGCACTTCGTCCACTCGAAAGACGGCACCCGCGTGCCGTATTTCGAGATCGCGCCGAAGGACATGAAGCTGGATGGCTCCAATCGCACCCTGCTGTACGGCTACGGCGGCTTCGAAGTCTCGCTGCAGCCGCACTACAGCGGCAGCATCGGCCGCGCCTGGTTGAACCGCGGCGGCGTGTATGTGATCGCGAACATCCGCGGCGGCGGCGAGTACGGCCCGCAGTGGCACCAGGCCGCGCTGAAGGAGAATCGCCCACGCGCGTACGAGGACTTCGCCGCGGTCGCCGAGGATCTGGTCAGGCGCGGCGTGACCACCGCGAAACATCTCGGTGCCGAGGGCGGCAGCAACGGCGGCCTGCTGATGGGCAACATGCTGACGATGTATCCGCAGCTGTTCGGCGCGATCGCCTGTGAAGTGCCGCTGCTGGACATGAAGCGCTACACCCACCTGTCGGCCGGTGCGTCGTGGATGGCCGAGTACGGCAACCCGGACACCGCAGACTGGAACTTCATCAAGACCTTCTCGCCATACCAGAACATAAAGAAGGACGCGCACTACCCGCCGGTGCTGTTCTATACCACCACCAGCGACGACCGCGTCGGCCCGGTGCAGGCACGCAAGATGGCTGCGAAGATGAAGGCGATGGGCATGGCGAACGTGTGGTTCTACGAGAACCTCGAAGGTGGCCACGGCGCCGGTGCCGACAACAAGCAGGCGGCGTTGATGCATGCGCTGGCCTACGACTTCCTGTGGGATCAGCTGAAGTAAGCCGACTCGTTCACTTCATGCCTTACCCGCGAGCCGGCTTCTTGCCGGCTCGCGACGTTTGGATGCTTGGCAGGTCGCCCGTGAAGTAAGCTTTCCTCGCCATTACCCAACCCACACCGCCATGCACCCACGCATCACCATCAGCCCCGAACTGCGCGACTGGATTCTTGCCACGACCCGGGCTGGCCACGGCGTACCCGAGGTTCTGCGGCTGATGAAGGAGAACGGCTACGATCCGCGGCAGAGCCGCGGCATCGTCGCCGAGGTGCTGAAGCTGCCGCTCGCCGCGCTGCACGCGAGTACCGGCAGGACGCCGCCGCGAGGCCTGCGCACGACACATCCCGAAGCGCCCGAGATGTGCATCGACGGACATGCCATCCAGGTTTCGCTCAGCGTGGAAACACCCCTGCTGCGCGTGCTCGACGGCATGCTCACCGGGCAGGAATGCGACGAGCTGATCGAACTCGCGCGGCCGCGGCTGCAGCGCGCGCTCACCGTCGACAGCGATGGCAGGCATCAGGTCGATCAGCGACGCACCAGCGAAGGCATGTTCTTCACATTGAACGAGGTGCCGCTGGTGGGCCGGATCGAGCGGCGTCTCGCCGGCCTGCTCGGCGTGCCGGCGAATCATGGCGAGGGCTTGCAGATTCTGCACTACCTGCCGGGCCAGGAGTACGAGCCGCACTTCGACTGGTTCGACCCGGAGCAACCCGGCTACGAGGCGATCACGGCCGTCGGCGGACAGCGCATCGCCAGCGTGGTGATGTATCTGAACACGCCCGCGCAAGGCGGCGGCACCGCGTTCCCGGAGCTCGGCCTGACCGTCACCGCGCGGCGTGGTTCGGCCGTCTATTTCGCCTATGAAGGTGGCGACCACAGCTCGCTGCACGCCGGCCTGCCGGTACAGCGCGGGGAGAAATGGATTGCCACCAAATGGCTGCGCGAGCGGCCCTACAGCCATCCGAGGAAACCCTGAGCCACGGCGCCAGCCCATCGCCGGCCCATGAGGTTGCTGCGATGCAGCAGCGTTTGGCGTATCCTTGCGAGCCAACTTTCCCCTCCGCAGCAAGGACATTCCATGGGTCTGCATCTCGTCTCCGCCGGCAACGACGTGCCGCACGAAATCAACGTCGTCATCGAAATCCCGAAGGATGCCGAACCGGTCAAGTACGAAGTGGAGAAGGAGAGCGGCGCGATCTTCGTCGACCGCATTCTGTCCACGCCGATGCGCTACCCCTGCAACTACGGCTACGTGCCTGGCACCCTGGGCGGCGATGGCGATCCGCTGGATGCGCTGGTGATCCTGCCGCTGTCACTGATCCCGGGTTCGGTGATCCGCTGCGTCCCGGTCGGCATGCTGAAGATGAGCGATGAGGCCGGCAGCGATGAGAAGCTGATCGTGTTGCCCGCGCCCAGGATCTTCCCCGGCTATGCACACATCACCGACATGAAAGGCGTCTCGCCGCACTGGCTGGAGCGCATCGGCCACTTCTTCGAGCACTACAAGGATCTGGAGAAGGGCAAGTGGGTGAAGGTGGAAGGCTGGGTCGGCGCCGACGAAGCAAAAGCCGAGATCGTGGCCGGCATCGAGCGCTATCAGGCCGAAAAGAAAGGCTGAGTCCACCCCTGCTGCGAGTCAGCCGGGGCTAGACCCACCGGCTGTGCGATCCGGACGGAGCGCGCAGCCGGTTTCTCAATCGCAACAGATCGCTGTGCCGCAGATCTTCGCGCAACTCGCTGGGTGAGGCGCCCAGCGACTGCCGGAACGCCTCGGTCATGTGGCTGTGGCTGCTGAAGCCTACGTCGCAGGCGAGCGCCGCCAGATTTTCCTCGCCATCGCCCAGACGTCCCAGCGCGGTACCAAGCCGCTGCTGCAGACGAAACTGTCGCAGCGATTGCCCGGTCCTATTTCGGAAGATCCGGCACAGATGAAACGGCGAACAGCCGGCGAGCTCCGCCAGCTTATGGACGTCCAGATTCTCGCCGACGCGCCCGATGATGGCCTCCTCGACGCGGGCCACCTGACGAGCCACTCCGCCATGCCGCATACGCGCGCGAACCGGCGTGTGTGACTGCAGGAGGCAGTCGAGCGTGTCCAGCAGGACTTCCTCGGCCTCGTCCGGCGCATCATCGCCGCCGTGCCGCATGCCGAGCAGCATCTCCACATGGGTCTTCTGGAATTGCAGATCGTGGCTGAATTCCCGGCACGGCGGTGCAGCCGCGCCGATCAGCCCAATGACTCCAGCATGGCATCGTCGATCCACACATCGGTGCAGCAGTCGCAGCCCTCGAGGTCCGGATGCGTGACGCGGTACTCGACGTCCTTCTGCAGCAGGATCGCCTGGCCGGGGCGTGCGAAAAACGTGCTGCTGCCCACGTGCATCGCGAACGAGCCGCGGCGGGTGAAGATGAAACGCGCCGGCTCGTCGGCTTG
The DNA here is from genome assembly GCA_002413455.1 of Rhodanobacter sp. UBA5168. Taxonomy (GTDB): domain Bacteria; phylum Pseudomonadota; class Gammaproteobacteria; order Xanthomonadales; family Rhodanobacteraceae; genus Rhodanobacter. The sequence continues at coordinate 28,291 of DHXA01000089.1, read as the reverse complement.
CGGGCCGCCACAGTCGACACGCGGGCGCTTGCAGACATGGTTGATCACCATGAAGTGCGATGACTGCAGCACGGTTTGCATGATCGACATCGGCGTGGCTCCGGAACGCGCACCCTCGCAAGGGATCATACGCCCGGGTTTTGCAGGCCGGACGCACCGGCAGACGCCGGCATGCGCAGGATTTTGAAAGCGGCGGCGGCGGCTTTATGGCAGGCAACGCGGCCGCTCCGACGAGTGAGCCTGCACGTCGGCATCGCCCGTCCGGATATGCGCAAGTTTATGAAAGCGCCCATGCGACGCATGCGCGACGCTGCATGTGCATCTCCCGCGGGGAGTCCGCGGCGAGACGAAACGTCACCCGTCCCACGCCTGCGTATTGCACGTCACCCAACACGCATGGAGAGTCCCATGAACAAGACACTCTGCACCCTGCTTGTCGCCGGTTGCACCATCAGCGCCGCCAACGCGGTCGAGCCGTCGCTTGCCGACTCCTGGCTCAATCCGATGCTGTATCCGAAGGAGTCGCGTCCGTTCGGCAAAAGCATCACCAGCTGGGCCGAACTCAACTGGCAATGGATCTACGGCCAGCCCTTCGACCACAATCCATTCCTGGATCCCACGGGTGCGAATTGCGCAGTCGGCCAGGAAGGCCCGGTCTGGCAGCTGGCGCCGATCGCCACTTCGATGTCCGGCACCTATACGCGTACCTGCACGATTCCCCGCGGCAAGGCGATCCTGTTGAACATCGGCAGCGTCAGCGACGAGTGGCCCTGTCCCGATCCGGCTTTCGGGCCGAAACCGGGGCAGTCGATGTACGACTTCCTGGTCGCCGACGCATTGCCCTACAACATGGTCACGGAGCTGGACCTGACGCTGGATGGCCGGCCTGTCTTCAACCCGACGCACTACATCTACACCTCGGAAGACCTGTTCGCGCTCAAGGGCGATCCGAGCCTGCAGGCGACATTCGACCCCTGTGTCACCGGCTCGTACCAGCCAGATGTGGTGTACGGCTATTTCATGATGTTCCGCCCGCTATCACGAGGGGCGCACACCATCGTGCGACACAACCACGACAGCGATGGCAAGGACCTCACCTTCATCTATCGCCTGACAATCCAGTAGGGAGCTGCCGGCACGGTTGGTCAGACGCATTCGACCTGAAATAGTTCGGGTCTTGAAACGCCCCGCGCTGCGAGCGGGGCGCTTCAATTTTCCACCCGGGCCCGCAGCGCGCTCAGCCGCGCTTGAGCAGCTCGCGCAGGTCGATGATGGCGGCATTCGCACGCGACACGTAGTTCGCCATCACCAGCGAATGGTTGGCGAAGAAACCAAACGGCGAACCGTTCAACACCATCGGGCTATGCAGCGGCCGTTGTGCCTCTTCCAGCTCGCGGATCACCTGTTCCAGGCTGACATCGGCGTGCTTGCTGCGCAGGATCGGACCGAAGTCCTGCTGGAACGCCTTGAGCTGCTCCAGCAGCGTCCAGGTGTAGCCGCGTGCCTCGTAGAAGTTGTCGTCGATCCTGTTCCAGGGGGTTTTCACCAGCCGTCCGCCACCGGGCGCCCGCACCGTGCTGGCGCCCGCCGGTTCGTCGGCGGCGGTCACATCGCCGATGCGGATCTGGCCCACGCTGGCCGACAGCCGTTGCGACAGCGAACCCAGCCGCGCGGAGACCACCTGCAGGTAGTCGGCAAGGTTGTCGGCACGCGCATAGAAATGCGCGTTGCCTTCGTCGCTGTCGCTGAGCCGGTTCAGATAGCCGTCCAGATGGCCAATTGCCTTCTCGTATTGGCCTTCCGAACTGGGCAGCAGCCAGCGGTCGCTCGGGCTGGACAGCAGCGGATCGGCCTCAGCCAGGTCCTTGTCCTCGGTCGATTGCGTCTGCGAACGGCTGAAGTCGTTGCGCAGCGCGCGCACCAGGTCGCGCGAGGCGGTCAGCGAGCCGAATTCCCAGTTGGGAATGTTGTCCATGAACACGCCGGGCGGCAGCTTGTCGTTGCTGAGGTAACCGCCGCGCTTGTCGAGCAGGGTTTGCACCGAGGCGATCAGGGTGGCCGTGGTGGTGGCGCCCACGCTGACTGGATGCTTCAGCTCCTGCAGCTGGGTCTGGGTCACCGTCACCGGATCGAACAGCGGTGGTTCGGTGTCCCACCACCACATCAGTATCGCCACGAACAGCACCACCAATGCGGCCAGTGCCATGATGGCGCGTCGGATGCGCTGACGCGATGGGTTCGACGTGTCCTGGGTCTGCATCGGATGCTCCTGCAGGGTAGTGCGGAGAGGGGGCTCAGCTTACAACGACGCTCCATGTTCCCAAGGTGGATGCTCGCCCAGCCGTTCGGCCAGGAAATCGACGAACGCGCGTACCCGCGGCGGCACCAGCCGGCGCTGCGGCATCACCGCGTGGATGCCGGTGGTGGCGATGGGATAGTCCGGCAGCAGCACCTGCAACTGGCCGCTGCGCAATTGCTCGTGCACATGCCAGACCGAGTGCAGCGCGATGCCGAGCCCGGCCACCACGGCGTCCCGCAGCAGTTCACCCTGATTGCTTTCGAAGCGGCCCTGTACCCGCTGGACGATCTCGCGGCCCTTGCGGTCGGTGAAGTGCCACACATCCTGCCGGCCCTGGCTGCCGACCAGCAGCAGGCAGTCATGTACGGCCAGATCGGCCGGCGTGCGCGGCGCGCCGTGCCGTTCCAGATAAACCGGCGACGCGCACAGCACGCGCCGGTTCGTCGCCAGCTGGCGTGCCACCAGGCCGGAGTCGCCCAGTGCACCGACGCGGATGCCCAGATCGAAACCGGAGCCGACCAGGTCCACGATCTGGTCGTCGAGATTCACACTGAGTTTCACCCGCGGATGCAGGGCGAGAAATTCCGGCAGCAGCGGCGAAATGTACTGGCCGCCGAATGCAGCCGACATGGTCACCCGCAGGGTGCCGCTGACTTCGGTGGCGCTCTGGCGCAGCCCGCCGGTCAGCGCTTCCAGATCCTCCACCAGTGCGCGGCCCTGCTCGGCCAGCGCGGCGCCTTCGGGCGTGGCATGAAGCTGGCGGGTGGTCCGGTGCAGCAGGCGTACGCCAAGGTCGCGTTCCAGCCGCTTCAAACGCTGGCTGGCCACCGCCACCGAAAGGTCGAGGCTGCGCGCGGCGGCACTGATCGAGCCCAGATCGAGCACGCGCAGAAACAAGCTGAGATCGCCGACACGATCCATGACTATCAACCATCCATTGATAATGATTAGTCATCATGATGGTTTTTGGCGAGAAGGCAACTGCCTAAGCTGGCGCATTGTCTCTGCCCGGATTGTCGTCATGCACTCCCATTTCACCACCCGACCACGCACACCATTGGCGCTGTATGCGCTGACCGCCGGCGCGTTCGGCATCGGCACTACCGAGTTCGTGATCATGGGCCTGCTGTTGCAGGTCTCCGCCGACCTGCATGTCAGCATCGCCGCCGCCGGCCTGCTGATCTCCGGTTATGCGCTGGGCGTGTTCGTCGGCGCGCCGCTGCTCACCGCCGCGACCAGCCGGCTGCCGCACAAGACCGCGCTGATCGCGTTGATGGCGATCTTCACCGTCGGTAACCTGGCCAGCGCGCTGGCGCCGAACTACGCCGTGCTGATGCTCGCGCGGGTGATCACCTCGCTGGCCCACGGCACCTTCTTCGGTGTCGGCGCGGTGGTGGCGACCGGGCTGGTGGCGGAGGACCGCAAGGCCTCGGCGATCTCGATCATGTTCACCGGCCTGACCGTGGCCACCCTGCTCGGCGTGCCGGCCGGCGCATGGCTGGGGCTGCACTTCGGCTGGCGTGCCACGTTCTGGGCGGTCAGTGTGATCGGCGTGCTCGCCACCGCGATCATCGCCACGCTGGTGCCGGCCGACCGCGGCGACCGCGTGCCGATGAGGTTCGTCGAGGAGCTGAAAGGCATCGCGCATCCGCAGGTGCTGCTCGGCTTGCTGATCACCGTGCTCGGCTTCGCCGGCGTGTTCGCGGTGTTCACCTATATCCAGCCGATCCTCACCCGCGTCACCGGCTTCGCCGACAGTGCGGTGTCGCCGATCCTGCTGGTGTTCGGCGGCGGCATGGTGGTCGGCAACCTGCTCGGCGGCCGCCTCGCCGACAAACGACTGGTGGCGACCTTGCTGGGTTCGCTGGCCGCGCTGGCGATCGCGCTCGGCGCGATGACGTTCGCGCTGCACAGCAAGCCGGCGATGATCGCGTTTGCCGCCGTGTTCGGCATCGCCGGGTTCGCCACCGTGGCGCCGCTGCAACTGCGCGTGTTGCAGAAGGCCACCGGTGGTCGCGTGCTGGCGTCGAGCTTCAACATCGCCGCGTTCAACCTCGGCAACGCGATCGGCGCCTGGCTGGGCGGCGTGGTGATCAGCCATGGCCCAGGCCTCGACGCGGTGACCTGGGTGGCGGCGCTGCTGCCGGTGCTCGGCCTCCTCGTGGCGCTGTGGAGCGTACGGCTGGACGTCAGGCCTTCACGGCGTCTACCCGTCGTGGCCTATACCGAAACCCTACTCTGACTCCAAGGACCGCCTTCATGGAATACCGCTACCTCGGCAACTCCGGCTTCAAGGTGCCGGCACTCGGCTTCGGCGCCGGCACGTTCGGCGGCAAGGGGCCGTTGTTCAGCGCGTGGGGCAACACCGATGTCGAAGAAGCGAAGCGGCTGATCGACATCTGCCTCGACGCCGGCGCCAACCTGTTCGATACCGCGGACGTCTATTCGGATGGCGCGTCGGAGTCGATCCTCGCCGCGGCGCTGAAAGGCCGGCGCGAGCAGGCGATCATCTCGACCAAGATTTCGCTGCGCGCGGGCGACGGCGCGAATGATGTCGGCGCCTCGCGCCATCATCTGATCGGCGGCGTGGAGCGCGCACTCAAGCGCCTCGGCACCGACCACATCGACCTGCTGCAACTGCACCACTTCGATGCGATGACGCCGGTGGAACAGGTGATGTCGACGCTGGACGACCTGGTGCGCGCGGGCAAGGTGCGCTATCTGGGCGCGTCGAACTTTTCCGGCTGGCAGCTGATGAAATCGCTGGCTGTGGCCGACGCGCGTGGCTACTCGCGCTTCGTGGCCAACCAGACCTACTACTCGCTGATCGGCCGCGACTACGAATGGGAGCTGATGCCGCTCGGGCTCGACCAGGGCATCGGCGCAGTGGTGTGGAGTCCGCTCGGCTGGGGCCGGCTCACCGGGAAAATTCGCCGAGGCCAGCCGTTGCCTGCCGGCAGCCGGCTGCACGAGACCGCGGGCTTCGCACCACCGGTCGAGGATGGGCGGCTGTATCGCGCGGTCGATGCACTGGAGGCGGTGGCCGCGGAAACCGGCCGGACGATTCCGCAGGTTGCGCTTAACTGGCTGCTGCAGCGTCCCACGGTGTCCACCGTGCTGATCGGCGCGCGCAATGAAGCACAGCTGCGCGACAACCTCGGCGCGGTCGGCTGGGCGCTCGAGGCCGCGCAGCTCGCCCAGCTCGATGCGGCCAGCGCGGTCACTCCGCCCTATCCCTACTACCCTTACTGGAATGGCATGTTCACCGAGCGCAATCCGCCACCGGTGTCGTTCAACCTTCCCACGGAGTCGCCAACATGAAAGCCGTCGCACTCACCCGCTACCTGCCGATCGACGATCCGCAGTCGCTGATCGATGTCGAACTGCCGACACCGGTACCCGGCGAACACGATCTGCTGGTGCGCGTCGAAGCCGTCTCGGTGAATCCGGTCGACACCAAGGTCCGCTCGCCGAAACCGCAGGTCGAGGCGCAGCCGAAAGTACTGGGCTACGACGCCGCCGGCACGGTCGAGGCCATCGGTGGATCAGTCGCCGGCTTCAGGCCCGGTGATCGCGTGTATTACGCCGGCGACGTCACCCGTCCCGGCAGCAACGCCGAATATCAGCTGGTCGATGCACGCCTGGTCGGCCACGCGCCGAAGTCGATCGACCTGGCGGCGGCGGCCGCCTTGCCATTGACCACGATCACCGCGTGGGAGCTGCTGTTTCAGCGCATGCCGTTCGACAGCGAGCGCGGCGGCGCGGGCAAATCGCTGCTGATCATCGGCGGCGCCGGCGGCGTCGGCTCGATCGCGATCCAGCTGGCACGACGCGCCGGCTTCGGCGTGATCGCCACCGCCTCGCGCAAAGAAACCATCGACTGGTGCCTGGGCCTCGGCGCGCATCAGGTCATCGACCATCGCGATCCGCTGGCACCCCAGCTGGCGGCGCTGGGCTTCGAACAGATCGATGCGGTGATGAACCTCGCCGACACCGAACACTACTGGGAAGCCGTCGGCGGAATCCTTGCACCGCAGGGGCACGTCGGCCTGATCGTGGAACCGGAAGGCGCGCTGAAGATCGGCGATCCGTACAAGGCCAAATGCATCGGCATCCATTGGGAAATGATGTTCACCCGGCCACGCTTCAAAACCGCGGACCAAGCCGAACAGGGCCGCATCCTCGAGCGTGTGGGCGCACTGATCGATGCCGGCGAATTGCGCGGCACGCAGACGGAAACGCTGGTGCCGATCAACGCCGCGAACCTGCGCGAGGCGCATCGTCGGCTGGAGTCGGGCAAGACGATCGGCAAACTGGTACTTGCCGGCTGGTGAAGCACTTGATGGATGGCGTGCGGACACGCCATCCATCCGCGATCAGTGGCGCTTGCCGGCGGCCTTCTTGCCCGGCGCCGGCTTGGCCGGTTCGCCCTTCTTGCCCAGTTGTTCCAGCAGCGTGTTCATGTCCTCGGCGTGCTCTTCCTCCATCGCCAGGATGCCTTCCAGCACGCGGCGCGTGGTCGGATCGTCGGTGCCGATATAGGTGATCATCTCGCGATAGCTGTCGATCGCGATGCGCTCGGCGACCAGATCCTCCTTGATCATGTCGACCAGATCCTCGCCCTCGACGTAGTCGGAATGGCTGCGGCTGAGCAGGCCCTCCGGCGACAGGTTCGGCTTGCCGTCGAGCTGGGTGATGCGTTCGGCGATCTGGTCGGCATGACCCTGCTCTTCATTGGCATGTTCGAGGAACTCGGCCTTGATCGCCTGCGAGTTGATGCCCGACGCCATGTAGTAGTGAAACTTGTAGCGCAGCACGCAGACCAGTTCGGTCGCCAGCGCGTGATTGAGCAGCTTGATCACGGTTTCCCGATCGGCGCTGTAGCCCGCGGTCATCGCGCCCTTGTCGATGTCCTTGCGCGCGCGCTGACGGATGTTCTCGATGTCGCTGACGAACGGCTTGGTCTTGCCCATGGTTTGCTCCTGCAGACGGGGAGCCGGTGCGGCGGCACAGCCCGACCGGCACCAACGAAAGTCCGCACAGCGTAGGAACGCACATGGAAAAGCGAGGTGAAGATTGCCCGCGCCCGATACGCGGTCACGCCATTTCCCTCGCGCCAAGCGAGGGGTTCTAGCGTGGCAGGTAGGCGCGCAGAAACATCTCGACGCCGGCGCGGGCGGTGCTTTCGATTTCCTCGATGTAGCTCTCGGGACACTCGGTGCAACCGAACATCTGGCGCATCATCAGATTGCCCTTGATGAGGGTGAGGAACTGCACCGTGCTGCGTGGCACGTCGTCGATGTCGAGTTGGCCGATGTCAACCGCCTGCTGCAGCAGGCGTTCCATCAGGCCATGGGTGCGTATGGCGCCCTCTTCCCAGATCAGCTTGCCGTAGCGCGGGTTGCCCTGGCGGCAGTCGCTGAGAATGGCGCGGAAGGTGCCGACGGTTTCGGCGTTGCAGTCCAGGTGGGCATGGGTCAGCGCTACCCGCAGCAGCGTCTGGCGAATGTCGGCCCGCGGGTCGAACAGGTAGGTTTCTTCCGGCAACAGATCCTGGATGCGCGAACGGATCACCTCGCGGAACAGGTTGTCCTTGTCGCCGAAATGGCTGTACACGGTGAGCTTGGACACGCCCGCATCCGCCGCGATCGCGTCCATGCTGGTGCCGGCAAACGCATTGCGTATGAACAGCGCCTTGGCCGCAGCCAGGATCGCGGAACGCTTCTCCATATCCTTCGGGCGACCGGGGCCCTGGGCCTTGATCTGCGCGCTGGTATTCATGCCTCCACCTTCACAAACAGAAATTCGAGCTTTATTATACGCAGCGGTTCAATTATTTTCCAGAATGGCGCCGGCGAGGCGAATCCATGCC
>DHXA01000089.1:1137-19829 GCA_002413455.1 Rhodanobacter sp. UBA5168 | reverse complement strand
GGACAACCGGCAGGCTTGTCGTCGGCGGCATGTCATTGTAGGACCGGGCTCCAGCACTTATCCTTTTTGACCTTTTTATCCGCACGGGACACGAGCAGATGGCGATGAATATCGAGCAGGCGCGACTGAACATGGTGGAAAACCAGGTCCGCCCGTGGGAAGTGCTGGACGGCCGCGTGCTGGATGTCATTGCGCGCGTGCGTCGCGAGCATTTCGTCGCGCCGGAGCACCGCCAGCTTGCCTTCGCCGACGTGTGTCTGCCGCTCGGTCACGGCGAGGTCATGATGAAGCCGGTCGTGGAAGGTCGCGTCCTGCAGGCACTGGAGTTGCTGCCGACTGATCGCGTACTGGAAATCGGCACCGGTTCGGGCTTCCTCACCGCCTGCCTGGCCACGTTGTCGGCGCAGGTGACCAGCGTGGACATCCATGCCGATTTCACCGCCGCCGCCGCGCAGCGACTGCAGGATGCCGGCGTCATCAATGCAGACCTTGTCACGGGTGAGGCCGTCGACGCGTGGCATCCCGATGGCTTGTTCGATGCCTTGGTGGTGACCGGCGCCGTGTTCGATATCCCGCCGCGCTGGCTGACCTGGCTCAAGCCGGGCGCCCGCGCGCTGGTGGTGCGGGGCCAGTCGCCCGTGCAGCACGCCACCTTGCTGACCCATGAAAGCGCCGGCCGCTACCGCGAAGAGATCCTGTTCGAAACCGACCTGCCCTACCTGATCCACGCCGAACCGCCACAGCTATTCGTCTTCTGACTACGCCCTAATCGATTCCCCACGAGGCAACCCATGCGTTTGAAGCTGCTCACCCTGGCCCTGGCACTGGCCGCCATTTCGCTGCCCAGCCACGGCGAGGATCTGCTCGATGCCTACCGTGATGCGCGCGCCAACGATCCGGTGCTGTCGCAGGCCGACGCCACGAGGCTGGCCACCGGCGAAGGCGTCGATCAGGCGCGCGCGCTGTTGTTGCCGCAGATCTCGGCGGATCTGTCGCTGAGCCAGACCAACGGTGGTAATGGCGGCAGTGGCAACCTCGTTCCCGATCCAAACAATCCCGGGCAATACATTTCCGTCAGCGGGCTCGGCCATACGCGCACCCGCAGCATCAACGGCCAGCTAAGCCAGACCGTCCTCGACTTCAGCAAGTACGCCAACCTCAAGGCGGCACACTCGGCATCGAATGCCCAGGACGAGTTGTACGAGGCCGCGGCGCAGGAACTGTACGTGCGGGTGGCCACGGCCTATTTCGGCGTATTGACCAGCGAAGACGAACTGACCTTCGCCAAGGCCAACGAGGATGCCTTGCGGCAGCAGTACGAACAGGCCGACCAGCGCTTCAAGGTCGGCCTCTCGGCGATTACCGACGTCTATCAGGCCAAGGCCGCTTACGAGGCAGCCAAGGCGCAGACCATCACGGCGCAGAACACGCTCAACGATGCCCGTGAGGCACTCACCCAGATCACCGGCAAGCCGACCGGCGACCTGAAGAAGCTGCGCGACGATCTGCCGATGCAGCCGCCGGCACCGGCCGATCAGGACGTGTGGGTCAAACAGGCCATGCAGACCAACCCCAATCTGCTGGCGCAGAAAAGCACTGTGGAAGCGGCCCAGCACAACATCAGCGCCGCCCGCGCCGGCCATCTGCCCACGATCAGCGCCAATGTCAGTTACGGCAAGAACACCAGCTGGTATCAGAACGGTGGTGGTTTTGGCAGTTCGCAGAACAGCCGCCCTTCGACCACGATCGGGCTGACCCTGAACGTGCCCATCTTTTCCGGCGGCCTCACCCAGTCCCAGGTACGCCAGTCGATCTATCAGCGCGATGCAGCCACCGATGCGATGGAGTCGCAGCGCCGCCAGGTGGTGCGCGATACGCTCAACTTCTACCGCTCGGTGATCGCCGGCATCGCCCAGGTGGAATCGGCCAAGGCCTCGGTGGACTCGGGCCAGAAGGCGCTCGAGGCAACCCGCGCCGGCTTCGAGGTGGGCACCCAGACGATGACCAACGTGCTGCTGGCGATCCAGACCCTGACGTCCTCGGAAAGCAGCTACTCGCAGGCCCGCCACCAATTCATCCTGAACAAGTTGCTGCTCAAGCAGACCGCCGGCACGGCTGACCTGAAGGACATCGAGGAGATCAACACCTTGCTGCAGTAAGCCATGCAGGTGGCAAACACGAACGGCCGGGTTCACATCCGGCCGTTTTGCTGTCGGCGCTGCGCGAAGCCTATTCCTGCAACTGGGCGTCGATCAGTTGCATGATCCGCTGCACCGCGCCACGCTCGCGTTCGAAAACCTGCTGTGCCGCCTGCCCCATCCGCGCGCGCCTGTCGGCATCAAGCAACAACGCCAACATCTCCGGGCCGAGACGATCGACGCCCGCCACCCGCGCAGCACCACCCCGATGGATCAGGCTGTCGGTGATCTCCTCGAAGTTGAACGTGTGCGGCCCCACCAGCACCGGCACCGACAGCGCCGCCGGCTCCAGTACGTTGTGGCCGCCGATCGGCACCAGGCTGCCGCCGACAAAGGCTGCATCGCTGGCCGCGAAGAACGGCATCAGCTGCCCCATCGCGTCGATCACGAACACCTGGTGTGACGACGATGGCACGCGATCGATGCTGCGCGTGGCGACCGTGAAACCCAGGCTGCGCACCGCATGCTCGACCACCCGGAAGCGCTCGGGATGGCGGGGCGCCAGCAGCAGCAGCGCGTCGGGCAATCGCTTCAACACCTGCAGATGCGCCTCCAGGACCGCCAGCTCCTCGCCCTCATGGGTACTGGCCGCGATCCATACCGGTCGACGCGGCCCCCAGTGTTCGCGCATGGTCGCGCCATCGGCCACCGCGCTGTGCGGTATCGGCATGTCGAATTTCATGTTGCCAACGACCAGGAGCTGCTGTGGATCGGCGCCCAGCAGGCGATAGCGCGCGGCATCGGTGCGAGACTGCGCGGCAATCAGGCTCACGCAGCGCAGCGCCGAGCGCAACAGCGCGCGCAGCGGCTTGTAGCCGCGCAACGAACGCTCGGACAGTCGCGCGTTGACGATCATCAGTGGAATCCCGCGCCGGCGGCAGGCGAAATACAGGTTCGGCCAGATCTCGGTTTCCACGATCAGGGCCAGTCGGGGCCGGGTCTTTTTCAGGAAGCGGCCCACCGAATACGGCAGGTCATACGGCAGGTAGACATGAAACACGCTGTCGCCGAACAACTGTTGCACGCGTGCAGTACCGGTCGGCGTGACTGTGGTGATCACCAGCGGCGCGTTCGGGTAGTCGCGGCGCAGTGCCTTGATCATCGGCTCGGCGGCATTCACCTCGCCCACCGACACGGCATGCACCCACAGGCTGCCGCTGAATCCTGGCGCATCAAAAAAGCCGAACCGCTCCGGCCAGCGTCGATGGTAGGGCCGTGAACGCACGCCGCGCGCCAGCAGCCGCAGCACCAGCAGCGGCGTGACCAGAAACATCGCGAGGGTATAGAGATATCGCAGCAAAGTCGGTGCCCGGCGTCCAACGCGGCAGTATACGAGAGCAGGGAGTGGGACACGGGCCGGCGCGGTCGTTCCCCGATGCTGCCTCCACTACAATGCGCACGATGCCCGGCATGTCCCGCCCCCCCTTCACCCGCTCCCTGCTTGCGCCGCGCCATTGGCCGGCATGGCTGGGAGTGGCCGTGATCTGGCTGATCGCGCGACTGCCGCAGCGCGCGCTGTCGTGGCTGGGCCGTCGGCTTGGTGCACTGGTGCTGCGAACGCCCTCCGCGCGGCGACGTATCGCGCAAACCAATATCGCGCTGTGTTTTCCCGAGCTCGATACTCTCGACCAGGCGGCGCTGGTCGATGCCAATCTGCGCGACATCGGCATGATGCTGGTGGAGTTCGCGCTGGGATGGATGGGCAGCGATCGGCGCATGGCGGCGATCCCGACCCGCATCGACGGGCTGCAGCATCTCGAGGCGGCGCGTGCCCAGGGCCGGGGCGTGTTGCTGGTGGGCGGGCACTTTTCCCATCTGGAGCTGTGCGCCCGCCTGGTCTCGCAGCGCATCCGCATCGCCGGCATGTACCGGCGGATGGACTCGACCGTGTTCGAGTGGGTCGTGCTGCGCGCGCGCCTGCATTACGCCGCGGCGATGTTCGACAAGGACGATATCCGCGGCACTGTGAAATATCTGCGCGGCGGCGGTACGCTGTGGTACGCCCCGGATCAGGACATGCGCAGCAAGGACACCGTGTTCGTGCCGTTCTTCGGCGTACCGGCGGCCACCATCACCGCCACCCACCATCTGGCGCGCATGTCCGGCGCGGTGGTGATCCCGTTCTTCCATCGCCGACGGCCGGATGGCCAGGGGTATGCATTGCGGCTTGGTGCGCCGCTGGAAGCTTTCCCCGGCGCCGACGTGCTGGCCGATACCGCCCGCGTCAACGTCTGCATCGAGCAGATGGTGCGTGAGGCGCCCGAGCAATATCTGTGGGTGCACAAGCGCTTCAAGACCCGCCCGCCGGGGCTGCCTGCGATCTATTGACGCCGAAAGCTGGGCAAAAGGCAGCTACACGCAGGCAAGGATCAGCCGTCGATGTGCGATTCCTGCGGCGGCGGCGTGCGTTGCTGCCCTGGCTGCCGCATCTCATACAACTTGGCGTATTTGAGGAACGCGTAGAACGCATGGATGCGCGCCGCGATGAAACCGGCCCAGCCCGATCGCCAATGGCCGCGCAGCAAGTAGTAGCGCAGGAAGGCCACGGTCGGATAGGCCACCATGCGCAGGCGCAACCAGCTCACCTTGCGTTGCGCCAGATCGGCCAGCTGCATGGTCGAGTAGCGATTCGCCTTGGCCACGCGCCCGGCGATATCGGGTTCACCGTGGTGATCGATCATTATGTCGAGCACGCCGACCGGACCGTCCACCTGCACTGCCTCGTGCACCTCGTGATCGCTCATGCGCGCGCGTTGCCGATCGAACAGGCGCACATAATGATTGAGCCGGCTGCGCGCAGACTGCCAGCGCCAGAACTGCCACTCGCGGCGCCACAACTGGTAGCCGGCATGCGCGGGCATCGCCAGCGTCTGCTGCAGCAATGCGGCCGATTCCGGCGCGAGCGATTCGTCCGAATCGAGCAGCAGCACCCAGCGATGGCTGGCCAGATCGATCGCCGCCTGCTTCTGTGCGCTGTAGCCGGCGAACGGCTGAGTGTGGATACGTGCGCCGTAGTGCGCGGCGATCGCCGTGGTGGCGTCGGTCGAGCCAGAGTCAAGCACCACGATCTCGTCGGCCCAGCTCACCCCGCGCAGGCAGGCGTCGAGCGTGTCGGCGTTGTTGAATGTGGTCACCACCACCGACAGCGCTTCACGCCCGCTCATCATCGGCCTCCACGTATAGCGCCGCGCACCACAAGCCGAGCAGCCAGCCGAACAGCAAACCCCACCACGCCGAATAGAAGGCCAAATGGGTGTTCAGCGGAAACAGCATCACGCCCAGCGCCAGCGTGACCGGGAAGGCGCGTGTCCGCGCGGCAACACCCACCCGGCGCCATGCCCGCAGCGCAAGCACGAGCGCGGCGAGCCACAGCAGCAGGCCGACCGCACCGGTCTCGGTGAGCACCTCCAGCACCAGCTGATGCGCATGGCAGGCTCCTTCGCCCACGCCACAGGCTTCGCCGGAAACCACGAACCAGTCATTCGCCGGCGCGTAGGCCGGATAGGCGTAACGAAACCCTCGCACGCCGACGCCATTGACCGGATGCGCCGCAATCATCGCAACGCTGGTGCGCCAGATATCGAGTCGGCCGCTGAGAGCGGTATCGATGGACTGGTCGGTGCCATGCAACGCGAGCAGGGTGCGCTCCATCCGCTCCTGAAAACGGCTGGAGGTTTTCCAGGCCACACCGCCAGCCAGCGCCAGCAGTGCCACGGCGATCACGCAGAACCCGGCAAAGCGCCACGATGACCTGGCCTCGCGCCAGGCAAACCCCAGCGCCACCAGCGCGTAGCACAGCCACGCCGCGCGCGAGCCGGCCAGCAACACCGGGCCCAGCACCAGCACGAACGCGAGCATCAAACCCGGCAGGCCCCAGCGCCGCCGCGCGGCCCACAAGGCAAAGGGCGACAACACGGCCAGCGCCGGCCCCAGCTTGAGATTGTCGGCACCGAAAATGCCGGAAACGCGCTCCGCCTCGGCATGACCGCCCAGGCTCCAGCCGGTCAATGCCTGCACACACGCGTCGACGCACCACAATCCCAGCACCAGCGCCACGGCCACATACAGTGCCTGCAGCTTGTGTTCGCGACGGATCGCGAAACACGCATACAGGCCCAGCGGTGCGTAACGCAGCAGCGCGGCCACGGTGCCCCAGCTCTTGCCCGGCGCAATCGCATCGACGGCGGACAACAAGGCCGCGCCCACGTATGCGGCCAACAGCCACAGCAACAGGCGTGCACCAGCATGTTGCCGCAGCGCCTGCGGTTCGCGCGCAAACAGCAGGATCACGCCGAGCAGGCACAGCGCGGTGCCCAACTCCGAACTGCGCCCGAACGGCAGCAGCGCGACCACCAGCCAGAACGGCAGCAGCGGGGAACGCAACGAGGCCTTGAGTGAGGTGCCGAAGGAATTCATGCGCGGATCGAAGCGGAGGCAATCCCGCATTGTAGGCGAGCGCGAACGCCCGCGGACTCGATGATCCCGCGCTCGGCCCTCAGCCGGCGGTCACTTCGTCGTACAGCGCCAGGGTGGCGTCCTGCATGTCGGTGAGGCGGTAACTCTGCAGCGGCGAAATGGGCGGCGCCACCCGCAGCAGCTCGGCGGCGCGTTCGACCAGCCGCTCGCGATCGCCCGGCGCCACGCGGCCGGCCGGATACAGCTCGGCCAGCAACTCGCCGACCCCGCCGTGCGCATAGCCCAGCACGGGGCGGCACAGCGACAACGCCTCGATCACCGTGCGGCCGAACGATTCGGGTTTGTTCGACAGCTGCAGCACCAGTGCGGATATCGCGTAGATGTCGCGGATGTCGTGGCGCGGTGGCGTCAACACGACTTGCGAGGTGACCCCACGCAAGCGGATCAGGTCCTGCAGTTCGGCCACGTAGGCTTCGCGACCGGGCTCGATCACGCCCAGCAGCAGCAGGCGGGCCTCGATACCCCGGCGCTTGAGATCAGCCAGCAGCTCGATCGCGTCGTGATGGCCCTTCAGGCGCGTGCCGCGCGCGGGCAAGGTCAGCAACGGCGCACCGGCCAGCGCCGGGTACTCGGCGAAGAAGGCTTTCTGCCACGCGTCGTCGGGACGGTGCCCATAGGGGAACGCGACCGGATCGATCCCGCGCGGGATCACCCGCACGCGGCCCGGCTCCAGCCAGCGGTAATGGCTCAGCACGTAGTCGCGCATGGTCTGCGAAACCGCGACTACGCGTTCGCCGCGCAGCAGGATCGCGCTGTAATACCCCGGCGAATTGAGCCCGTGCACGGTGGTGATGAAATGCGGTCGCGGCGTCATGCCCTTGAGCGCCCACCAGCCCATCCACGCCGGCAGCCGCGAACGGGCATGCACGATATCCGGCTTGAGCTCGCGCAGCACCCGCCGCAAGGCTCCGAGCCGGGTCAACGTGAGCAGCGATTTGCGACCCAGGTCGAGCGTGACATGTTCACTGCCCTCGGCCTGCAACTGTGCGGCCAGCCGGCCGCCGGCGGAAATCACCACGGAGCGATGACCGGCCTGCACCAGCGCGCGGGCAATCTCCAGCGCCGATCGTTCCGCACCGCCGGAATGCAGCGCGGGGATCAGCTGGACCACGGTCAACAGCTTGGCGGGAACGGCAATGCTGGACATGAGCTCTGGGCTGGAGGCTTTCATTCTCTGAAGACAAGCAAAAACGATGCCGCCACCGGCTCGCGCCAGCCGGGTGATCAGTCGCGCAACACGTAATGCGCGCCGCAATAGGCACAGGTTGATTCACCGTCGTCATCGACGATCGGCAGGTAGACCTTCGGATGCGAATTCCACAGCTCCATGCCGGGCATCGGACAGGACAGCGGCAGGTCGGTGCGCGTCACTTCGTAACGATTTTCGGCATTTGCCGGCACCGGCGGCACCGTCGCGGACAGGGGGCGTGACATCAGTGAACTCCAGACTGGACATCAGGCCGCAAATGGTAGCAGGCTGCAGCCTTCTGCCGGGGCAGAAACGGGGGAAGCAGGGCGAATCGGCCGCGGCGTTCAGCCGACAGGTTGCTGCAGGCTTTGTCACGAGGTGGCACTTCATCATCGAGCCGGTGCTTCGCATCGGGCCAACTGCAACTGCTTTAGGAGCAGACCATGGATTCCGGAAAAGTCATCGAACGGGTCAAGGCCATCCTGACCACCCCCAAGACCGAATGGCCCGTGGCCGCTGCCGAGCCGGCCACGACAAGCAGCCTTTACGCTGGCTACATCGCGATCGTCGCTGCACTGCCGATGATTGCGGGCTTCATCAAGGGCAGCCTGATCGGCACCAGCATGTTCGGCATCACGGTCCGCACCCCGATCGGCATGGGCATCGTCGGCATGGTGCTGCACTACGCACTGACGCTGGCGCTGGTCTATGTGATGGCACTGATCATCAATGCGCTGGCACCCACCTTCGGCGGCCAGAAGGACATGCTGCAGGCACTCAAGACCGTCGCCTACGCGTGGACTGCCAGCTGGATCGCCGGCATCGCGGTGATCGTGCCGTGGCTGGGCTGGCTGATCGCGATCGCCGGCGCCGTCTACGCGATCTACCTGCTGTACCTGGGCCTGCCGCACACGATGAAATGCCCACCGGAGAAGGCCGGAGGCTACACCGCCGTCAGCATCATCATCGCGATCGTGCTGAGCTGGATCGTCGCGCTGATCGTCGGCGGCGTGATCGGCACCGCCGCCATGAGCGGTGCGGCCATGAGCGGCCTGCATGTCACCGGCAACGATGGCAACAGCGTCACCGTCGATGGCAACAGCGCACTCGGCAAGCTCGCCGCGATGGGCCAGCGCGCCGAACAGGCCAGCAAGGAACTCGACGCCGCGCAGAAATCCGGAGACAGCGCCGCCCAATCGGCAGCGATGGGCAAGATGATGGGCGCGGTATCCGGCAGCAACGGCCCGGTCGAGGCGCTCGCGCCCGACCAGATCAAGGCGTTCCTGCCCGACAGCCTGGGCAATCTCAAGCGCACCAGCACCTCGGCACAGCGCAACAGTGCGATGGGCATGCAGATTTCCGAAGCCACCGCCGAATACTCCGGCGACAACGGTCAGCGCATCACGCTGGAAGTCACCGACACTGGCGGCGCCAAGGGCTTCATGGCAATGGCCGCCGCGATGGCACCGGAAGAAGAGAAGGAGACCGACCACGGCTACGAGAAGACCTACACCGCCGACGGCAACATGGTCCACGAGGAGTGGGACACGCAATCGAAATCCGGCGAGTACAGCGTGGTGCTCGGCAAACGCTTCACGGTGAAGGCAAACGGCAAGGTCGACAGCATCGACCAACTGAAGCAGGCGGTTGCCAGCATCGATCTGGGCAAGCTGGAGTCGATGAAGGATGCCGGGGTGAAATCGGACTGACTGCTCTTGCGAACAAGAAAAGCCGCGCCGTTGCCGGCGCGGCTTTTTTCGCCCGCCTCGACCTTACTTGGCCGCGCCAGCCTTCGGCACCGAGCCTTCGGTGGTAATGCGGATGCTGATCTCGTCGCTGACGTTGGGCACATAGGCACCAATGCCGAAATCCGAGCGCTTCAGGCTCGTCGTGGCATCGAAACCGATCGACGATGCCTTGGTCATCGGATGCGGGCCCACCTTGTTGAGGGTCGCGTCCAGCACCACCGGCCGGGTCACGCCGTGCACCGTGAGGTTGCCGGTGACCTTGAACTTGTCGCCGCCCAGCGCCTTCACCGCCGTGCTCTTGAACGTCACCACCGGGTACTTGTCGGCGTCGAAGAAGTCCGGCTTCTTCAAGTGTTCGTCCAGCGCCGGCACATGGGTGTCGAGCGCCGCCAGTGGCAGAGTCACCTCCACGCTGGAATTGGCCGGGTGCTGCTGATCGAACACCACGGTGCCCTCACCCAGGCCGAGATCGGCGGTGGGGTTGGAGAAGCCGAAGTGGTTCCAGCTGAACAGCACCATCGTGTGGCTCGGATCGAGCTTGTAGGTGACAGGGGCGGCCTGCACCGACACGGCGAAGCCAAGCAGACCGGCAAGGACGAAATATTTCAGTGAGCGCATGGGCGTACCTCGTTGGGGATGGGATGAATATCAGATTGCTTCAGGCGATCTTGCAGGCTTCGTCGAACGCCAGACGCGGACTGCGTGGGAACAGGTTGCGGCTGGCATCGCCGTAACCGATGCTGATCATGAAATTCGACTTGACCGCGGTGCCGGCAAAAAATGCCGCGTCCACGCCGGCATTGTCGAAGCCGGACATCGGCCCGCAATCGAGCCCGAGCGCGCGCGCCGCCATCAGCACGTAGGCACCTTGCAAGGTGGCGTTGCGAAATGCAGTGACATCGATCAGCGGCTGGTTGCCCACGAACCAGCTGCGCGCGTCGGCGTGCGGAAACAGCTTCGGCAGCTGCTCATGGAAGTCGTGGTCGGTGCCGATGATCGCGGTCACCGGTGCTTCCATGGTCTTGGACCGGTTGCCATCGGACATCAGCGGCGCCAGCTTCGCCTTGGCCTCGGCCGACTTCACGAACACCACCCGCATCGGCGAGGAGTTCGCGCTGGTCGGGCCGAACTTGGCCAACTCGTACAGGTGGTGCAGTTGCTCGTCGCTGACTTCCTTCGGCAACCAGGCATTGAGCGTGCGGGCGCTGCGGAACAACTGATCCAGGGTGGCCTCGGAAAGCAACTCGCTCATGGGTATCCTCATGCGGGAAGACGCGCCGACGGTGGCGCCATAGTCTGCAAGTGTATAGGTGGGCGCACGCGAACAGACCCAGGCTACGGAGAACGTACTGTGTTCATCTGGGAAACAATGCCGCGATGGCCGCGCTCGTGTTGACGCTACGGGACGAATGCTGGGTCATCACCGATGCCGCCGCCGGCAACCAGCGCCAGGCGTTGGCGCTGGCCGAGCACCTGCAGATGCCGATACGTCACCTGGTGCTGGAACCGCGCGCGCCCTGGTCCTGGCTTGCACCGCGCCTCATCCTCGGTAGCCGGCTCGCCCTGCCGGCCAGCCAGCGTGCCCTGTTCGCGGCGCCGTGGCCCCGCGTTGCGATCGGTTGCGGCCGCGCGGCAGCACTGTTCACCCGCATGCTGCGCAGTCTGTCCGATGGCCAGTGCTATACCGTGCAGATCCTTGATCCGCGCATCGACCCCGCGCAGTGGGATACGGTGATCGCCCCGCAGCACGACCACATCGCCGGCGCCAACGTGTTGCGACCGCTCGGCTCGTTGAACACGGTGAACGACGAATGGCTGGCCGATGGCCGCGAAGCCTGCCCCGGTTTCGCCGAGCTGCCACAGCCGCGCGTGGGTGTGCTGCTGGGCGGTCCGCGCCGGGGTATTGCGCTGGATGCCGAGTACGCCCGCCAACTGACCGCGCGCCTGCTGCAACGCCAGCGCCTCGAAGGCGGCAGCCTGCTGGTGCTGGCTTCGCGGCGCACCTCGCCGGCGTTGATCGAAGTTTTTCGCGATGCACTGAAAGGCGTGCCCGGCCTGCTATGGGCCGGTCGCGACGACGGCCGCAACCCCTACCCCGGCGTGCTCGGCTGGGCCGACCGCCTCGTGGTCACGCCCGATTCGGTCAACATGCTCAGCGAAGCCTGCGCCGTCGGCTGCCCGGTGCAGACCTTCGTCACCGCTTCGCTGCCGGCGAAGATCGCGCGGTTTCATCAGGCGTTGCGTGAGGCCAGCCGACTGCATGATCTCGACAGCGCGGCAACGCCTTCGCCGACACCGCTGCGCGAGACGGCCAGCATCGCCGCCGAACTGCGGGCGCGGATCCAGCGCTGGCAGTCGCAACAGGCGATGAACTGATCATCCGTCAGCCGAACGCAAAGCCCAGCGCCGTAGTGGTTTCGCGCACGTTGCTGCACAACTGCTCCAGTTCCGCGTCGCGCGGCGCGATGCGCGAGCGCAGGTCGAGCGTGCAGGCGAGCGCGCGCTGCAGCAGGTCGGCGTGTGCCGCGGTCAGGATCGCCGCCTGATCGGCGTTGAGCAGGCCGGCGATGCGGCACGCCTCGATCAGGCCGGCGTTTGCGGTGACGCCAAGCAGTTCGGGACATTGCGCCGCATGCGCCAGCACCAGGCCTTGAAGCGCGAACTCGATATCGAGCAGGCCGCCGCGGCCTTGCTTGAGATCGAGCTGGCGCTCGTCGGAGCGATCGCGCTCGGCGCGCCAGCGCTGGCGCATGCTGCCGACCTCGGCCAGCACGGCGGGAAGATTGCGCGGCACGGCAAGGATCTCGCGCCGCAGCTCGGCCAGCTCGCTGTTGAGCCATGCATCCCCGGCCACCGGACGCGCGCGCAGCAGAGCCTGATGCTCCCACGTCCATGCGCGGCTTTTCTGATACGCGGCAAACGCGTCGAGGCTGCTGACCAGCAAACCCTTGGAGCCGTCCGGACGCAGTCGCGTATCGACCTCGTACATGCGCCCGGCCCGGGTCAGCACGGTGAGCCAGTTCATCACCCGCTGGGCGAGGCGCTGATACCAGCGCGCGCCTTCCAGCGGACGCGCGCCGTCGCTCATCGCCTGCGCGCGGCGACTGTCGTAGACGAACACCAGATCGAGATCGGAAGCGAAGCCCAGCTCCTCGCCGCCAAGACTGCCGTAGCCGAGCACGGAGAAGCCGACGCCCTCGCCGGGCAGCCGGCCATGCTGGGCGATCAGCTCGCGCTCGGCCAGCGCCAGCACGGCACCGACCACCGACTCGGCCAGTGCGGCCAGTCGACGCGCGGTGGCCACCGCATCGGCGCGGCCATCGTTGAACGCCAGCCCCAGCCGGAACGCGGTGGAGGCGCGGAACTCGTTGATCCGTTCGAGCTCGGCTTCGGCTTCGCGCTCGTCCAGCGTGGCCAGCACGCGGGCGATCTCGGCGGTGATGTCCGCGCGCTTGAACGGCAATTGATCGATGCGCGGATCGAGCACATCATCCAGCAGCAGCGGTTGCGTGATGACGCGTTCGGCCAGAAAGGCACTGTCGGCGAACAGCCGCACGAGGCGCTTGCGTGCGGCCGGTTGTTCCTCCAGCAAGGCCAGATACGACGAACGTCGCGCCACTGCCTGCATCAGCCGGCACAGGCGCAGCAGGCTGGCGACCGGTGCAGCGGTGGCCCGGGCGGCACTGAACAGCTGCGGCATCAGGTGATCGAGCCGCTCGCGCGAACGCGCCGACATCGCGCGCACCGCCGCGGCCTGCGGCAGCTTCAGCAGCGTGTCGGCCAGTTCGGCAGCAGGCGCGAAGCCGGATGCTTCGAGCGTGCCGGCATCGAGCGATTCGTCGCACGCCCGTTGCCACAGCACCATGTCGGCCGCCGGCACGCTGGCGGCGCGACCACCCTGCGGCATCAGCACCGCGGCGAACTCCTCGCTGACGATGGCGCGATGCTTGCCCAATGCCGATTCCAGCGCAGTCCAGTCGGGATAATCCAGGCTCAGCGCGATGCGTTCGCGGCTCAGCGCATCGTCGGGGATGTCATGCGTCTGCGCGTCGCGCAGCATCTGCACGCGATTCTCGACCCGACGCAACAGCACATAGGCCTCGCGCAGCATGCGCGCGCGCGCGGCACCGATGTGACCACGCGCCTCGCACGCGGTGAGCGCCGGCAGCAGGCCGCGTACGCGCATGCTCGGCTCGCGGCCGCCGCGGATCAGCTGGGTCAGCTGCACGATGAACTCGATCTCGCGGATGCCGCCGGGGCCGAGCTTGAGGTTGTCGGCCAGATCCTTGCGCGCCACCTCGGCGTCGATCAACGCCTTCATCTCGCGCAGCCCGGCGAACGCGGTGTAGTCGAGGTATTTGCGATACACGAACGGCCGCAGCAACTCCTGCAGCTGTTTGCCGGCGGCGCGGTCGCCAGCTACCGGGCGCGCCTTGATCCACGCATAGCGCTCCCAGTCGCGCCCTTCGCTCTGGTAGTACTGCTCCATCGCGGCGAACGACAGCGCCAGCCTGCCCGCGTTGCCGAACGGGCGCAGGCGCAGGTCGACGCGTGCGCAGATACCGTCCATGGTCGGCTCGTTCAGCAGCCGCACCAGTTGGCGACCGAGCCGGATGAAGTACTCGCTGTTGTCGAGCGAACGCACACCGTCGGTCTGGCCCGCGTGTGGGTACGCCAGCACCAGGTCGATGTCGGAGGAGAAGTTCAGTTCGCTGCCGCCGAGCTTGCCGAAACCGATCACCAGCAGCCGCTGCAGCGCACCGTCGTGGTCGCGACTGTAGCCGTAGCGCGCGGCCAATGCGCGCTCGGACCAGCCCAGCGCCACGCCAAGCAGGGCTTCGTACAACACGCTGGTAGCGGACAGGGTTTCGGGCAGTTCGTCCAGCCCGTTGACATCGCGGAACACCAGCCGCAACGCTTCGGCGTGTCGAAACCGGCGCAGCGCGACCATGCACGCCGCTTCGTCGCCGGGCAGCTTGAGCGCCTCGATGCGTGCGCTGGCATCACTGCCGGAACGCAACCGTTCCAGCCCGGCCGGCGCCAGCAGCTGCGGCTGGCGGCACCACACGTCGAATGCGAAATCGCTGGCCAGCAGGGTGCGGCGGATCCGTTCGGCCACGCCGGCATCGTCGTGCAGTGGCACGCCGGCAGCGCGACAGCGGGCGGCAAGATCACCGTAGCGATCGTCGATCAGCGCTCGCAGCGCAGCGGATTCATGGACAGGCATCGGCCCATTGTGCCGCAGCGGGGACAAACTGCCGACACGGTTCGCATCGGCGATCACCGCCGGTGCACCGAGACGGGTGGTGTGCGTTTGAGCAAGCTGTGGACAAGCCGGCAATCCACCTTTCGGCGCCTATCCGCTGTTCATCTGCAGCCCATTACATTTGAATGTCCACACCATGACAGCGACCGCAGGACTGGCATGCCCCTGAATTTAGCAAACCCGCCCGGCCGCTGGCGCACGCTGGCGCCGCGCCTCGCGCTGCTGCTCGCGCTGGCGCTGGCATTCGTGCTGCTGACCGGGCTGCTCGACGGCGGCATCGGCGTGACCCCGCTACGCATGCTCGACCAGCCACGCTATCCGCTGGCCAATGCGTGGCCCGGCCTGCTGCTGGCCGGCGTATTGCTGGCGCTGACGCGGCGGACGCTGCTGTCGTTCGGGCTGGCGTTTCTGCTGCAGGGGTTGGTCTACGGCGTCAACCTGCTGAAAGTGGCCAACCTTGGCACGCCGTTGTTGCCGGACGATTTCCGCATGGTCGGCCAGTTGCGCAAGGGCGGCATGCATCTGCTGGCCGGCTACCTGCCCCATAGTCCATGGCCATATCTGGGTCTGCTGGCCGCGCTGGCCTTGGTCGTCGTGGCGTGGCGCATGGAGCCACCGTTGTTTGCGCGGCGTCCCCGCCGCCGTCGCCTGTTGGCTGGCGGCGCATTGGCATTGGCGCTGCTCAGCATGCTGTTCGGCCTGCCCGCGTGGGCGAAGATCTATAACGCGAAGGTGCTCTGGCTGGAGCCATGGTCGGCCTCCACCACCACCGAACATTCCGGCCTGATCAGCTCGCTGATGCTGTTTCACCTGCAATACGGCCGCAGCCAGCGCAAGCCGGATCGCGCCGCGGCAACCCAGTTGATCGAGCAGTCGAGGCCGGCCCTGCTGCAGACCATGCAGACCCCGATGGCCAGCGGCGAACTGCCGGACATCGTGGTGGTGCAGAGCGAGTCGTTGTTCGATCCGGCCATCATGCGCGGCTACGAGCACAGCAACTTCACGCCAAACCTGCGCCGGCTTGCCGCGCAAGGGACCAGCGGCAAGCTGCACGTGCCCACGTTTGGCGGCGGCACCATCCGTACCGAATTCGAAGTGCTCACCGGGCTGTCGTTGCGTTACTTCGACAACCTGCAGTTTCCCTACCTGCAGATGAGTCACAAAGCCTTGCCAAGCCTGGTGCGCACGCTGGGCGCGCACGGTTATTCGACGACGGCGCTGCACGGCAACGACCCGGCATTCTGGAACCGCATCACCGCGTTCAAGGCGCTCGGCTTCGATCGTTTCGTCTCGCAATCGTCGTTCCCGGTCGGTGCGGCGATGGACGGCAAGTACATGGCCGACAGCGCGATGACCGACGAAATCATGTCGCAGCTGAAGGACGCCGGGCCGCCGCAGTTCCTCTTCGCCATCAGCATCGAGGCGCACGGTCCGTACGATGTCGAGCCGGCGCACGTCGCCGAACGCGATGCCATCCCGGTGCCCGACGGCATCACCGGCGCGGACAAACGGGAGCTGCAGACCTATCTCTATCATCTGCAACACGCGGATGCCGAGCTGGGCCGAATGGTGAAGCTGCTGGCACAGCGCAAGCGTCCCAGCCTGGTGCTGTTCTACGGCGATCATCTGCCCGCACTGAGCAACAGCTACCAGACCACCGGTTTCGTCGACGGCGGCGACATGCTGAGCCAGGCCGGCACCTGGTTGCTGGTCGATCCGCAGCACCCGCACACACCGGTCACGATGGATACGGCGGCATGGCTGCTGCCAGGCCAGCTGCTGGCACAGGTCGGCATTCACGACGACTCCTATTTCGCGCTGACCGAACTGGTCGGCCCGCAACTTGCCGCGCTGACCCAGGCGCCCGGCGCGCCGCCGCCTACCGAAGGCAGCGATCTGCAGAAACTCGACCAGGCCATGGCCAGCGTCGATCAACTGCGCATCACCGGCAAGCTGGACAAGCTGCTGCCGAACCCGATGCCGACGCCCGGCGGCATTGCCCATAGCGGCAGGGAATCCGTACCGGCACCGGCAGCCAATACGCCGTGATGAAACGGGGCGGACTTCACTCGGCGCGTTTGTGAACGCGCCGTCATCGCCGCCTGCCAGGCGACGTTGCGGTTCAGCGAGCTGGCTGCCGGCTGAAGTGAGGGTGGGCGGGTTCACGCCACAGTGGGTTGCCGACGCCTAGCTTCGACGATGCGTGGGAGCCTCGTGCTTCTGTCGCACCCCGAACCCTTCAGGAGATCCATTCCATGCACAAGACCATGCTTGCCGCCCTCATTATTGGTACCAGCGCGCTCAGCATCCCTGCGTTCGCCCAGGTCAATCTCGGCGGTGCCGCACAGGTCGGCGCCGGGGTAAACGCCGGCGCCGTGGTGCCCAACACGATGCATTCGGTCGACCAGGCTGGGGCGCAGACCGTGCGCCGTACCGATCGCCAGACAAGGCGCCTCACCCACAAGGCCGTCGACAAGGCCCGTTCGTCCGGCAACGGCAACGCCCACGCCGACGTGCATGCTGGCGGCGCAATGAACGCCGGCATGGGCAACACACATGCCGGCGCGAATGCCAACGTCGACACGGGCGCCGGCATCGACACCGCCAACACCGCCGGCAAGGCCGGTACTGCAGGCCAAGGCGTGGGTGGCGAGGTGCGCGATACCGCACATTCGGCGATCCAGTCCAGCGACCGCAGCGCACGCTCGGTCGGCAACGCGGTCAAGCAGACCGCCACCGGCCAATCGGTCGGCGCCGATGCCAGGGTGGATGCCAAGGCGGCGGCGCACGGGCACTGATCTTCCGTAGTCTGCAATGCCAGGCCCCGGCAGGAAACTCCCGGGGCCTTTTGCCGGGCATCCCATGGGCACGAACCCGTCCCGCCTAAAAGAAAACCCCGCGCGAGGCGGGGTTTTCTTCACTGCAGTTGCTTGGGGACTTAGAAGTCCATACCACCCATGCCGCCCATGCCGCCGCCCTGACCGCCGCCATGGCTGTGGCCATCGTCCTTCTTCGGCAGCTCGGCCACGATCGCCTCGGTGGTGATCGCCAGACCGGCTACCGATGCAGCGTGCTGCAGGGCCGAACGGGTCACCTTGGTCGGATCGAGGATGCCCATCTCGACCATGTCGCCGTATTCTCCGGTGGCCGCGTTGTAGCCAAAGTTGCCCTTGCCTTCCTTGACGCGCTGAACCACCACCGACGGCTCTTCGCCGGCGTTGGCGACGATCGCGCGCAACGGGGATTCCAGCGCACGGCGGGTGATCGCGATGCCCAGGTCCTGATCGGTGTTGTCACCCTTCAGGCCTTCGACCGCCTTCAGCGCACGGATCAGCGCAACGCCGCCGCCCGGCACCACGCCTTCCTCGACCGCTGCGCGCGTGGCGTGCAGGGCGTCTTCGACGCGGGCCTTCTTCTCCTTCATTTCGATCTCGGTGCCGGCACCGACCTTGATCACCGCAACGCCACCGGCCAGCTTGGCCACGCGCTCCTGCAGCTTCTCGCGGTCATAGTCGGACGAGGTCTCTTCGATCTGCGCCTTGATCTGGCCGATGCGCGACTGGATCTTCTCCGCTTCGCCGGCACCGTCGATGATCGTGGTGTTTTCCTTGGTGATGACGATGCGCTTGGCGCGACCCAGATCGGCGATCGTGGTCTTCTCCAGCGACAGGCCCACTTCCTCGGACACGACCTGGCCGTTGGTCAGCACCGCGATGTCTTCCAGGATCGCCTTGCGACGGTCACCGAAGCCCGGCGCCTTGACGGCGGCGACCTTGACGATGCCGCGGATGGTGTTGACCACCAGGGTGGCCAGC
>DHXA01000089.1:690-907 GCA_002413455.1 Rhodanobacter sp. UBA5168 | reverse complement strand
TTGACCACCAGGGTGGCCAGCGCCTCGCCTTCCACTTCCTCGGCGACGATCAGCAGCGGCTTGCCGGCCTTGGCGACGGCTTCCAGCACCGGCAGCAGCTCGCGCACGTTCGACACTTTCTTGTCGTGGATGAGGATGTACGGGTCGTCCAGCTCGACCTGCTGGCTCTGCTGGTTGTTGATGAAGTACGGCGACAGGTAGCCGCGATCGAACTGCA
>DHXA01000089.1:0-461 GCA_002413455.1 Rhodanobacter sp. UBA5168 | reverse complement strand
TCGAACTGCATGCCCTCGACCACGTCGAGCTCGTTCTCGAGGCCCGAACCTTCCTCGACCGTGATCACGCCTTCCTTGCCGACTTTCTTCATGGCGGTGGCGATGATGTCGCCGATGTTGGTGTCGGAGTTGGCCGAGATCGTGCCGACCTGGGCGATCTCCTTGTCGTTCGCGGTCGGGTTCGACAGCTTCTTCAGCT
Source organism: Rhodanobacter sp. UBA5168 (assembly GCA_002413455.1). Classification (GTDB taxonomy): domain Bacteria; phylum Pseudomonadota; class Gammaproteobacteria; order Xanthomonadales; family Rhodanobacteraceae; genus Rhodanobacter. The sequence continues at coordinate 262 of DHXA01000089.1, read as the reverse complement.
CGCCGACCGCAGCCGCGACGGCCTTGTCGATGCCGCGCTTCAGGTCCATCGGGTTGATGCCCGCGGCAACAGCCTTGAGGCCTTCCTGGATGAACGCCTGCGCCAGCACGGTCGCGGTGGTGGTGCCATCACCGGCAACGTCGGAGGTCTTCGATGCGGCTTCCTTGACGATCTGCGCGCCGAGGTTCTCGTAGCGGTCGGCCAGTTCGATCTCTTTCGCGACGGACACGCCGTCCTTGGTGATCGTCGGCGCGCCGAAGCT
>DHXA01000244.1:3143-3760 GCA_002413455.1 Rhodanobacter sp. UBA5168 | reverse complement strand
CGGGTCGGCACTCTTGTCGATCAACTGTTCGGCTGGCTGGATCGCACCGACACCCATCCACTGATTGCCAGCTGCGTGTTCCACTACGAATTCGAATTCATCCATCCCTTCGCCGATGGCAACGGGCGCATGGGTCGCCTGTGGCAGACGCTGATGCTGGGCCGCTGGCAGCCGATGCTGGCGTACCTGCCGGTGGAAACAGTGATCCGTTCGCAGCAACAGGATTACTACGCGGCGCTGGCTGCATCGGACAAGGCATCCGACGCGACGCCGTTCGTGGAGTTCATGTTGCGGGCCCTGCATGCGGCCATGACGGAAGCCGTGCTGACGGGAGCCCCCGTTCCGGTGTCGGGGAAAATGTCGGGCAAAGTGTCGGGCAAAGTGTCGGGCAAAGTGTCGGGGAAAATCCTGGCCGCCGTCCGCAGCAATCCGGACATCACGATCCCCGAATTGGCCAAGCTGGCCGGCGTCAGCTCGCGAACGATCGAGCGGAACCTGCAGAAGCTGCAGGAGCAGGGCCTGCTGCGGCGCGTCGGCCCGGCCAAGGGTGGTCATTGGGAACTCGGCTGACTCCTGGATCAATCTCGTTGCACCCAAGCGCGCCACCCAGATCAACG
>DHXA01000244.1:0-2805 GCA_002413455.1 Rhodanobacter sp. UBA5168 | reverse complement strand
TCTACCTGGAATTCCCCGGCTGGCAGGAATCCACCGCCGGCATCCGCGACTGGAACCAGCTGCCGCCTGCGGCCCGTGCGTACCTGCGCGCGGTGGAAGAACTCTCCGGCTGCCGCCTGGCGCTGGTCGCCACCGGTGCGGATCGTGATGACACGATTGTGTTGGATGATCCGTTTGCCTGATAGGCAGCAGTGATAGGCAGTAGCAGTAGGAGGAAGACGGCGCAGCCCCACGAGTCGTCATCCTAACGAGCCGTCATTCCCGCGAAGGCGGAAGGGGATTTTCAACAGCGAAGCTGGTCATCGCACTTCAACGGTGAAGCCAGTCATCCACCTTCATCTTGCTGATCTAGCGCTACAAAAAAGCCCCGCATCGCGGGGCTTTTTCATCAAGCGCTGACCAGAAGATCCGGCCGATTCGCCGCAAGCCACTGGCCTACGTGCCCGAACAACGCATCCGCCTGCGCAATGCATTCGCGCACGGACTCCGGCTCGATAAGATCGCCGGAATAATCGTTGACGTTGCGCTTCTTGCGCAGCGCATCCATCACGATCCAGCTTTCGCGAGGTACGCCAAGCGTCAGCGACAACGTCTGGATCACCGTCTGATGGTGGCCCGGCACACTGGTGGACGGACGATAGCCATTAGCCATCAGACCGACCAGCGCGCATTGCATGATGGCCTTGTAAGCCGCATCGAAGCGCGTCTCATCGCTGATGCCTTCGACGCGCGCATCGGCAAGATTGCGCGTGGCAGCGGCCAGCAATCGCTGCACTTCCTCAGGATGCGTGGCGTGCGGTTTGATCTGATGTGTCCTGACCAGGTTATCCAAGCTCATCGGGTTCTCCTATCAGCCACAATTTCGGTTCCTTCCACACCCGCGCGACAAAGCTGTCCCGCTGCTTCCGTCGTTGCCGAAACTCCTCAGGACTCAACACCGTCGGATTCACCTCCCGACGCAAGGCTTCCTGTGCCGGCTGCAGCGCCAGCACCGCATCGGCAAAACTGAGCTTGCCGACCACCATGACGTCCACGTCGCTGTGCACATGGGTATCGCCGGATGCCATCGAGCCATAGACGAAGGCACCGATAACCTGGTCTGCCAGCGGTAGCAGGGCATCGCGCAGGATATCGATCATGCCGGCGGTCTTGCGCATCAGGCCGGTCAACTCGGCGAGTACCGAGCAGGTCACATCCGCACGGTAGAACACCTGGCGCCCGATCTGCTCGCGCTGGAGAACCCCGTAATCGACCAGCGTGTTCAACTCGCGGTGCAGGGTGCCGGGCGATGCACCCGTGGCGCGCACCAGTTCACGCACGTGTCTGGGTTTATCGGGGTGCAGCAACAACGCAGCCAGGATGGCTGTTCGGGTTTCGCCTAGCAGGTGATGGATAAGTGGTTTCATGTTCTCAATTCGAGAACATTTGTACTCAATTTGAGAACGACAAGCAAGAGAGCACCATCGGACTTCGTCCGTGGTCTACCCATTCGCCGGCGGGAGCACTTGACCCGATGTCGGGCAAAGTGTCGGGAAATCATGGCCGTCGTCCGCAGCAACCCGGACATCACGATCCCTGAGTTGGCTAAATTGGGCGAATTCGTGGCCTAAGATAAACGAAATGTCCGGCATTGTGGACATTAATATAAATATGTCCGATATTCGAGACATGGACACCCAAGCCCTCATGAGCAACATCGGCCAGCAGATTCGACTGTTGCGCAAGCGTCGTGGCCTCACTCAGGCCGCGCTGGCCGAGCGCGCCGGCATGGCGCGTTCCAAACTGGTGCTGTTGGAACAAGGCAGCGGTTCGGTTGCATTCGAGAGCTATGCCCGCATTGCTGCGGCGCTGGATGCGGCGTTCCGGCTGGAGCCTGCGCAACGCCCGGCTTTCGAGGAACTCGAGGAGCATTACCGTGAGTAGGAGGGGGACGGCCACCGTCGTGCAAGCACAGGTGTTGACGCCGCAGGGTGTGAGCGGCGATCTGCACCACGAAGCCGGCCAGTACGAATTCCGCTATTCGGGCACCACACCGGACGTGGCGGTCAGCCTGACCATGCCGGTGCGACGCGATCAATACCGTGCCACGCAACTGCTGCCGATCTTCCAGCAAAGCCTGCCGGAAGGCTTTGTGCTGGAACAGCTGCGCCTGCGCCTGGCCAAGCTCACCCAGCTCGATCCCATGCTGTTGCTCGCGCTGACCGGGCACGATGGCGCGATCGGTCGTCTATGCGTGCAATCGCCCGAGGTCGAACGCCTGCTCGGCAACGCGCAGACGGAAGTGAAGGGTGAACGACTGTCCGAGATCCTCGCCTGGGACGGCACCGAAAACCTGTTCACCGAGCTGGTGGAACGCTACCTGTTGCGCACCGGTGTTTCCGGCGTGCAGCCCAAGGTGCTGGTGCCCGAGCGCGCTGAAGCGGGTGGATCCAAGGCCACGCTCGTTGCCGGCGATCTGATCGTGAAAAGCGGGCAGGCCCGGTACCCGGGGTTGGCCATCAACGAATTCGTCTGCATGTCGATCGCGCGTGCCGCGAACATTCCCGTGCCCGAGTTCTTTCTATCCGACAGGCACGATCTGTTCGTGATGCGACGCTTCGATCGCGATGCGCAAGGCATGCCGCTCGGCTTTGAGGACATGGCTACGCTGATGGGCCTGGGCACGCCGCAGAAGTACGAAGGCAGCTACGAGCGCCTGGCCAAGGTCATCCGCAACAACTGCGCTGCCGAAAACGTACGGGCCGCACTGACCCAGCTGTTCGATACCGTGGCGCTGTCGGTGATCGTGGGCAACGGCGATGCCCA
>DHXA01000178.1 GCA_002413455.1 Rhodanobacter sp. UBA5168 | reverse complement strand
CCCTCGTTACCCGCCAGTACCTCGCACAGGCGTGACATGGTCGCGATGGGTAGCGTTCCCTCGAACGAACGCCGCGCCGAGACCATGCGCCAAGCGTCCACGGACTCTGGCAGTGTCACGGACATAATCGCGAAATGTTAGGTTCGAAGCCGCTTGAAGTCAACTGCCGCGACGCGGGAACGGCACAAACCCGCACCGATCTTCGGCTATTTTGCCTGATTCGGCCCCGATGCGGCAGACTGATTCCCTTTGACGCCCGAGCCACTGCCCTTGAACTCCTATCTGACGCTCGGTACAGCCGTGTTGCTGGTGCTGCTGATTGCCCTGGTGGCCACGGCCCTGCTGCTGCGTCGGCGCCAGTTCCAGCGCGGCGCCAGTCTCAACACCCTGCTTGATCTGGCCGATCGGCTGGAGGCCGACCTCAAGACCTGTCGCTCCGGTCTGCAACAGGCGCACGCCGTGATGTCGCTCAACCCCGACCTGCCCGCCGCCAGCGAACAGGACGCACAGCACGCGATCGACGCCGGCTTGCGCGCGCTGTTGCAGCAACGGCTGTGGATCCGCGATCGTTCGCCCCGTGCCAGCCAGCAGGAACTGGATGAAGCCGCCGCGTCGATGCGCAGCACGCGTGACCGCCTGAAACCCCTGCTGCAGGCCCTCACCCAGGCCCAGCGTGATCTCAACAGCGCCATGCGCGAACACATACGGCGCGAATCGGACACATGAGCTCGACCGACCTGATGCTACCCCCGCTCGTGCTGGGTTCGACCTCGCGCTACCGTGCCGACCTGCTGCGTCGACTGGTTGCGGTTTTCGAGCAATCCGCCCCGGGCACCGATGAGACGCCGCTGGCCGGTGAAGCGCCTGCCCAGCGCGCCCTGCGCCTGGCCATCGCCAAGGCTGAAGCGACAGCAGGCGGTTGGCGTGGTGCGCTGGTGATCGGCTCCGACCAAGTGGCCGAGCTGGACGGACGGATTCTCGACAAGCCCGGCACAGCCGAACGCGCCCGCGACCAGCTCACCGCCAGCTCCGGCCGCGACGTGCATTTCCACACGGCGTTGTGCCTGCTTGATACCCGCAACGGCCGCCGATATACCCATGTCGATCACACCCGTGTGCGCTTTCGCGAACTGACGGCGGCGGAAATCACCCGTTATGTGGAACGTGAACAGCCGCTCGACTGCGCCGGTAGTTTCAAATGCGAAGGCCTCGGCATCAGCCTGTTCGAGTCGATCGACAACCGTGATCCCAGCGCGCTTGTCGGACTGCCGCTGATTGCGCTGGCGCGGATGTTGCGCGACGCAGGCGTCGCGCTGCCGTAGGCATTCAAGGGCGCACAGCGCCAGTTACACTGACTCGACGCACGCGAGTCATGCGTGTGATCTCGCCCACCTTGCCATCGAAGAACCCACCCCGCCATGACTCAGCCACACGATGAACCCCTGCAGCAGCGTCTGGATGCCGCGATGGCGCAGGTCAATCGCGTATTGCTGGGCAAGCCGCGGCAGGTGAAGTTGGCGTTCACCTGCCTGATCGCCGGTGGTCACCTGCTGTTGGAGGATGTGCCCGGCGTAGGCAAGACCACGCTGGCGCACGCCTTGGCAGCCACCTTCGCGCTGGAGTTCCAGCGCGTGCAGTTCACCAGCGACCTGCTGCCGTCGGACATCATCGGGGTCAGCGTGTACGAACGCGAGACCGGCCAATTCCGCTTTCATCCCGGCCCGATCTTCACCGGCCTGCTGCTGGCCGATGAAATCAACCGAGCCAGTCCGAAGACGCAGAGCGCGCTGCTGGAAGCAATGGCCGAGGATCAGGTCACCGTGGACGGTCAGACCCATGCCCTGGCGCAACCGTTCTTCGTGGTCGCCACGCAGAATCCGCTCGATCTGAACGGCACCTTCCCGCTGCCCGACTCGCAGCTCGATCGCTTCATGCTGCGACTGTCGCTGGACTATCCCGATGCCACCGCCGAACGAGCGCTGCTCACCGGCAGCGATCGCCGCGATCTGCTGGCCAAGCTCACGCCGCAGCTCGACGGCATCTCGTTGACCGCGCTGCACCATCAAGCGCAAGCGATCATCGCCAGCCCCGCCCTGCTCGACTATCTGCAGGCGCTGCTCGCCGCCAGCCGCCGCCATGCCGACATCCGCGTGGGCCTGTCGCCGCGTGCCGGGCTGGCCCTGCTCGGCGCCGCGCGCGCGTGGGCGCTGCTCAGCGGTCGCGGGCACGTACTGCCGGAAGATATCCAGGCGCTGTTCGTGCCGCTGGCCGCTCATCGCCTGCTGCCTGCGCGAGGTGCCAACGGCGACATGCTGGCGCGTCAGCTGCTCGCCGAGGTCGCGGTGGATTGATGGGCGGCGTGCTTCAGGGCATCCAGCGATGGGCCGAGCGCCAGCTGCCGGCGCTTACCCGTTACCGTCGACCGGAAAATCTGCCGATCGAACTGCATCGCCGGCGCATCTATATCGTGCCGAGTGGCTTCGGCATCGGGTTTTCGGTGCTGCTGGCGGTGATGCTGGTTGGCGCGCTTAACTACGCCAACAATGCCGCGCTGCTGCTCACCTGCCTGCTTGGAGCTTCGAGCGCAGCCAGCATGCTGGTGGCGTTTCGCACTCTCGATGGCCTGCGCCTGAGCCATATTCGTGCCGGCCACGCCGTCGCCGGCCAATCGATCGAGCTCACGCTCGCGTTCGATTCCAGCCGCCCGCGCAACGCCATCCGCCTTGATCTGGCAGACAGCCGCATCGCTTTCGTGCTCGAGGCCAACGCCACCGCGCAGGTCAAACTGGCGCTGCCCACCGTGCAGCGCGGCTGGCAACCACTGCCGCGTTTGCGGCTGTGGAGCAGCTGGCCGCTGGGTTTGTTCCGCGCATGGAGCTGGCTGCACCCCGATCAATCGGTGCTGGTATGGCCACGTCCGGAAGCGGCCGGTCCTTCGCCCCGCGCACCGGCCTACGATGCCCGCCACATGCACCTGCATCGCGGCGATGAACTGGCCGCGCTGCGCGACTATCGCGCCGGCGATCCACAGCGACATATCGCCTGGAAAGCCAGCGCCCGCCATGACAACCTCATGGTGAAGGATTTCGAGCAGCCGCAAAGCCGTCCGCAATGGCAGTTGGACTGGCGTCAGCTGGGCGGGCTGGACAACGAGGCGCGCATCGCCCGGCTCGCGCGCTGGCTGAACGAGGCACAAGCCCAACGCTGCAGTTACAGTCTATGGTTGCCCGGCAATGAGATCGCCAGCAGCAGCGGCCCGCTGCATTACGCGCACTGCATGAACGCCTTGGCGCAACTGCCGTGATGCGGTCGCCACGCAGAAAACTGGCCGAGCCGCCAATTGGCACCCGCGCGTTCGACCTGCTGAGTCTGACCATGGCGCTCGTGCTCGGCCTGCATTCCACGCATCTGCCGTGGTGGTTGAGTATCGCGCTGGCATTGACGCTCGGCTGGCGCTGGTGGCAACGGCGCCGGCAGTCCGGTCGCGTGCCGCGCTGGCTCAAGCTGCCGCTGCTGGCCTTGTTGACGCTGGCGGTAATCGCCCGCTACGGCGGCATTTTCGGGCGTGAGCCCGGCGCCGCATTGGCAGTCGGTCTGTTGATCCTGAAACTGCTGGAAACCGAAACGGTCCGCGACGTTCGCGTCGGCATCAGCTTTGCCTGTTTCGCCTTGATGACCGCCCTGTTGTTCGATCAGGGGCTGGTTGCCACCGTCGTGGTTGCAATGGGCCTGTTGCCGGCGTTGGCCACCCTGCGGGCGCTGGAACCCGGGCAGCTGCCGACCAGCCTCGCACGCAGCCTGCTGCCTGCGCTGGCCTTGTCGACGGCGGCATTGCCGCTGGCCCTGCTGGCATTCCTGCTGGTACCGCGCTTGAGTTCCCCGCTGTGGGGCGCCCCTTCGCAGGATCAGGCGCGCACCGGCCTGAGCAACACCATGTCGCCGGGCAATTTCACCGACCTGCTCACCGACGATCATCCGGCCATGCGGGTCAGCTTCGAGGGTGCGCCACCGCCGGCAGACCTGCGCTATTTCCGTGCCTATGTGATGTGGGACTACGACGGCCGCAGCTGGCACTACATCGACGCCCGGCATGTCCAGGCGCGTGAAACGGCACCGATCCAGGCCGGCGCTTCGATCCAGTACCAGATCAGTCTGCAACCCACACACCAACGCGTGCTACCCACTCTGGACGTGCCGCTAATGGCGCCGGCGCAGGCCCGCCTGCAGCCTGATCGCGAGGTGATGGCCGACAAGCCGGTGAATGACCAACTCAGCTACCAGCTGCGCTCTGCGTTGCAATACCGGCTGCAGCCTGCGCTGGACGAGCGTTCGCAAAAGTTGGGCCTGCGCCTGCCCACCAGTTTCAATCCACGCACGCTCGCGCTGGCTGCGCAATGGCGCGCGCACTATGGCAGCGACAATTCCGCCATCGTGCAAGCCGCACTGAACCTGTTTCATGACGGTGGTTTCCGCTACACGCTGGCACCGGCGCCGCTGGGCCGCGACGCGGTTGACGATTTCCTGTTCGATACCCGCGAAGGTTTCTGCGAGCACTATTCATCGGCGTTTACCGTCTTGATGCGTGCTGCCGGGATCCCGGCGCGAGTGGTCACCGGCTACCAGGGCGGCTATTGGAACAGGTACGGCAATTACCTGCTGGTGCGCTATTCCGACGCCCATGCGTGGAGCGAAGTGTGGCTGGCCGGCCGCGGCTGGGTGCGCATCGACCCCACCGGCGCGGTCCGCCCGGAGCGGGTCTCGCTGGGGGCTGCGGCGGCCGCCGGCGACCAAATGGCCTGGTACCGGAACGACTGGCTGCAAGGCCTGCGCAATCACTGGGACATCGTCAACCGATGGTGGGACCAAGGCGTTATCGGGTTTGATACGCTGCGCCAACGCGGCCTGCTGACCCCATTCGGCATCCGCGACACCGATACCGCAATGCTGGGCATGTTGCTGGCGATCAGCAGTGTGCTGTTCATTGCGGTCGGTCTGGCGTGGGCCTTGTTGCGCCGACGGCTGCATGATCCGCTGCGCGACGCGCTGGGCGAATTGGAACGTAAACTTGCACGCAAGGGCATCGCGCGCAGGGCCTCCGAAGGCCCGCAGCACTATCTGAGCCGCGCCGCCCGCGCGCTACCTGTTCAACGTGATGAACTTGCGAGGTTGATGAAGAGTTACCTGGAGTTGCGCTACGCCCACGACGAACCGCCGCCTGAATCTTTGCGTGTATTTCGACATGCAGTGCGGGATTTCCGGGTCGTCGGCGTGGTCAAATGAGAACTGAAGTGACGGCGTATGCCGCCGCCCATGATGGAGATATCCCCATGCCCCTGTACCGCCCACTCACGCTCGCCGCCGCCCTCGCCTTGCTCGCCGGCTGCGCGACGATTCCCAAGCCGCTGGAAGGCAACTACAGCACCGTGTCGACCGCCAGCGCCCAGCAAGGTGGCGCTGGCGGTACGCGGGTGCGCTGGGGCGGCGAAATCATCAAGACCGAGCCAGGTCCGCAACAGACCTGCTTCTACCTGCTGTCACGCCCGCTGGACAACCAGGCCCGTCCGAAAGTCGGCAATACCGGCGAGAACCTGGGCCGCTTCGTCGCCTGCCGCGACGGCTTCTACGACCCGGAAGTATTCGTCCGAGGTCGCGAGCTGACCGTCACCGGCACGTTGCATGGCACGGTGTCGCAGAAAGTCGGCGAGTACGACTATGCCTATCCCCGCGTGGAAGCCGATGTCGTCTACCTGTGGCCCAAACGCCCCCTCATGGTGAATTACCCGCCGGGTTTCTACGATCCGTTCTGGGGCCCGGGCTTCGGTCCGTACTGGGGTGGCGGATGGGGCGGCCCCGGTTATTGGGGTGGCCCGCGCCGGGTGATCATCGTGCGGCCGCCACCGCCGCCGAAGAAGTAACCAGTCATGAAAAACGCCGGTTTTGCCGGCGTTTTTTATTTGCAGATGTCACGTTGTCCCGCTCAGCCCGGCGGCCAGTGCAAGCGGCGCCCCGCCAGCAGATGCACATGAAGGTGAAATACGGTCTGCCCGCCATCCTCATTGCAGTTGATCACCGTGCGGTAACCCTGCTCGGCGAATCCTTCCTGCTTCGCATATTCAGCTGTGGCCAGAAGCAGCCTGCCGAGCAGTTCGGCATCGTCCGCGCCTAGATCGTTGAGCGTTGCCAGCGCCCGTTTCGGGACGAACAGCACATGCACCGGCGCCTGCGGGTTCAGATCACGGAACGCCAGCACATCGTCGTTCTCGTAGACGATATCGGCCGGAATTTCGCGGCGGATGATCTTGCTGAAAATGGTGTCGTTCATGGGGATTTCCGGTGGTGAATCAATCAAGCAACTGCCGGCTGCCGAACGCATGCGCCAGGGTGCCGCGATCGACGTATTCCAGCTCGCCGCCCAGCGGCACGCCGTGCGCCAGTCGGGTCGGCCGTACGCCGCCGGCGCGCGCGAGCTGGGCCAGGTAATGGGCCGTTGCCTCACCTTCCACGGTGGGATTGGTGGCAATGATCAGTTCCTCGATCTCGCCTTCGCCCAGCCGCTGGGTCAACTGGGCCAGCCCCAGCTCTTCCGGACCCAGCCCATCCAGCGGCGACAAGCGGCCCATCAGCACGAAGTACTGGCCGCGATAGCCGGTGGCCTGCTCGATCGCCGCCAGGTCGGTGGGCGACTCCACCACGCATAGCACCTGGCGTTCGCGACTGGAACTGGAACACAGCGAGCACAGCGGCTCCTCGCTGAAATTGCGGCATCGGCTGCAGTGACCGATGCGTTGCATCGCCTGCTCCATCACGGCAGCCAGCTTCAGTCCCCGCTCCCGCTCGCGCTCCAGCAAATGGAAGGCCATCCGCTGCGCACTCTTGCCACCCACGCCAGGCAGGCAGCGCAGCGCTTCGATCAGTTCTGCGAGTAGTGGTGAGCCGCTCATTCAATTTCCGCGAATCGGGAATGGAGAATCGGGAATGGCAAAGCCGCAGCGCAAAGCTTCGTGCTTCTGGTCTTGCGGCTCCGCATCCCGGCTCCGATTTCCCGCCTCAAAATGGCATCTTGAAGCCAGCCGGGAGGTTCATCCCGGCAGTGACGCCGCCGAGCTTGCCCTTGCTGACTTCAGCCACCTTGTTCACCGCATCGTTGATCGCGGCGGCGACCAGATCCTCGGCCATCTCGGGATCGTCGGCAAACGTCTGCCGGTCGATCTGCACGCGACGCACTTCATGCGCGCCAGTCATCACCACGTTGACGAGGCCACCGCCGGCGCTGCCGGTGACTTCAAGTTTCGCGATTTCTTCCTGCGCGCGCTTCATGTCTTCCTGCATGCGCTGCGCCTGCTGCATCAGCTGACCAATCTGTCCTCTCATCACACTGCTCCGGATTCGTTGCCAAAGGGTTTGATGGATTGCGGCACGACCCGCGCGCCGAATTCACGCTTCATCGACTGCACCAGCGGATCGGCATCGATCGCCTGCTCGGCGGCGGCTTGCGCCGCATCGCGAACCTGCGCGGCTCGTGCGGCCGGCGTCTGCGCGATCGCGCCCTGGCTGCTGTTGACGAAGCGCAGGCGGATACGTTCACCCAGCGCCTGACCGATACGCTCCTCCATCTGGCTCACCATCGGTTCCACCGCCAGGCTCATGTGCGCCGGCTGCAATGCCAGCACCAGGGTCTGGCCGTCGCGCTCGCGCAACACCGCATTCTGCGCCAGCAGACCGAACGGGCCACGCAAGCCGGCGCGCTCGATCAGCGCTTCCCAGTCCGGCAAACCGTTGGCATCCCGCGTCACCGGAGCGGCCGCGACGGGAGCCACTGGCATCGGTTCGGCGCGAGGCGGCAACGGAGACGCGTGCTGGCGTTCCGCTACGGCTGCGGGACGGCTCGACGCCGCCGTAGCGGAACGCGGCGGCGGCGCCGATGTCTGGCTGCTCGCAGCCGGACGTTCGATAGCTGCGGTCGGCGCGGCATCGCCCGGCCGGAATGCCAGCATGCGCAGCAGCGTCATCTCGAAACCGGTGCGCGCATCCGGTGCCAGCGCCAGATCACGCCGTCCCGAGGTGGCAATCTGGTAATACAGCTGTACGTCTTCGGCCGTCATCGCTTCGGCCAGTTGGGTCAATGCGTTGTCATCGTCGCTGTCTTCTTCCGGTCGATAGCCGGGAATCAACTGGATCAGCTGCAGCCGGTGCAGCACGCTGGCCAGGTCGTCCAGCACACCGCCGAAGTCCGGGGAATACGAGGCGATCTGCGTGCATTCGGCCAACAGTCGTTCGCCGTCGCCGGCAGCCAGCGCATCGAGTACGCCCAGCACCTGTCCGCGCGCCACGCTGCCCAGCATGGTGCGCACGTCGTCGGCATGCAGCGCGCCGCCGCCATAGGCAATCGCCTGATCGAGCAGCGACAGGCCATCGCGCAGCGAGCCGTCGGCAGCGCGCGCCAGTTCGCCGATCGCGCTGTCTTCGTAGGCAATGTTTTCCGCGGCGAGGATATGCCGCATCTGGCCGGCGATCTGCTCCGGCAGCAACCGCTTCAGGTTGAACTTCAGGCAGCGCGACAGCACCGTCACCGGCAGCTTCTGCGGGTCGGTGGTGGCAAGCAGGAACTTCACGTGCGGCGGTGGCTCTTCCAGCGTCTTCAGCAACGCGTTGAACGCGTTCTTCGACAGCATGTGCACCTCATCGACCAGGTACACCTTGAAGCGACCGCGCGACGGCGCGTACTGCGCGTTCTCGATCACCTCGCGCACATCGTCCACACCGGTATTGCTGGCCGCATCGATTTCCAGCAGGTCGACAAAGCGGCCCTCGTCCACCGCCGTGCACACCGAGCATTCGCCGCACGGATCGGCCGACTGCCCGCGCTCGCAGTTCAGCGACTTGGCGAAGATGCGCGCGATCGTGGTCTTGCCGACGCCACGAGTGCCGGTGAACAGGTAGGCGTGATGCATGCGCCCGGTATCCAGCGCGTTGGTAAGTGCGCGCACCACATGTTCCTGCCCGACCAGTTCGGCGAACTTGCGCGGGCGCCACTTGCGGGCGAGTACCTGATAAGACATGCCTGACTACCTTGGGGCGAAAGGTGATTGTGCCAAGTCGGCGGGGGTAAGTCAGTAAACGGGAATGGGGAATCAGTCACCCAAAATGGCGGCGGCCCCGCCAGCCACACCCCGGCACCCGAATCATTCGCTACCGTTGCTTCCTTCCGGACCTGGCGGAGTTTGCGAACTATCGTCGCGGGGGGACCGACGGGGCCACCATGGACGTGGGCTGTTAGACCCTGAAACTGTATGGAACCTGCAAGTTGGCGGAGAGAGCGGGATTCGAACCCGCGATACGTTTGACCGTATACACACTTTCCAGGCGTGCTCCTTCAACCACTCGGACACCTCTCCGCATGCAACCCTCTTTGTCGGCCATCCAGCCTTTCAAAGAGTCGGTAAGAATAGCGGCAGGGCTCCATACAGGCAAGCGAGCACGCGTTGGTTCAGCCGGCATCGGCCCGAGGCTCCGCCGGGACGGGCAAGGCCGCGCGTTCACCTTGACTGGCGACACGGTAACCGCGCGAAGCCAGCACGGCAGCATCCGCGGCACTGCCGTAGTGATAGAGCAGCAGCTGCCGGCGCAACGTATCGGAATACTCGCGCTCGATATCGTCGATGCCGGTGTGCGACGGATTGCCAACCAGGCTGCAATCGTGCGCAATCACTTCGCTGCTGCCGGCATGGCGCGCCAGCACTTCAGGAATCGGCCGGGTGTCGCCGGTGTAGACGAAGCTGCCATCCAGCGCGAGACCGTAGGAGGTGCCGGGCACGTGATGGCGCGTGGCGAACACGTCGAACCACAATCCGTCCAGCCAGAAACCTCGCGTGCAGGGCACCAGCCGGAACGCTTCCCAGTAATTGACCCCGCCTTCGGCCAGCGCGCCCGGATAGTCGCCAACTCTCGCCTGCAACCACGGGATCAGGGCTGCGTGGACAAAAACTTTCGTCTCGCCTCGCAGGCGCTGGTCGAACCATAGCCTGATGAACAACTGCTCCAGTCCGGCCACATGGTCCATGTGGGTATGCGTGATGAACAGCGCGCGCGGCAATGTGCCGTACGCGGTCATGTAACGGTCGAGCGTGTCCGGCCCGCAGTCGATCAGCAGGAGGGGTTCACCGCCACGCTCCAGCACCACGGCGGAGGAACCGAGCTGTGCGGCATGGGCCGCGCCCACGCCGAGAAAATGCAGATGCCAGTTCATGCGTCCAATGTACGCTGGTAACGATGAAGCAGGGGCTGCCAGATGGCTTTCTCGAACGCTGCCTCGCCCTCGCTGGCGGCGCCGAGCTTGAGCAGCGAACGGCGCAGGCGCTGCAGGTTGGCCTGTTGCCATGCGACCGCTGGCGCGCGCAGCCGGCCTCGATCGAAGTCGATCAGGTACCACTCACCGGACGCCACCAGTACATTGTGCGCATTCAGATCAGCATGCCAGACACCGGCACGATGAAAGCGCGCGACAAGCGCACCGACCTCTTCAGCCAGCTCGCCATCCAGCCTTCCTCTCGCCAGACATTCCGCCAGCGTCGATGCGTCGGCAATGCGGCGCGTGATCAGGTCGGCGCTGTAGAACAGGCCGTGTCTGCAATAGCCCGCAGCTACCACCGTCGGCGCCGGCAAACCAAGCCGCGCAATCTCGGCCAACAGGCGGAATTCCGCAAAAGGACGGGAACGGTCGGCACCGGTCCACAGATAGCGATCGCCCATCAAGGCAGCCACCCGACCGCCACGGCGATAATGCCGCAACACGCATTCGCCGATCGGCGTGACAATGATTGCCACGCCACCGCGACCACCGGCTTGCGTACGCAATGCATCCCGCCCGCGCCAGTACTCCAGCGCAAACCAGTCCCGGCCGACTTGTGGCGACAGCGCAGCGTCGAACAGAATCGCGCCTGTGGCATCTTTGTGCGTTCTTTCCTGCATCATCATGCCCAATGCTGCGCGGCCCCTGTCACCGATCACTTTCCCTCGATTCTAACCCAGGCCTCATGACGACCCCTGCATCGATCTGTCTGCTGCGCACCTCCGCCATCGGCGACGTCTCCCATGTGGTGCCGCTCGTGCGCACCCTGCAGCAGGCGTGGCCCGATACATCGCTGACCTGGATCGTCGGCAAGCTCGAACGAAAGCTGGTCGGCGACCTGCCCGGCGTGGAGTTCGTCACGTTCGACAAGGCCGCAGGCTGGGCTGGCATGCGCGCAGTCCATGCGGCACTGCGCGGACAACGCTTCGACACGCTGCTGCAAATGCAAGTGGCGATGCGCTCCAACCTGCTGAGCCTGGGTATCAAGGCCAACAAGCGCGTTGGCTACGACCGCGCACGCTCGAAGGATCTGCATGGGCTGGTCATCAACGAACGCATCCCGGCCCGCACCGGCGAGCACGTGCTGGACGCGATCGGCAGCTTCTGCGAACCGCTCGGCTTGAGGCAGACTCGGGTGCGTTGGGACATCCCGATTCCCGCAGAGGCGCATGCGTGGGCCGCCGAGCAATTGTCCGGCGACACACCAACCCTGCTCGTCAGCCCCACCTCCAGCCACGCGCTGCGCAACTGGCGGCCGGAACGCTATGCCGCCGTGATGGATCATGCCGCCGCACGCCGCTGGCGAGTGGTGCTGATCGGCGGTCCTTCCGCCGGTGAGCGCATGATGGCCGATGCCGTACTGGCGGCCTGCCGGAACAAGCCGCTCGACCTTACCGGCAAGGACACGTTGAAGAAACTGATGGCCATGTTCGGCCGTGCGCAACTGCTGCTGACCCCCGACTCCGGCCCGATGCACATGGCCAACACGGTCGGCACCAAGGTGCTGGGCCTGCACGCAGCCAGCAATCCGGATCGCTCCGGCCCCTACTCCGACCGCCGCTGGTGTGTGAACAAGTACGACGAGGCTTCGCGAAAATATCTGGGCAAGCCGGCCAGCGAGATTTCATGGGGCAGCAAGATCGAGAAGCCCGGCGTGATGGACCTGATCGGCGTCGACGAGGTGATCGAGCGCTACGAAGCCGCAGCGGGCGATCTCGGTCTGGACTGAAATCGGCGAATCAGACCGCCCGGTAATCCTGGTACGACTTTTCCTCGACCAACTGCGAGCCGAGCTTGAGGTTGATCTCGCGCTTGAACGCCGCGCGCTCGTCGTTGCGGAAATACACCGCGCGCGCCAGCTCGATGAACTCCTGGTCGAACGCCTGTGCGCGTTCCTTCAGGCGGATCCTGTCCTCGATGTCCCACAGCAGTTCGTTCACCGCCAGCAGGCGTGCGCGCTCGTCGGCGATGTCGGTGTGCGAGGCCGCGTCATTGGCCCAGGTCGCATTGAGCAGGTCCAGCTCGTTGCGCACGTTGGCCAGCTTGGCCTCGTCGGCGATGCGCCGCGACTTGATCTCCAAAATGGTGATCTTGTCGATCAGCTCGCCGTAGGACACCGGGGTCTGGATCAGGCTCATGGATTTGTTTCCGTCAGGAATGAAGTTCAGGCAGCGGAGCGAAACGCACCTTGCTGCACCAGTGCGCAGACCGTACGCACGTCGCCATCCATCGCGCGGTCGCGATGCATGAAGCCGATGTGCTGGCGCAGGACGGCATGGGCATCGCGCACACTGGCGCCGGCATGAAAATCACCGGCGTTCGCCAGTGCGGCGGCGAGCTGCTGCACCTCGGCGACGAACTGCGCGTAGTGCGGCTGATCCTCGCGCGGCGCATTGCTGATCTTGCCGGCCAGCGCCTGCCAGCCACCGCGGCTGGCCAGCCGGCGCGCGGCGTTCAACATCGCCTGGCGATAGTCCAGCGCCTGCGCCGCGGTATACAGCTCCAGCGCCAGCACATGACCGAGATCCTCGGTCATCTCCAGCACGTGACGCGCCTCGTTCGCACCCATCGATACATGATCTTCCGCATTCGCACTGGTCGGCACCGAATACACACTGGCCGGATGCGCCCGCGTGGCCAGATCGTTGACCAGTGCGGCAGCGGTGTACTGCACGATCATGAAACCCGAATCGGTGCCGTCCTCGTTACCGGTGAGGAAAGCCGGCAAGCCGTCGTTCGTCGCCGAATCGACCAGCTTGTTGAGACGGCGTTCGGAGATCGAGGCCAGCACCGGAATCGCCGCCTTCACGTAGCTCATCGCCAACGCCAGCGGCATGCCGTGGAAATGACCGGCCGAGATCACCTGCTCCTCGATGAACTGCGCGTCCTCGTTGTCCGGGAAGATCAGCGGATTGTCGGTGACCGAGTTCAGCTCGATGTCGAACACCCGGCACGCCTGCGCCCAGGCGTCGCGCACAGCACCATGCACCTGCGGCATGCAGCGCAGGCTGTAGGCATCCTGCGGCTGGTGCTTCTTGCCGCCCTTGAATGGCAGGAAGCGGCTGTAGAACGCCTCGCGCCCGTGACGTTGATTGGCCGGCACCCAGTCCCAGCCGATGTCGAAACTGAGTGCCTGATCGTCCGGTTCGTTCCACGCCTCAGCGCTCCACGACTTGAAGCGCGGCACCAGGTGATACGGAATGTCGACCAGGGTGGAACCAGCCAACAACTCGCGCACGTGCGCCGCGGTTTCGACCTGACCGGGGTGCGGACGCAGCGCGTGCACTTCCGGCCGCAGCGCGCCGCTGCGGCCGGCAAATGCGTCCAGCGTCATCGACGCGGCCAGGTCGGCGGTATCCAGCAACTGCTCCAGCGTATCCAGCGCCAGCACGCCCGTCGCCAGCATCTGCGCGGTGCCGTTGTTGAGTGCCAGGCCTTCCTTGAACGACAGCCGGACAGGCGTGAGACCCGCACGCGCCAAGGCTTCCGCGCCTGATACCCGCTCGCCCTGATAAAACGCCTCGCCTCCCCCGAGCAACACGATCGCCAGATGCGACAGCGGTGCGAGATCACCACTGGCACCGACCGAGCCCTTCTCAGGCACCACCGGCACCACGCCAGCGTTGAGCATGGCAGCAAGCGCTTCGAGCGTACTCACGCGAATGCCTGAATGACCACGCATCAATGTATTGATGCGGATCAACAACATCGCCCGCACCACGTCCTCGGCAAACGGCTTACCCACGCATACGGCATGAGTGATGATCAGGTTGTGCTGCAATTCTTCCAGCAACGTGCCTTCGGGCATCTGCGACCCATCCTTGATCGGGGCAGCGCCCGGTAGCTCGTCGCGCACGCGATGGGCGCCCAGCAGTTTGTCGGCATTGCTGCCGAAACCAGTGGTGACGCCATAGGTGGGTTCGCCACAGCTGACTTTCTCGGCCAGGAAATCGGCGGCGCGCTGCACGCGCTCGAGCCCGGCCGGAGCGAGCGAAACCTTGCTGCCACAGCGTGCCACGGCCACAAGCTGGGCACGGCTGAGGCTGTTGCCGTCGAGAACGATGATGTCGGTTGTGCCCACTGCTGCCTCACTGATGAATTGCTTATGTGTTTCGGAACGGCCGGAGGAACAGCAGCTTCAGCCCATCACGGCGGCTTGTTCCAGCTCTACCCGCAACGTCTTGACCAATTCGCTGCGCGCCACTTCGAACTGATCCTCGCGACGCAGGTCCTTCACCGTCACCACGCCCTTGGCGATCTCGTCCTCGCCCAGCACGATCACGAAACGGATGCCGGCGCGGTCGGCGTACTTGAACTGCTTGCCGAGCTTGCCCCCTTCCAGCACCACCTCGGTGGCGATGCCTGCGCTGCGCAATTCGTTGGCCACGGCCAGATAGGCCGGCAGCTGTGCCGCGTCCATCTGGGTCACCAGCACCTCGACGGTGCTGGTCGCGGTACTGATCAACCCGGCGTCGCGCAGTTGCCAGTACAGGCGGGTGAGGCCGATCGAGATGCCGACACCTGGCAGTTGAGACTTGGTGTACTGGCTGGCCAGATTCTCGTAGCGGCCACCAGAACAGATCGAACCGATCTGTGGATGATCGTTCAGCGTGGTCTCGTAGACCGTACCAGTGTAGTAATCGAGACCACGAGCAATCGACAGGTTCAGTGCGTAGTGCGTTTCGGGCACGCCGAACGCGTGGATCAGGTTCAGCACATCTTTCAGCTCATGGCGGCCCTGCTCCATCGCTTCCGGGCCCGCGCCGAGTGCGTCGAGTTTGTCGAGCGCATCCTGCAGCGACGTCGAACGCACCTGCACGAAACTGAGAATCTTCTGCGCCACCTCGGCACTGAGTCCGAACGTCTCGCCGGTCAGCGTATCGCGCACGTAATCGGCACCTCGCTTGTCCAGCTTGTCCACCTCGCGCAGCACCAGCATCTGCTGCTCGCCGTCGACGATGCCGAGGCTCTCGAAATAGCCACGCATCAGCTTGCGGTTGTTGAGATGGATGGTGAACGG
>DHXA01000105.1:9886-10076 GCA_002413455.1 Rhodanobacter sp. UBA5168 | reverse complement strand
CCGGTGATGATCGGAGCCCAGAAAAAGCCGCCCCGGTGCTCCCAGAACTCGCGCTTCACAAGCCAATAGAAGGTTTTCATGCGTAGGTTCCCTTCATGGTGGCGACGAACAGGTCGCTGATGGATGGCCGGCGGGTTTCGCCCAGCTGCTCCAGCACCGCGCGGTTCGCGCCGTCAAACAGAAAAATGCT
>DHXA01000105.1:2226-9585 GCA_002413455.1 Rhodanobacter sp. UBA5168 | reverse complement strand
TCGCGGATGAACATCAGGTCGGTGAGGATGTGTTCGACCTCTTCCACCTGGTGCGTGGTCACGATGATCGTCTTGTTCTCGTCGAAGTAGTCTTCCAGCAGGTTCTGGTAGAACTGCTTGCGATAGAGGATGTCCAGGCCCAGCGTGGGTTCGTCCAGGATCAGCAGCTTGGCGTCGATCGCCATTACCAGCGCCAGATGCAGCTGCACGATCATGCCCTTGGACATCTGCCGCACGCGCTGGTTGGGCGTGAGCTTGGTGCGCGCCAGGAACGCCTCGCACTTGGCGCGATCGAAACGCGGGTGCACGTTGGCGACGAAATCGACCACTTCGTGCACGCGGATCCAGCGTGGCAGTACCGCCACATCGGCGATGAAGCAGACATCGCCCATCAGCTTGTCACGCTGCTTGCGCGGGTCGAAACCCAGCACGTTGAGATCACCCGTGAAATCGGTGAGGCCGAGGATCGCCTTCAGCGCGGTGGTCTTGCCGGCACCGTTGGGGCCGATCAGTCCGACGATCCGACCGGGAGCGATCTGGAAACTGACGTTGTCCAGCGCCAGGGACGACTTGTACCGCTTGCTCAGGCCGCTGGCCGTGATCACCGCGCTCATGATTGCTCTCCCTTGGCGGACTGATCCTTGTCGGTCTGGGCCTCACGCAACAGCGTCTTGAGATCCAGCCCCAGCCGTTGCAGCCGTGCGAACAGCACCGGCCACTCTTCGCGCAGAAACCGCTCGCGTTCGGATTTCAGCAGCGCCTCACGAGCGCCTTCGATGACGAACATGCCCAGACCCCTCCTTTTTTCAACCAGTTGTTCGTCGACCAGTTCCTGATACGCCTTCGATACGGTCAGTGGATTGATCTGATAATCCGCTGCCACCTGGCGTACCGACGGCAGCGGGTCGCCCTCGTTCAAGGCGCCGTCCAGGATCATCGCCACCACGCGTTGCTGCAGCTGGCGATAGATCGGGACGCTGTCGTTCCAGGTAATGGTCATGTTTTATTCCTTGGTGATGCGGCCGAACTTGTTGCCAAATGAATAGTAGGGCATGGCCAATTGCGAGCCGAGCAGACTGAACTGCCCCGCGTTGTCCAGGCGGCCCATGGCTGGAGCCATGGCTATGCTGTTGGTGCCGGTGTCGACCAGCAGCACAGCGGCACGCAATTCGGCGGCGCTGGGATGTACCTCGACGGGTGCCAGTTCGGTGACGTTGGCGGCGTTGCGCTCGGTTTTGTCGGCCGCTGCCGGCTGGGTGTCGACGTTGTAGTTGACGGCGCTCAGGCTGGCAAAGGTGAGCAGGACGGCGGCGAAGCTGGCGATCAGGTTCTGCGCTTTCATGACGGGCCTCCTTGGTGACCTCGTTGGGTGGTGTTGTAGTGAACTATAACACCGAGTTTTGCATCGTCAATAGGCAAAATGCCATTTCGCAACATGACTGATGGCCTATACGAGTCGCAGGCCCTCAAAGGCGGCGAAACCAGGGGCCGTGCGTGCCGACACCGCGCCATTGCCGCTCTGGCGCACGCCAAGGGCCGGCCGTGGCGGTGTTCGAGGTGTCGACATCGGTCGATCTGAGGCCCGATTCGATTTGCCTGGCCCCGAGTAGGGCAGGCGGTGTGTCGTATGGCCGCCTTCGACTTCGCTGCGCTCAGGCCCAACGGATCAGACGGCCCCAGACTTTCAGTCCACTCAGCCCGTTCGCCCTGGGTCGAGTTCGGGTCGGTCTCTGGGCGTAGCCGCCCGGCGATGAAGTCGAAGGCCTCACACCGCAACTTCCATCAACACAAAGGCCGGCTTCGCAGCCGGCCTCGATGTTGTTTCGCACTGTCCAGTCAATCCTTGGCGGCATACACCTGCTTGCCGCCGACCCAAGTCTGCAACACCTTGGTGCTCCAGATCTTGTTCGCTGGATCCTTGAAAATGTCGTGATCGATCAGGATGAAGTCGGCCCACTTCCCGGGCTCGAGCGTGCCCAGGGTCTTTTCCGCATGCTCGGCGTAGGCCGCGTCGAGGGTGAACGCGCGCAGCGCTTCGGCCGGGGTCATATCCTGATCCGGGTACCAGCCGCCGGGTGGCTGGCCGTCATGGTCCTCGCGGGTTATGGCCGAGTACAGGCCATAGAACGGGTTCGGCGACTCGACCGGAAAATCCGAACCGCCGGCGACGACCGTGCCTTGCTTCAGGAACCGTTGCCAGGCATAGGCGCCCTTGATCCGCTGGGGACCGATGCGGTTCTCAGCCATGTTCATGTCGGAGGTGGCGTGGGTCGGCTGCATCGAGGCGATCAACTGCAGTGGCACCAAGCGCGGGATATCTTCCAGCGAGACGATCTGCGCATGTTCGACGCGGTTGCGCAACGCGATACCGCCGGGATGCGTCTTGTAGGCTGCGGTGTAGCTGTCGAGCACCTCGCGGTTGGCACGGTCGCCGATCGCGTGGATGGCAACCTGATAGCCCTTGCCCAGCGCCTTGCCGATATCCGCGGTCAGCTCGGCGGGCTTCAGGAACAGCAGGCCATGGTTATGCGGGTCATCGGAGTAGGGTTCGAGCATCGCCGCGCCGCGGCTGCCTAGCGCACCGTCGGCAAACAGCTTGACCGTGCGCACGGTGAGGAAGTCATTGCCGTAACCGATCAGCGGGCCGTTCTTGCTGATGACGTCGAAGTCGTCGCCGGTGCCCAGGATCATCGCGTAGATGCGTGCGGTGAGCTTGTTCGCGTCGGCATATTGCCGGTACAGCTGGTAGTTGGCGAGGTCGATACCCGCGTCAGCAACACCGGTAAGGCCGACACTCGCCATCTCGGCCAGCGCGGTATCCAGCGCCGCAACTTTCTGTTGCGCGGTCGGCGCAGGAATCTTGCTACCGATCAGCACCGTGGCGCCGTCGACGAAGACGCCGGAGGGTTGGCCTTGGCCATCGCGCTCGATACGCCCGCCGCTGGGATCTTTAGTGGCCTTGCTGACCCTGGCCAGTTTGATGGCTGCACTGTTGGCCCAGCCGGCGTGCCCGTCGACCCGGCTCAGCCACACCGGACGATCGGGAACCGCTGCATCCAGCTCCTTCGCGGTAGGGAAGCGGCCGAGCTTCCAGATTTCCTGATTCCAGCCGCCGCCGGTGATCCACTTCGCCTCGGGATGCTCCGCGGCGTACGCCTTGACCTTCGCCAGCGCCTCGTCCAGCGACTTCGTGCCAGTGACGTCAACCTGGTTGCGCGCATAGCCCAGTTCCAGCACATGGCCGTGGGCATCGATCAGGCCCGGTAGCAAGGTCTGGCCGTGGCCATCGACGACCTTGGCGCTGCCGGCACGCGCGATCAGGTCGGCATGAGTCCCGGTGGCGACCACTTTACCGTGGTCGATCAGCAGCGCCTGAAAATGTTGCAGCTTGCCATGCCTGTCCAGCGTGTAGCCGTTGACGTTGTTCATCAGCAGATCGGCGGCCTGAACGGCCGGCGCCAATGCCAGCAGTGCAAGTAGCGACAGACGTACCGAATGGTTCATGCGTGGCCCCCAGCAACAAGAGTGAGCCCGCAGTGTGTCGGCCGACGCCCAAATTTTCCACTGCTCCAGCTCGACCCGTCGGCGTGGAACTGCGCACAACGGCAAGTGCCCTCGTCGCCAGGACGAGGGCACTTGCCGGAAGCAGGGTGAATCAGGCGGCCTTGGCGACCAGCGTCCCGATGGTGGCTTGGGCCGATTTGAGCGCATGGGCCTTCTGCTCGTCGCTGACCGCGACGCCCTCGGCGCGCACAAATTCGACATCGCCGATACCGATGAAGGCCAACGCGGCACGCAGGTAGGGCTCCTGGAAATCCATCGCGGCTGCAGCCGAATCCTTGCTGTAGATGCCGCCGCGACTGGAGGCGACGATCACCCTTTTGCCGCCGGCCAGGCCTTCGGGTCCGTTCGCGGTGTAATGGAAGGTCTTGTCCGCGATCAGGATACGATCGAGCCAAGCCTTGAGCTGGCTGGAGATCGCAAAGTTGTACATCGGTGCGCCGATCACCACGATGTCCGCGGCCAGGAATTCCTCCAGCATCCGGGTGCCCAGCACGGCGGCGGGGTCGCTGGCATCCGCCACTGGTGTCCAATGTGGCAACGGCTGTGCTGCGAGATCGTGGTAATGGACGGCGAGGTCGGGCGTGGCACGCTTCAGCTCCGCTACGATATCGGCGGTCAGCTGGCGCGATACGGAATGGCCACCCAAGGCGCTGGAATCGATGTGCAACAGTTTCATGATGAAAGTCCTGGTTGAGCCGGTTATCGGCGACGCAGTCAGGATATATTTAGAACAATCTGACGATAAGATGGGTATTATTGGACTTATCGTTCTTTATTGGAAACAATCATGACGGTATTGAGTGGCGCCTTGCAGGATCTCAATGATTTGTACTTTTTTGCCGCCGTGGTCGACCACGGCGGCTTTTCCGCCGCGGGTCGGGCACTGGGCGTGCCGAAATCGCGGCTGAGCAAACGCGTGGCCCAACTGGAGGAGCGCCTGGGTGTGCGTTTGTTGCAGCGGACCACCCGACGTTTTGTGGTCACCGAAGTGGGCGAGCGTTTCTACTCGCACTGCCGCGCCGTGCTGGAAGAGGCACAGGCGGCGCAGGATGCCGTCGATGAATTGCGTGCCGAACCCCGTGGCGTGGTGCGCCTGAGTTGCCCGGTTTCGCTGGCGCAGACCGTGCTGGCCTATCTGCTGCCCGACTTTCTGCTGCTGTATCCGAAGATGCAGGTGAGGTTGCTGTCCGGCGATCGCCGGGTCGATGTGATCGGCGAGGGCTACGATCTGGCAATCCGGGTGCGCAACAAACTCGATACCGATGCGAACCTCGTGATCCGCAGTTTTGGCCAGTCACGTACCAAGCTGGTGGCCAGCCCGGCGCTGCTCGATGCACAAGGCCGACCGGGCCAGCCGGCTGAGCTGGCGAAGCTGCCTGCGCTGTCGATGCGCGAGCACGAAGGCACGCAGATATGGGAACTGATCGACGCGGCTGGCAAGCAGGTGAACGTGGAAGTACAGGCGCGTCTGATTACTGGTGATTTCGCCGTGTTGCTCGAATCTGCCCGCCGTGGCATGGGCGTGGCCTTGCTGCCGGAATTCGTCTGCGCCCCCGCGATCACCCGCGGAGAGCTCGAAGTGGTGCTGCCGGAATGGAGCGTGCCCGAAGGCACCATGCACTTCGTCTATCCCAGTCGGCGCGGCATGCTGCCAGGCGTGCGTGCGCTGGTCGACTTTCTGGCCGAACGGCTACCGGCCACCACCTTGCTGAAGCATGAGCAATGCAAGCAGCGTCCACTGGACGATCTGCCCCGGCCATGATTGGCGCGTCGTGATGCAGGCAATGCAGGCGATGGGTTACGCTTGCCATTTTATGGACATCCAGACGGCTGAATGATGATGATCGAAACCAAGCTTCCGAAAGTAGGCACCACCATCTTCAGCGTGATGAGCCAGCTGGCGCTGGAACACAAGGCAGTCAACCTGGGCCAGGGATTTCCCGATTTCGAGCCGCCACAGGGGCTGCGCGACGCGCTGGCCCGTGCCATGAACGAAGGACGCAACCAGTACGCACCCATGCACGGCACGGCCGCACTGCGTGAGCAGATCGCGTTGAAGACGCAGCGATTGTACGGTCGCAAGCTGCATGTGGACACGGACATCACGGTCACCTCTGGCGCGACCGAGGCCATTTTCTCGGCCATCGCTGCCGTGGTCCGCGCGGGCGAGGAGGTGATCGTGTTCGATCCGGCCTATGACTGCTACGAGCCGGCGATCGATCTGCAGGGCGCACATGCGGTGCACATCCCCCTGACCCTGCCGGCATTCGCGATCGACTGGCAGCGCGTGCGTGACGCGGTGACGCCGAAGACGCGCATGATCATGATCAACAGCCCGCACAATCCGTCCGGGGCAGTGCTGTCGGCGGCCGATCTGGAGGAGCTGGCGTCGATCGTGCGCGACACCGGCATCGTGGTGTTGTCCGATGAGGTGTACGAGCACATCGTGTACGACGGCGCGCAACACGAAAGCGTGTTGCGCCATCCGGAACTGGCCGAGCGCAGCATCGTGGTTTCCTCATTCGGCAAGACCTATCACTGCACCGGCTGGAAGGTCGGTTATGCGGTAGCGCCGGCCGCATTGTCGGTCGAGTTCCGCAAGGTGCATCAATACCTCACGTTCTGCACGTTTCATCCGGCACAGGTGGCGTTTGCCGAATTCATGGCCAGCGATCCCGATCATTATCGGGAGCTGCCAGCCTTCTACCAGGCCAAGCGCGATCGTTTCCGGGCGCTGCTGGCGCCTTCGCGGCTGAAACTGCTCGATGTGCCGGGCGGCTATTTCCAGTTGGTCGACTACACGGCGATACGCGACGAGGATGATCTCGCCTTCAGCAAGTGGCTGGTGCAGCACGGTGGTGTGGCGGCCATTCCATTGACGCCGTTCTACGAGCGCGCGCCGGGTACGCGACTGCTGCGCCTTTGCTTTGCCAAGAGCGATGCCACGATGGAAGCCGCGGCGGAGCGGCTGTGCGGGCTATGAACATGCATGCGCTGAGAATTTCGCTGGTGCAGGGCGCCACCCGCTGGCACGATGCGCCGGCCAATCGCGACTACTACGGTGCGTTGGTTCGCCAGGCGACGGGCAGCGACCTGATCGTGTTGCCGGAGACGTTCCTTTCCGGCTTCAGCAACGACACACGCGCCAGCGCCGACACGATGGATGGCGAGGGCGTGGCGTGGCTGCGTGCACTGGCGATCGAGGTGGGCGCAGTGATCTGCGGCAGCCTGGCGATCCGGGAAAATGATGTTGTCTACAACCGTCTGCTCTGGGTACAACCGGACGGCAGCTTTGCCCAGTACGACAAGCGCCATCTGTTCCGCATGGCCGGCGAGCACACCCGCTATGGCGGCGGCGGCGAGCGGCTGATCGTGGAGCTGAAGGGGTGGCGAATTCTGCCGCAGGTCTGCTACGACCTGCGCTTTCCGGTATGGCTGCGCAATCGGCGTCTTGCATCGGCGAACGGCGGCATGGATTACGACCTCGCGTTGTTTGTC
Source organism: Rhodanobacter sp. UBA5168 (assembly GCA_002413455.1). Lineage (GTDB taxonomy): Bacteria > Pseudomonadota > Gammaproteobacteria > Xanthomonadales > Rhodanobacteraceae > Rhodanobacter. The sequence goes on along the minus strand of DHXA01000105.1, from coordinate 2,523 downwards.
GCCAACTGGCCGGCCCCGCGCCGGCAGCCCTGGCGCACGTTGCTGCGCGCACGGGCGATCGAGAATCTCAGCTACGTGATCGGCGTTAACCGTGTCGGCATGGACGGCAACGAGTTGCCGTATGCCGGCGATAGCGCGGTGATCGATCCGCTCGGCGAGCCGCTGGTCGAGCTGGGGGCACAGGAGCAGGTGGTGACGGTCACACTGGATCCGGCACCGCTGCTGGCGCACCGCGAACGCTTCCCGGCGTGGATGGATGCCGATGCGTTTTCGCTGGATCCGGATTGATTCCCATGA
>DHXA01000105.1:0-1928 GCA_002413455.1 Rhodanobacter sp. UBA5168 | reverse complement strand
GCAGCCTTGCCGTTGGCGACAACGATCGGGCGCTCGATCAGTTTCGGGTGCGCTACCATCGCAGCGATCAAGGTCGCATCATCGAGCGCGGGGTCGCCCAAGCCGAGTGATTGATACTCCGCTTCGCCGCTGCGCAACAGTTCGCGCGGCGTCATGCCGAGCTGCTTCAGCAGCACGGCCAGCTCGCTCGCGTTTGGCGGCGTGCCGAGATAGTTGATCACCTCGACCTTGCTGCCGCGCTCCTCCAGCAACGCCAGCGTGGCGCGCGATTTGGAGCAGCGGTTGTTGTGATAGATGCGCACCACGGCTCAGCTGCCTTGATTGATCGTGCCGGCCAAAGGCTCAGCGATTGCCCGATCGATTGCCGCCGCGACCTGGCGGACGTCCGCCTGCAGGGCCACCGTGACCCTGCGGCCTGGAATTGCCGTGCGGGCGATTGCCGCCTTGGCCCTGCGGCCGGCCGGCCCCCTGTGAACGATTGGCGCCCTGGCCTTGCGGTCGCGCACCTCCGAGGCCTTGCGGCCGTGCGTTGCCGTGGGCAGGGTTACCTGCCGCACGGTTACCTTGACTCTGGCCTTGCGGGCGACCGCCGTGTGCGGGACGGGCGCCCGGTGCACGATTGCCATTACCACCGGCGTTGCCGCGTGATTCACCGCCGAACCCGCTGTAAGGGTTGCCGGCAGCACGACCTTCGCCACCCGTACGTGCACCGAATGGCTTGCCACCGGCGGGGCGACGATTGCCTGTAGCACCGCCGGCAGCATTGCCGCGCGGCGCGCCGGGACGGGCGCTGCCATCGCGGTTTTCCCCGGCAAACCAGGTACGCACCGACGGCAGTTCCTGACCCGGTGCCACACGCCGGCCCTTGCCGCCACGGTTGGCACCGCCGGCACCACGTTCGGGACGGACGACGTTGCCGTTGACCTCTCTGCCGTCGCGATGCGGTGGCTTGCGGCCACGAGTCGGCTCCTCACGGATGCGGTCATACGCGCGCAACTCGCGGGCCTCGTCCTGGCCACCGGTCCAGGCGGTGCCGGCACCGCGTTCGGGACGATACTCGGTGACGCTGCGGTTCGCGCGACGCTGATGGAGTACCGGGCTCAGGGTCAGCACCGGTTGCGGTACACCCAGGCCAGTGGTCTGGCGCAACTGCTTGACGCTTTCCGCATCGAGCGCTTCGCATTCGCCACGACGCAGATTGCGCGGCAACTCGATGTTGCCGTAGCGGATGCGCTTGAGGCGGCTGACCAGGAAACCCTGCGAGTCCCACAGGCGGCGCACTTCGCGATTTCGGCCCTCACGGATCACCACGCGGAACCAGCTGTGGCTGCCGCCGCGGCTGATCACGGCGATCTCGTCGAAGCGGGCGGGGCCGTCATCCAGCTCCACGCCGGCTTTCAGCCGTTCGATGATCTCGTCCGGCACTTCGCCATGCACGCGGCACAGGTATTCGCGCTCCAGGCCGCTCTTCGGATGCATCAGGCCGTTGGCCAGTTCACCGTCGGTGGTCAACAGCAGCAGACCGGTGGTGTTGATGTCGAGCCGACCCACGGCGACCCAGCGCGCACCTTTCAGTCGTGGCAGCTGTTCGAACACGGTGGGACGACCATCGGGGTCGTCGCGGGTGGTCAGCACGCCCTCGGGCTTGTGGTAGATCAGCACCTCGGTGTCGTCGCGGCTGTCGGTGGCGACGACGAACTGCTTGCCGTCGATCACCACGCGATCGCCTGCATGGACGCTCATGCCGATTTCAGCAGGGCTGCCATTGAGTTCGACTTCGCCGGACTGGATGCGCACTTCAAGCATGCGGCGCGAACCGAGGCCTGCGTTGGCCAGCACCTTGTGCAGGCGCTCTTCCAGTGCAGGAGCGTCGGTGTCGATGCGCGGTTCGCGCTTCAGGGATAGAACGGATTTTTGCGGCGCAGTCA
>DHXA01000266.1 GCA_002413455.1 Rhodanobacter sp. UBA5168 | reverse complement strand
CCGATGCCGATCAGCAGGTTCTCGGTAAGGAAATAGTTGAGGATGTCGCCGCGCGTGGCGCCCAGCGCGCGACGCACGCCGATCTGCTTGCGCCGCTGGCCGACCCAGAAACTGGTGAGGCCGACGATGCCGGCAGCGGTGATCGCCAGCAGCACCACGCTGATGATGCCCATCAGGATCGCCATGCCGCGGTCGCTGTCGTAGACCTTGTGACGGATCTCGGCGTAATCCTGAATGCCGTCCTTGGGGTCGATCATGCGCATGCGGCTCTGTGCGTACAGCGCCTTCGGCGCCTCGCGCATCGCGGCGGCGAGCTGTCCGGGCTTGGCGCGCACGATGTAGTAGATGCCGCGCGCGTCGTCCGCTCGCATCGGCCAGATGAGTGATTGCCCGGCATAGGGCTGGTTCCACTGATCCGTGCCCGGCCGGTGCAACGGGTCGACGATGCCGATAATCGTGCTCGGCGTGGCGCCCATTGCATAGAAGCTCTTGCCCAGCGCCGAACCATCGGGGAATAGCCGGTCGGCGAGTGCCTTGCTCACGATGGCCACTGGCGGAATGATCGCCTGCTGGGTACCCATCATGACGATTTCGTCGGGATGGAAGTTGCGCCCCGCAATCAACCGCACGCCGAGCGTGTCGAGCAGGTGCTCGTCACCGGTGTACACCGCGGAGTCGGTGGTCGGTTCGACCTGATCGGGCGTCATCGTGATGAAGTTGTCCCAGCCACCGCCCCGCAGCGGATAGCCGCTGGCGGGAGCGGCGTCGCGCACGCCGGGCAGTTGCCGCAACGCGAGCAGGTCGGCCCGCACCTGCGCATCGACCTGCTGGGTCGACTGGTCGACAGCCCACTGGTTCTTGATCACGAACACGTTGGCCTCGTCCACGCCGCTGAGATCGGACATGTTGGCCAGCCGCTGGTGGATGATGAACAGCGCGTTGCAGACAATCGCCAGGGTCAGCGCGATCTGCAGCGCAATCAGCACAGTGCCCGCCTTGTGCCGGCGCAGCGCGACGAGGATGGGTTTGATCTGCAGGCTCATCGGCGTACCCCTAGTTCGACTTCAACTGCCATGCCGGCTGCACGTTTGCAGCACGCCAGGCGGGATAGAACGCCGCGAGCATGGTCGCGACAATCGCCACCAGCAGGGTCAGCCCGATCAGCGAAAGATCGAGATGCGCCAGACGGGCGATCTGCGGCTGGAACAGGATGCCCACGCCCGACACACCCACCGCGGTGAGCAGCAGGCCCAGCACGCCACCGGCCAGTCCCACGGTGCCCGCCTCAATCAGGTACTGCGCATAGATCTCCCGCCGCGTGGCGCCCAGCGCGCGACGCACGCCGATTTCGCCAGCGCGGCGCAGGAATTTCGCCAGCAGCAGGCCGATGGTGTTGACCAGGCAGATCACGAAAAAGGCCAGTGCCACGATCAGCGAGATGCGACTCTCCGGCGGCACCACATGCTCATGGTCGAGCATCTGCACCACGTCGCGCAGGCGCACGTTGGGTGCCCAGTTGAAGCGACCGGCGCGCTGCTGATCGACGGCGTAGCTGTCGAGGAAGCGGTGGTAACGCGCAACCTCGGCAGCGCTGTCCAGTTCCACCCAAGATGTGATCCACACGCAATTGCTCTGCAGCCAGCCATCCCATGTGGTGAAGGTGAGCTTGCCGCGGCAGCTGTTGCGACCACCCGTGCGCATATGCAAATCGAGCGCGCGGGTGAAAGGCATGTAGAAGTCCGAGGCGTCGTCGAAGCCGTCGGTGCTGAACAGGTCGAAGAAACGCGGCCGGGGATCCCAATGGCTGGTCACGCCCACCACGCGGTAGTCGTGTCCGTTGAGCGTGACCGTGCGACCCACACTGTCGGCACCGCCGAACAGCTGCTGGTTGAGCTGATCGCTGATGACCACGTCCGAGCCACGCGACTCGTCGTCCTGCGCGCTCCAGCCGGAGCCGTAGAGGAACGGTACCTCGAACATCGGGAAGAAATCGCTGCCGACGGCGTAACCGTTGCCGGCAATGGGAAGATCGCGGCTGCCGCCGGGCATCACCGACATCTGCACGGGATACAGCAGCGTCTGACGCTTCGCCTCGTGTGTCCGCATCAGCGCCATCGCATCGGTGTAATCAAGCGCATCCGGCGGCTCGCCCTTTTCATTCTGCTGCGGCCCCCAGCTGTCGACCTGCGGGGTGAACAGTTGCGCCGACTTGTCTGGAATCGGATTGCCCGACACGGCGCGGAACACGGAATACGTAATCATCGACGCGGCCACGCCAAAGCCGATCGCCATCACCATCAGCGCGGTAAGCGCAGGGTTGCGCCGCAGGCTGCGCAGACCGAGTTGAAAGTAATAGGCAAACATCATCCACATCTCCACGGAAACAGTTTCTTCTCGCCGATGCTCGCGGCACCGGATACCTGGGTGCGGCTCACTCGAGCAGCTTGTTGATGTCCTCCAGATCGTGCACGTCCACCGAGCCTGCGGCCTGCTTGAGCAGCAGCTTGTTGAGGATGAACTGGTGGCGCACCACGGTGTATTCGCTCTGCACGTTGGCCAGCGTCTCGATCGCGAACACCACGTTGGTGAGGCTCTGCGTGCCGATCGCGTAGCCGGCGCGCATCGAGGTCAGCGACTTGCGCGCCGCATCCACCGACGTCCGCGCCGCGTCAACCTGGTCGATGCCGTCGACCACCAGGTTGTAATAGTTATTGGCATCGCGCGCGGCCTGCCGACGCTGGGTTTCCAGCAGGCCTTCGTCCTGGTCGCGCTGGGCGATCGCCTGGCGCACCTGCGACTGGGTCAGCCCGCCGCTGAAGATAGGCACGTTCAAGGTCAGCCCGATCGTGGTAATGCCGGGACCGTAGGCGGCGGCACCCGGCACCGCACTGGACCAGCTGCCAAACTTGCCGTACTGCAGGCTGGCGTTGAGCGTGGGCAGGTGCCCGGCGCGTGCCGCGGAAATGCGGTGTTCGTCGGCCTTCACCGCGTAACGCCCTGCCAGGATGACCGGATTGCTCTGCATCGCCGCGTCCACCCAGGCCTTCGCATCGGCCGGTACGGGCGCCTGCATCGGCAGGTCCTCGCGCAGCTTCTTCAGCGTGCCGGTGGGCTGGCCGGTAATCTGCTCCAGCGCGCGCCTGGCGTCCTTGAGGCTGTCCTGGGCACTGATCCGTTGCGACTTGATGTACAGGTAATAGGCCTGCGACTGGGTCATGTCGGACGCGGTGGCCAGACCGTTCTTGAAGCGCGTGCTGGACTGCTCGAACTCCTGCTTGTAGGCATCCTCGTAGGACTTGTAGACATTGAGGTTGTCCTGCGCGATCAGCACGTTCAGATAGGCGGCCGATACGCGCACGTAGAGGTTCTGCAACGCCGCCTGATTGGTCTGGTCACCCGAATCCCGGCTGGCCTGCGCGGCCTTGAGGCTGGCGATGGCCGACAGGTTGATGATCGGCTGGCTGAGCGTGCCGCTGAGATCGCGCTCGCGCGTATGGCCGCCCATACCCGTGTCGACGATATTGCCGTTCGAGTTGGTGACGGAGCCATTGGCGCCATGGATCTGTTCCAGACCCAGGCCCACCGACAGCTGCGGCAGCAGGGCCGAGCGTG
>DHXA01000263.1:479-8919 GCA_002413455.1 Rhodanobacter sp. UBA5168 | reverse complement strand
CAGTTAAATTCCCGCGCAGGAGGTGCCTGACAACGCGGGTGGTCGCTACATCTTCGGCGTTACCTTGGAGCAGGTCGACACGCTCAACCGGCTGATCGACATGATTTCGGCCCATGGCGATGTGGTGACAACCAGTGATGACGCCGAGTTGGCCGACCACACGCTGTCGTTGCTGGGGGATGCCATCTTCAACGACGCGAGGACGGTGCGCGAGATCATCCGTCAGGTGGAATCGCAGAGGCTCGGGCAGGCGCGCGGTTCGCAAACCGGCGTGAGAAATAAGGGGACCGAGAAATAAGGGGACGGAGGAAATTAATTCCATATAGCCGCGCCCATCTCGCTCCTCCGGGCCATCGGCCATCTCCGCCATTGTCGGCCTGAGCCAGCTTCACGTCAGCCAACCTCTACACCAGGCCCTCCCTCGCACCGACAGCCACCCGCAACGGCCTCTGGCATCGTGCCGGCGCCCCCACTTTCGGCAATGGGCCGCAGGCTGTCGCGGGCGCTACCGGTCGCCTGGACGCGCAACGGCGCTTGCCCTTGCCGGCTCACTCCGTCCCTTTTTTCGCCCAGGCGGTGGTGTCAGTGGCCGACCTCGGCAAACACGATGTCTGCGAAGCCTGGCGCAGTGCTCTCGCGGTTCCAGTCCCGCTGAAGCTCGCAGGCCAGCTGGATCCAGCTGATGGAAATACCGCCTGCCTGGGTGATGCGTTGCAGTCCGGCGCGATGGGCTTCCCGTGACGTGCCACCCACGGCGTCGACCACCACGTAGACGTCGAATCCTTCCTGCAGGGCATCGAGAGCGGGGAAGACCAGGCAGACCTCCGTCCACAGGGCGATCATGATCAGTTTTTTTCGGCCGGTCGCCTTGACGGCGGCGACGAAGTCGTCGTCTTCCCAGGCATTGATCGAGGTGCGATCGACAATGGATGCATCGCCCAGCAGGTCGGTGATGGGACGGATCATGGGCTGGTTAAGCCCTGTCGTCACGTTGACCGTGGACAGCACGGTCGGCACGCCATAGAGCTCGGCGGTGCGTGCTACCGCCACCACATTGGCGACCAGGAGACGCTTGTTCATCGAGGCGATGGAGGCCACCTGGACGGGCTGGAAGTCGATGATCAGGAGGGCCGCATTTTGTGCGGTGAGCATGTGATCGGTGACGGGGTCGCGTGGTGTGGTCGGTGAGGTCATGGCTGGCTCCCGCTGGATGCTGCGCTGGCCTGGGGCTGAGTCTCGTAGCGCGTGTCGGTGGGTCCGTTGCCGGTGATGATGACGGCGACCGGCTCGCCCTCCGTTCGGGCGAAGTGCGGCATGTTTGCGGGTTCCGTGTAGAAGCTGCCGGGACCAAGCGACTTTGATCCGGTGTCGTCCGCCGTGCGGCCATAACCGAAATGCCATGTGCCCGACACGACCACCGCCGTGCGGTCGTCGCGATGCTCATGGGCGGCGATGCGTGTGTGCGCGGGCACCAGCAATTCGATGGCGTAAGTGCCGGGATGTGTAGGGTCGCCCGCAAGTACGAGGGTACGGATGCCTGCCAGCCCCGAGGTGCCGGCGATGGCCCCGAGCGCCGGGCGCTGCGCTATCTCGCTGGCGGTCATCCGCCGGGCTTGCAGGGGAGCGCGCATGTCCTTGCCGCAGGCCGCGCAGGCGACCAGGGCGACCTGGCAGGCCATGCATGCCTTGAGGAGCGGGCTCATGGTGCTGCGTCCACAAAGTCGCGCACCGCCGCGATCGTGGCCTTGGGCTGCTCTTCCATCAACCAGTGGCCTGCATCGGGAATCACCAGCCCGGTCACGTTGGTGGCCATCGCGCGCGCCACCACCGCCATTGTCGGCCCGAACGATTTTTCGCCACCGATCGCCAGTATCGGCATCGTCAGCTTGCCTTGCGCGAGGAAGGCCTGGTTGTCCTTGGCATCCTGGTCGAATGCGGCGAACTGGGCGAAGCCGTCGTGCATGGCACCGGGCAAGGCATAGAGTTTGGCGTAGTGCTCGCGATCCGCCTCGGTGAAGCGACGCGGGTCTGCCGAAAAATCGTTCCAGAACCGGTCGAGGTAGATGCGCTCGCGGCCAGCCACCAGACGCTCCATGTCCGGGCCACCAAAATGGAAATGCCAGAGCATCGGGCTCTTCAGGATATCGTCCCAGGGACCAATCCCCGGAATGGGCGCATCCATCAGGACCAGACGTTCGACCCGTTGCGGTTGTTCGGCTACAAAAGCGTAGGCGACCATGTTGCCGATGTCGTGGGCAACCACGTCGACTTTGTCCACGTGCAGTGCGTCCAGCACGCCGGAGATGTCGCGACCCTGGTTCTTCTTGTCGTAGCCACCGGGCGGGTGGGCGGAGAGGCCCATGCCCCGAAGGTCGGGCACGATGACGGTGTGGGTGCGGGCCAGGGTGACGGCAAGCGGCTGCCACATGTCGCCGGTCTCGCCATAGCCGTGCAACAAGACCACCGCCGGGCCGTGGCCACCGACACGGACGAAAATGCGCGTTCCGTTGGCGGGGATCGTTTCGGTCTTGAAATCGGCGGGATACGGCTTGACGCTCGCGATGCACGCAAATGCAACAAGCAACATGCTGCATGCGATGAAAGACCTGATGGTTCGATTCATGACGGGTCACCTCTGGCGATGCCTGGTGCGACGAACTTAGGTGCCAGAGGGATTTGCGGCTTGATCGAACATGCCGAATTTTGTCGATCACTGCTGCGAGGTATGTTTGCCGAGTGGTGGTCGCTGCGGCCCGGCCCCGCGGGACCCTGTTCGCTGGCTCGCCGGGGAACGGCCGGGTGCCGCAGCCCCAAGCAGGCTCTTCGTCATTCCAGAAAGGCCTGGGACGTGTGCTTCAAGCGTTTGAACAAAAAGCGCAATGTCCCGATTTCCGCGGGCATTGGCCGTTGCCGGAGCACGCGGATATGATGATCGCAGGGTGGGGTGACCCGGGTCATTGGACGACAGGCCTGCGTGCTTGCCATCCCATCGTGTCTATCGCCGGTTGGCAACAGTCTGCGCGTTGCGCGGATCAGGTGGGGATCAATGGCACAGCAGCGAAAACTGGCGCAGATCGCCGAGATTTCCGTGGTGCCTGTTGCCGCGATTGCGCCGGCCGGGCGATCGACCGGCGCCCCGACTGAAAGGGTCCTGCGATGAGCGAGCGTCCTGGTCAAATGGCGGACCATGCGAGCACAACGCTCGACGGCGATCTTCAATCCTGGGAAGAAAGCTTCCGTATCGCGATCGACACCATACCCGGGCTGGCCTGGTTCGGCAGTGCCGATGGGCCGGTCGAGTTCCTGAACAAGCAGTGGTGTGATTACACGGGGATATCGATGGATGATGCCCTGGGCTGGGGTTGGACGGTCACCATCCATCCGGACGACATGTCAGGTCTGCAGACACAATGGCAGGAAGCACTGGCGCAAGGCGCGCCGGGTGAACTGGAGGCACGGGTCCGGCGCTTCGACGGTGAGTACCGCTGGTTTCTCTTTCGCTATGCCCCGCTGCGCGACAGCACGGGCCGGGTTCTGAAGTGGTACGGATCCAACACCGATATCGAGGCGCGCAAACGTGCCGAGGATGCCCTGCTGGCGTCCGAGCAACTGATCCGGGGACAGGTCAACGCGCTCAAGAGCTCGCTGGACGCCTTGGCCAATGAATCGGAGCCCAGCCTGCTGGTCACGCACACCCTGAGCACGCTCACCACACAGTTCGGCGCGCATAGCGCCAGTGTCTGGCGTCGGGGATTGGCCGACAACACGATAGCGATCGAGTTCGTTTTCGAGGACGGCCGCGTCGTGCCGAACACCGCTCCCCGCTTCGCCGGGCTCGACCTCACGCTGCCGATGGAAGACGTCTGGCCCTGGCCTGACGTGTTTCGCTCCGGGAAACCGAGTGTGATCGAGGACATCCGGGTCGTTCCGCCCTTTGCCTTGCGCGATCGGCTGCTGCCTCTGGGCATCATCACCGTTCTTTTGCTGCCCCTGTTCGCCGCAGGGCGGCTGGAGGGCGCCATTGGACTCCGCTTTCAACGCAAGCGAATCTTCCAGCCCGAGCAGATCGAACTGGCCCAGGCCCTCGCCAACCAGGCCATGCTCATGATCCGCCTGGCCGAGTTGTCGGCGCAGGGTCGCGAAGCTGCCGTGGCGGGAGAACGCAATCGCATTGCGCGCGACATCCATGACACCCTAGCGCAGGGATTTACCGGAATCATCATCCAACTCGAAGCGGCCGAGGACGCCAGTCGGCGAGGCCTGGGACTCGCCGCAGAGCAACACGTCGTAACGGCGCGAAACCTGGCGCGCGAGAGTCTCAGCGAGGCCCGGCGCTCCCTGCAGGCCCTGCGGCCCCAATCACTGGAAGAGGGTGGCATCACCCATGCCCTGCGCGCGCTGTTCGATAAATTGAAGGACGGCATGTCGCTTCACGGGGATTTCCGGGTGCTGGGTGAACCCAGGGCCTTGCCTTCCGATTGGGAGGAAAATCTTTTCCGGATTGCCCAGGAGTGCTTGACCAACGTCCTTCGACATGCGCACGCATCCAACGTCAACGCCACCATCAGCTTCGCCGAGGAGGAAGTCCGGCTTCAGTTTGAGGATGACGGCCGAGGATTTGATCCTGCCGCACGAAGCGAAGGTTATGGCCTTCTGGGCATGCGCGAACGGGTGGGTGCCATGGGCGGGCAGATGGAGGTTGAAAGCTCAAGAGGTTTGGGTACGACGGTTTCGATCTGTTTGCCGTTGACCATCATCCCTGCAGCGGAACCGAACTGATGGAGTTGTCGACGTCCGATACCAGCGTGCAGTCGAAGGCACGAATACGGGTCTTGATCGCCGACGATCACGTCACCGTCCGGGAAGGTCTGGCGGCGATTATCGGCCGGCAGCCGGACATGGTCGTGATTGGCGAGGCCGCCAATGGCCGGGAATGCGTCGATCTCTGGCTGCAGTACCGTCCCGACGTGACGCTGCTCGATCTGCGCATGCCGGTTCTGGACGGAATCGGTGCCATCGAGGCGATCCGTCGCGATACCCCTTCCGCGCTGCTCATCGTCCTGACCACGTTCGGCACCGACCACGACATATGCGCGGCCATCAAGGCAGGGGCAAAGGCGTACATGCTCAAGGATGCCCAGAGGCAGGAACTGCTGGATTGCATCCGCGCCGTCCACGCCGGCGAAACCCGCATTCCGCCATTGCTTGTGGCCAAGCTCGCCGCAGAGGTCAGCGGCGAGACACTCACCAACCGTGAGCTGGAAGTTCTGGCCTTGCTGGCGCGAGGGCGCAGCAACAAGAACATCGCGCTGCGGTTGAGCATCAGCGAGACCACCGTCAAGTCGCATCTGCGCAGCGTCTTCAACAAACTTCGGGTTTTGAGCCGCACCGAGGCCATCGCGGTGGCAATCCGGCGAGGTCTCATTCGTCTTTAGGTGCCGTGTTGGCGGTTCAAGCCCTCCGAAAGGAGGAGCCTCAACTCCTCCGTTCGCACCGTGGAAAGATCGCCCAACGGATCAATGGATGGTAAGTGCCATTGACGATAGCTTGTGTCCCGAGCGAAAGCTGAAATCCGGCATCGGGGGTTCAAGATCATGTACGAGCCAGCGCAAAGGGAAGAGTCAGTTCCAATTGCCGTGCAATTTCTCCGGCGCGCATGCCTGGCTCTCGACAAGGATGCAAACGTCGCGAGGCGCGAAATTCGCAGGGCGCTCGAACTGCTTCTGGATTCGGTGGTCCGCACCCCGTTCGATCGCCCTGTCCAGGGACTTGCGGCGTGGCAGGCGCGAGGGGTGGTCGACCACGTCCTGGCCAATCTCGAAACACCCATTCGAGTCGAAGATCTGGCCGCCGTGACGCGGCTGAGCAAGAGCCACTTCTCACGGGCTTTCAAGCTTAGCTTCCGCGTGTCTCCGCACGCCTACATCGTGGCACTCCGGCTTTCGCATGCGCGTGCCTTGTTGTCGGACAGCAATGAGCAGATAAGCCAGATCGCCGCGGCCTGCGGCTTTGCGGACCAGGCGCATTTCTCCAGAGTCTTTCACCGCAGCATCGGCTGCGCTCCCGGTCTTTGGCGACGCGAGCGCCGCAGCCATCTGATCAATGACCCTGCCACTCCCATCGAAAACCCTCCAGGCACAGAAGCCTTGCCGCACCATCGTTTCGAATTTCCGCACCTCGCGGGAGCCGATGATGTTGCGGCATGAAAGCAGGCATCAGCGAGTCGGGTGCTTTCGCGCCACTTCGGTCGGAGAAAACGGGACGGAGGTCGAGCCCTTGGGCTTGTGGTCTTGGTCGGGCTGATTGCGCTCGGAGATGCCGGTTGCGCATCGTCGGAATTCCGTTGGTGGTCGCCGCCGCCCGGTGGCGTGATCCGGGACAAGACCGCGGCCATTGCGATCGCCCGCGCCATGTGGGCATCCATGAACCCCGAACTGGATATTGCATCGGAAGCGGAATGGCAACGAACGAAGATCGCGCATCTTGATCATGGCGTTTGGCGAATTACCGATCCACCTCTTGGGCCCGAATCGCTTGGTGGGACCGGTGAATTCGATCTCAGCGCGAAGGATGGACGAAGGGAGTGTCAGGAATCTTGTGTGTCAGCCATCGACTGCTCGACAGGGCGAGCGGGGACCATGGCCAGGAAACGATCCGGGAGCCGCTCCGGCGGCCTTGCCGCAACCGCGGCTGACCCGGCCTCTGGCAACGTCCGCCACCGGCTTGAATGGGCCTGCGGCGTTCACCGCGCCACGAGGTTTTTGCGTCTAGGCTGGCTGGCACTTCAACGCGAGGTGGTCATGGCATCCAGGAACAAGACGCTCAAGCTGGCGACCTACAACGTCAACGGCATCGCCACGCGGCTGCCGCATCTGCTCGCGTGGCTGCAGGAAGCGCAGCCCGATGTCGTCGCGCTGCAGGAACTCAAGACCACCGATGACGCGTTTCCCATGGGCGCGCTGGAGGAGGCCGGCTACGGCGCGGTGTGGCAGGGGCAGAAATCGTGGAACGGCGTGGCGCTGCTTGGCCGCGGCGCCGTGCCGGTGGAGAGTCGGCGCGGCCTGCCGGGCGAGGCGACGGACGAGCAGAGTCGCTACATCGAGGCGGCGATCCACGGCATCGTCGTCGGCGGGCTCTATCTGCCCAACGGCAATCCCCAGCCGGGTCCGAAATTCGACTACAAGCTGCGCTGGATGGCGCGCTTGCACAAGCACGCGCAAACGCTGGTCGGGTTGTCGCATCCGGTGCTGTTGCTGGGCGATTTCAATGTCATCCCGACCGATGCGGACGTCTACGACACCGAGGCCTTTCGCAAGGACGCGCTGATGCAGCCGGAGGTTCGCGAGGCGTACGCCGCGCTGCTCGCACAGGGTTGGACGGACGCGCTGCGTGACGTGTTCGGCGACCGGCAGGTCTATACGTTCTGGGACTACTTCCGGCACCACGCCGAACGCGACCGCGGCCTGCGCATCGATCACCTGCTGTTGAACCCGGTGCTGGCCGGGCGGCTCCAGTCCGCCGGCGTGGACCGCTGGGTACGCCTGAAGGACAAGGCCAGCGATCACGCGCCCACGTGGATCGAGGTCTCGTCACCCAAGCCGTGACGCCGCCCGGTGGCCACGCCTGAGTTCGCCTGTCCTTGCCAAAACAGGTTCGCGGTTTCGCAGGCCAGGCCCCTTACCCCGGGAGGCTGCTCATGCACTTCTGCTTCCAAAAAAAGCTCGGAGTCGAACGAAAATTTTCGAAGGATTGTGGAAATCCGTTCCGGCGGTTCGTCGTTGTGATGAAGGCCGGCGAACAGCCGGCCTGCCGATCATGGGAGAAGAAGACATGCCGCAATTTCTGGTGGCGATCCACCACCCCGACAACTACGACCCGTCCGTTGAAGACGACGCCATGGTCCGCGAGATCCAGGCGCTCAACGACGAGATGGCGGCGGCCGGCGCCTGGTTCTTCGCCGGCGGCCTGCAATCGGCGCCCCTCGCGAAATCGCTGCGCAAGCAGCCCGGCGGAAAGGTAGTCATCACCGATGGACCCTACATCGAGGCCAAGGAACACATCGGCGGCTTCTGGATACTCGACGCCGCCGACATGGACGAGGCGCTGGCGTGGGGACGCAAAGCCGTCGTCGCCTGCCGCGCACCGGTCGAGGTGCGCGAGTTCCTCGCCATGCCCACGGCATAGAAACGCCCACCACGGAACACGGAGACTCAGATGAGAAAGCTCAAGATCATGGAACACATCTCGCTGGACGGCGTGATCCAGCACTCCGACGATGGCGACGATTTCCCCTACAGCGACTGGACCGCGCCCTATCGAACCCCCGCTGGCCGGGACGCCGTGATGGCCGCGCACGGCGAGCGCTTCGATCTGCTGCTTGGCCGTCGCACCTACGATATCTGGTCGGGCTTCTGGCCCAAGGCGCCGAGCAGTCCGATGG
>DHXA01000263.1:0-294 GCA_002413455.1 Rhodanobacter sp. UBA5168 | reverse complement strand
TCGTCGAGGGCATTCGCCGCATCAAGTCGCAGGACGGCCCGGACCTTGTCCTCTCGGGCAGCTCCACGCTGACGTCGACGGTGCTCGAACATGGCCTTGCCGATGAAGTGGTGCTGATCGTCTCTCCCGTACTGCTGGGCACGGGGAAGCGTTTCTTTGCGGAGGGAACCCCGGCACGCTCCTTCGAGCTCGTCAGCACGCAGGCAACGCCGACCGGCGTCATCCTCAATACGTACAAGGTCGCCGGGCCTTTGAAGACCGGCTAGTTGGACGACGCGTGGTATCGAAACGGGC
>DHXA01000273.1 GCA_002413455.1 Rhodanobacter sp. UBA5168 | reverse complement strand
TGTTCTGCAGGAACACCAGCGGCACGTTGCGCTGGTTGCATAGTTCGATGAAGTGCGCGCCCTTGAGAGCACTCTCGGCGAACAGGATGCCGTTGTTGGCGATGATGCCGACCGGATAGCCATGAATATGCGCAAAGCCCGTGACCAGGGTCTTGCCGTAGCGCGCCTTGAACTCGTGGAACTCGGAGCCGTCGACGATGCGCGCGATCACCTCGCGGATGTCGAACGGGCGGCGCGTGTCCTGCGGGATCACGCCGTAGAGTTCCTCGGCCGGATATTTCGGCTCGACCGGCGCGCGCAGCGCCAAGGGCATGTCCTTTCTGCGGTTGAGATGGGCCACGATGTCGCGGGCGATCGCCAGCGCGTGAGCGTCGTTCTCGGCAAAGTGGTCGGCTACACCGGAGATGGACGTATGGACGTCCGCACCGCCGAGTGTCTCGGCATCCACCACTTCACCGGTCGCGGCCTTCACCAACGGTGGGCCGCCCAGGAAGATCGTGCCCTGTTCGCGCACGATGATGGTCTCGTCGCTCATCGCGGGCACGTAGGCGCCGCCGGCGGTGCACGAGCCCATCACCACCGCGATCTGCGGAATATTCAGCGACGACATCCGTGCCTGGTTGTAGAAGATCCGGCCGAAATGCTCCTTGTCCGGAAACACTTCGTCCTGCAGCGGCAGGAACGCGCCGCCGGAGTCGACCAGGTAGACGCAGGGCAAGCGGTTCTCCAGCGCCACTTCCTGAGCACGAAGATGCTTCTTCACCGTGATCGGAAAATAAGTGCCGCCCTTGACGGTGGCATCGTTGGCTACCACGACCACCTCGATGCCGTTGACCCGGCCGATACCGGTGATCAGGCCGGCCGCCGGTGCGGCACCGTCGTACATGCCGTGCGCGGCCAGCGGTGACAGTTCGAGGAACGGCGAGCCCGGATCGAGCAGCGCGCGAATGCGTTCGCGCGGCAGCAACTTGCCGCGCGCTACATGCTTTTCGCGTGCCTTGGCCCCGCCGCCTTCGGCACTGCGTATCAGTTCGCGCTGCAGATCGTCGACCACGGCGCGCAACTGCGCGCTGTTGGCCTGGAACTCGGGCGTACGAGGATCGATCTGCGATGCAATGACGCTCATGGATTCGGACTCACGGATGTTGGGCCGTCATAACGGCCAATCCGAAGATGATAGCGGGCGTGGGTCAGTGGCGAAAATCATGGGGATTGCACAGACGAAAAAAAACGGCCGCACAGGGCGGCCGTTTTTCTGGAAACCAGCGAGGGATCAATGATCCTTCGCGGCGTCCTTTGCCTTGTCAGCAGCGTCTTTCGCGTTGCCGGCGGCGTCTTTCGCAGCGTCAGCAGCCTTGCTGGCAGCGTCGGCAGCGTTGGAGGCAGCGTCCTTGGACATGGACATCGCATCCTTGGACGTGCTCGATGCGGCCGGAGCCATCGAGGAAGCCGCAGTTGCAGCCTGCTGGGCCTGGTCGGAAGCCTGACCTGCTGCGTCAGCAGCCGTCTTCGCCTGGTCAGCAGCCTGCTCAGTTGCCGTGGTCGGAGCCTGTGCCGCAGCCTGCTGCGCCGTATCGGCAGCCTGCTGAGCGGTGTCGGCCGACTTCTGGGCGTCCTGCGCGGAATCCTGCGCGCCGTTGCTGCATGCCGCCAACAGCGCGACGAGCGCGGCGGCGAGTAGGGTACGCGTAAACTTCATGGTGGATCTCCTTTGCCGTGGAATGCCGTTTGGCCGTGTATTAATAACGCTTTCGTGGAAATTGCGCCAGATCTTTGTGCTGGCGCCTCATTACTGGACGGAAATGATTTAACTAGCCGTCATGTGAAAACCACGAAATGACAATGACTGCGGACGGAGGGTCAGTCGATGCATTCCACCGCAATGGCCGTCGCCTCACCGCCGCCGATGCAAAGTGCGGCGATGCCGCGTTTGACGCCGCGCGTTTTCAGGGCATTGAGCAGGGTCACCACGAGGCGAGCGCCGCTGGCACCAATCGGATGACCCAGCGCGCAGGCACCACCGTTGACGTTGAGCTTGTCGTGGGGAATGCCGAGCTCTTTCATGGGCGTCATCGCGACCACCGCAAATGCCTCGTTGATTTCGAACAGGTCGACCTCGTCGACTTTCCAGCCGGCCTTGTCCAGCACTTTCTGGATTGCACCGACCGGTGCGGTGGTGAACCACTCCGGCTCCTGCGAATGGGTGGCGTGCGCCACGATGCGCGCCAGCGGTTTCAGCCCGCGCTTGTTTGCGTCATCGGCGGACAGCAACACCAACGCTGCGGCGCCATCGGAAATGCTCGATGAGCTGGCCGCCGTGATGGTGCCGTTCTCCTTGCGGAAAGCCGGCTTCAGGCTGGGGACTTTGGCGATGTCGGAGCGGCCGGGCTGCTCGTCGGTATCGACCTGGACATCGCCCTTGCGGCCGCTCACGGTGACTGGAACGATCTCGCCGGCGAACGCGCCATTCTGCTGCGCGGCCAGGGCGCGCTTGACCGATTCGATCGCGAACGCATCCTGCTCTTCGCGGGTGAAGTGATATTTGTCCGCACACATTTCGCCGAACACGCCCATCGACTTGCCGTCGTACGGATTGGTCAGGCCGTCCCAGGCCATGTGGTCGACCAGCTGACCGTCGCCGTAGCGGATGCCGGTGCGGGCGTTGACCATGTGCGGTGCGTTGGTCATCGACTCCATACCGCCTGCCACCACCACGGTGGCCGAACCGGCCTTGATCAGGTCGTTGCCCAGCATGATCGCCTTCATGCCCGAACCGCACACCTTGTTGATGGTGGTGCAACCGGTGCTGGCCGGCAGGTCCGCACCCAGCGAGGCTTGCCGCGCCGGTGCCTGGCCGAGATTGGCCGGTAGCACGCAACCCATGATCACTTCACTGACATCGGCGGGAGCAACGCCGGATTGCGTCAGCGCGGCGCGGATGGCGGTGGCGCCGAGCTTCGGGGTGGGAACGCCGGTGAACTGGCCGAGGAAGGAGCCGATGGCCGTGCGCTTGGCGCCGACGATGACTACGCTGACATCCGACATGGATAACTCCGCTTGAAGACTGAAGGGGCGCGAACGCCTGACAGATAACTGCCGGATTATCGCAGCCCCTCGCGGACGTCGGCAAACGATGGATGCCTCGTGCTGCGATGCGACCCGCGCCCTGTTTCATTGGATTTTCGTTGTGCCAAGATGGGCGATGGGGACGTATCGCGGCGTATCCGGACGTCGACGATGCAGAAGTCGAATGCAATGGAGGGGTGCATGATGAAAGCGCTTGACTCGGGGTTGCGGCATCGTGACATGGCGTGGCTGGTGGCCTTGGCGCTGGGTCTCAGCGCTTGCGGCGGCGGTGGCGGTGGCAACGTCAGGCCAACGCCCCCGCCAACGGTGCCGGCATCGCCTCCGCCGATCACGTCGACCAGCCAGCCGCCGCTGGATGCCCAGCTCGCAATCACCAATGCCTATGGGGCGCACAGCCTGGGATATACCGGCGCCGGAGTGACCATCGGCGTGGTCGACAGCGGCATCATGCGCAATCACCCGACCCTGGCCGGGCGGGTCACGCAGGAATTGATCTATGTCGATCCGGCCAGCAACAACACGGCTATCGACGATGTCGTCGGCCACGGCACCTGGGTCTCGGAGATTGCCGCAGGTACGCCGTCTGCACAGTTCCCCGGTGGCATCGCCCCCGGGGTGTCGCTGGTGTCCGCGCGCATCATCAGCGATGTCGAGCCGAAAGACGACGGTTCAGGCAATGGCAATCCGGTGACCGCCGCCGATGCCGACTTCTTCGCGCAGACGCTCAATCCGGCCCTGATCAAGGCTGGCGTGCAGGTGATGAACAATTCCTGGGGCGGCATCTACTGGGACACCGGCAACGCCACGATCAACCAGGCATTCGCCCAGGCTTACGAGCCGTTCGTGCTGCAGCATGGCGGTCTGGTCGTGTTCGCCGCCGGCAACGAGTCCAAGAGCGACCCCAGCGACATCGCCGCGCTGCCCAGCCTGGCACCGCAACTTGAAGCCGGCTGGCTGGTCGCGGTGGCCGTCGACAGCAATCATCCGACCCAGCTCGCCAGCTACTCGAATGCCTGCGGCAAGGCGATGAATTACTGCCTCGCCGCGCCGGGTGACGTGGTCGTCCTCGACAAAGGCGCCACGGCCACTGGCAGCCAGACCTACTGGGTCGTCAGCGGCACTTCGTTCGCGGCGCCGGAGGTATCCGGCGCCGCTGCACTGGTGTGGCAGGCTTATCCGTATTTCAACAATGATCTGGTGCGGCAGACCCTGCTGGGCACCGCCGACGATCTTGGCGCGCCCGGTCCCGATACCACCTTCGGCTACGGCATGCTGGATGTCTTCAAGGCGGTCAACGGGCCAGCCAAGTTCGACTGGGGCGATGTCACGGTAAACTTCAGCGGCACCTCGACCTGGGGCAACGCGATCTCTGGCGCCGGCGGATTGATCAAGCAGGGGCCGGGTAGGCTCAATCTCTACGTCGGCGACAGCTATACAGGCCTCACCCAGGTGCAGGGTGGCACGCTCGCCGTGTCCACGTTGAGCAGCCCCGTCGAGATTGGCGCGCAGGGCACGCTGATGTCCGCCGATACGCCGCAGAATCCCGTTGGCTTCACGGTCTACAACAACGTGACCAACGCTGGCGTGCTGACGGTTAGCCAAGGCAACGTCAATATAACCGGCAACTACGTGCAGCAGGGCAACGGGCGAATGGCGGTATCGCTGGGATCGCAATTGTCCGTGAACGGCACG
The DNA here is from genome assembly GCA_002413455.1 of Rhodanobacter sp. UBA5168. Lineage (GTDB taxonomy): Bacteria > Pseudomonadota > Gammaproteobacteria > Xanthomonadales > Rhodanobacteraceae > Rhodanobacter. The sequence continues at coordinate 5,870 of DHXA01000273.1, read as the reverse complement.
GCCACCTTGTCCGGCGGTGACCTTTACGTGTACGGCGCCAATTCCAACTACACCCTCAACTCGCACACGACGGTGTTGACGGCTATTGGCGGCCTCACTGGTACCTTTTCGGCCCTGGACATGGCGCCCAGCGTGGTGCTGACCGCGACGCTGAACTACGATCCCACCAGCGCCTGGCTCGACGTGCAGCAGGTGAACCTGAGCCAGATCCAGGGGCTGCCCTACACGGCCGCCAGCTACAGCGCCGCGCAACGCACGCAGAGCGCGTTCGAGCAGATCAACAGCCAGTTGCAGGGCGCCGCCAGCGGCACACCAGCCAGCGCGGGCTTTATCGCCGGTGCCGCGAGCCTGCAACACGCCGTTTCCACCGAGGTCATGCAGCATTCGCTGGCAAGCCTCTCGGGCCAGTTGCATGCGGCCAGCGCGGCGATGACGTTCGAGGCGATCGACGCAAGCACGCGTGCGCTGTCCGATCGCTTCGACAGCCTGCTCGATGCACCGAAAGCCGGCGGCTGGATGCAGAATCTGGGTTATCACGGTGGCATGTCGCGCAGTGGATACGACGACGTTGGCTATGACCTCAGCGGCTCGCTGGTCGGGCAGGACTATCGCGTTGGCAGCAGCGGCATCGCCGGCTATGCGCTGGGCCAGAGTCAGGGTCTGGGTCGATTGATCGAGAGTGCGGACCAGGGTCGCAGTCATGCGCTGGAGGGCATGTTGTACGGCGGCGTGATCCGTGGCTCGTGGTACACGATGGGTCGCTTCGGCATCGGCAGTTACCGCGAAACCATGCGGCGCCAGCTTGAACTCGGCAATGAGTTTTCTGGTGTAGCGAGTGACGCCAATGGCCGCTACGGCGTGGCCTACGGCGAAAGCGGTTACCGACTGGCGTTGGGTCACACGCGGGTCACGCCTTACGTGAATCTGCAATACGCACAGATCCAGCGCGACGGTTTCAATGAGCTGGGCGCGTACGGCTTCGGCCTGAAATCAGCTGCGCAGCGCACTGCGCGCTGGCAGGCCGGCGCGGGTTTGCGCGCCACGCATGACTGGACACTGGCCGGTGGCGGAAGCCTCAGTCTGCAGGGACGGATGCTGTGGCAGCAATCGTTCGGCTTGCGCGGCGAGGTTTTCGACGCCAGCTTCAGCGGGATCAACCAGTTCGCGCCGGTCGGCGGCATCGGCCTGTCGCGTTATGGCGGCGTGCTCGGCACCACGCTGGACTGGCGCATGACGCCGCGCGCCAGCCTGCAGCTTGGTTACGACCAGTATCTCGGTCAGCGGCAGCAGGCGAAGATGGCGACGGCGAGTTTTCGTCTGGACTTCTGAACGCTGCCGACCTGCGGGGTCAGACCAGCACGACCTGTACGCCGGCGGCACGCAGCGCCTCGACCTCACCACCGGCACCTGGGCGTCGCCGTTCTGGCTGCGCTACGCCGACACCATCTGGCGCGACGGCGAGGACGACAGCGAAACCGGCGTCGGCAGCACGCGCGAGCAGTGGATCACCTACCGCGATGCGCAGACCTGTCGCAACATCGTGCTGAAGGGGCCGTTGTTTCCGCTCAACTCGCTGATGCTCCACGGCATCATCTACGCGAAGGAGAACCGCAAGCTCAACACCGATCCCGGCCACGACTTCGCGAACGAGGTGCACTCGTACTTCGCCACCGGCACCGAGCTGCAGGAGCTGTACATCACGCCGTCGCTGCTGAGCGACCGCGACTGGGACGTGCTGGCCGAATCGGCGAACTGGTCGCGCGAGAACGCGGACGTGCTGCGCGATACGCACTGGATCGGCGGCGATCCCGACCGGCTCGAAGTGTACGGCTGGGCGTCGTGGTCACCGGGCAAATCGATCATCACGCTGCGCAATCCGAGCGATCGCGCGCAGTTGGCGGTGGTCGACCTGCAGCGCCAGCTGGCGCTTCCCGCTGGCGCGGCTCACCGGTTCCGTGCGCATAGTCCGTGGAAGAGCGATGCGGCGAAGCCGTCGTCGATCCTGGATGCCGTGAAGCCCGGCACGGTCACGCTGGCGCCGTTCGAGGTGCTGACGCTGGAACTGACGCCGGTGACGGCGGGTTCCTGGGGGACCGGATCGGCCCGAATGACCGGACGGCAACGCCGCTCATTCGGGCCGCGGCAACATCAGGCCTTGCCGTGGAACAGCTCGCGGCCGATCAGCATGCGGCGGATTTCATTCGTGCCGGCGCCGATCTCGTACAGCTTGGCGTCGCGCAGCAGGCGGCCGGCGGGGAAATCGTTGATGTAGCCGTTGCCGCCGAGCGACTGGATCGCTTCCAGCGCCACCTTCACCGCGTTGACCGAGGCGTTGAGCAGGCAGGCCGCCGGGTCGATGCGCGACTTCACGCCGTTGTCGAACTGCTGCGCCACCATGTAGGCAAAGCCGCGCGAACTCTGCAGCGCGGTGTACATGTCGGCGACCTTCGCCTGCATGATCTCGAAGGTGCCGATCGGTGCGTTGAACTGCTTGCGCTCGCGCACATACGGCATGGTGATGTCCATCGCCGCCTGCATCAGGCCGATCGGGCCGCCGGACAGCACCAGCCGCTCGGTGTCGAGCCCGTTCATCAGCACGCGGACGCCTTCGTTGACCTCGCCGACGATGTTCTCGGCCGGGATCTCGCAGTTGTCGAACACCAGCTCGCAGGTGTTCGAGCCGCGCATGCCGAGCTTGTCCAGCTTCTGCGCGGTGCTGAACCCCTTCATACCCTTCTCGACGATGAAGGCGGTCATGCAGCGGCTGCCGGCGGTGCGTGGTGCGGTGCGCATGTAGACCAGCAGCACATCGGCGTCAGGTCCGTTGGTGATCCACATCTTGCTGCCGTTGGCGACCCACACGTCGCCGCGCAATTCGGCCTTGCAGCTCATCGAGCCGACCACGTCGGAGCCGGCGCCCGGTTCGCTCATCGCCAGCGCGCCGACGTGCTCGCCGCTGCAGAGTTTGGGCAGGTATTTCCTGCGCTGCGCCTCGTTGCCGTTGTGATAAATGTTGTTGAGGCACAGGTTGGAGTGCGCACCGTAGGACAGCCCTACCGAGCCGGATGCGCGCGAGATCTCCTCCATCGCCACCATGTGCGCCAGGAAACCCAGGCCGCTGCCGCCGTATTCCTCGGCAACGGTCACGCCGAGCAGACCCATCTCGCCGAACTTGCGCCACAGGTCGGCCGGAAACAGGTTGTCGCGGTCGATGCGATCGGCACGCGGAGCGATTTCCTTTTCCGCAAACGCATGCACGGACTTGCGCAGCAGGTCGATATCTTCTCCGAGCGGAAACGGGCGCATCACGAACTCCTTGAATGCAGAACGGCGATTTTAGCGCACGCGGCCCAAGAACGCCGGTGAAGGGCCGGTCCGCCTGGCAGGGCATTGCCGGGACCGCAAAAACGCTAGAGCTGCGACTCGATCGGCAGCCAGCTCATCACGCGGGTGGTCGCGCGCAGCCACCAGCCGGCATCGGGCTCGTGGTCGAGTACCCGGGGCGGTTGCACGGTGCGATCCAGCCACTGCAGCGAGCCGTCGGTGCCGCGGTGGACCTGGTAGCTCTGTGCCGACGCGGCCAGCCGCAGATATTCCTCGCGCAGGTCGCCGGCCAGGCCGGCGTCGTCGAACAGCACGCCCATTTCGGTATTGAGGTTGGCCGAACGGGGGTCGAGGTTGAACGAGCCGACGAAGCCGCGTGCCCCGTCGATCACGAACGCCTTGGTGTGCAGGCTGGCGCCGCTGCTGCCGAACAGGCTGTATGTGGCGACCGGCCCGTTGCGACGAATCTCGAACAGGTTCACGCCGCCGGCCAGCAGGCGCGTGCGGTAGCGCTCGTAACCGCTGTGCACGGCCTGCACGTCGTTCGCGGCCAGCGAGTTGGTGACCACGCCGACCTGCGCGCCGGCGTGTACCAGCGCCAGCAGCGTGTCGGCGCCTTTCTTGCCGGGGACGAAGTAGGGCGAGATCAGCAGAACCTCGCTGTGCATGCCGCGCAGGTGGGCGGCCAGCCGGGGTTGCAGCCAGCCGTTGCGGTCGGCGGATGTCGTCTTCAGCGGCGGATCGGAGGCCACCACGATGTGCGCACTCCAGTGCGGCGACAGCTCGTGGTTGGCCAGACGCCGCGCGGAGGGTGACGCGGCAACCCGATCCAGGTAGGCCTGTGCCGCGGCGTCGGCGGACTCGTGCGCGAGCGCGGCCACCAGCTGATGCAGGCGTTCCGGTGTCTGCGGGTTGAGCGCCTCGATCGGCACGGCCGCGCTGGAGTTCCAGAAGTCGTCGAAGATCGCGCTGGCGTCGGCAACCGCCGGGCCGAGCAGCAGCATGTCGAGGTCGCGGAAATTCACGCTGCGGCCGGCGTCGAAATACTCGTCACCGACGTTGCGGCCGCCGACCACCGCGAGCCGGCCATCGACGATCCATGCCTTGTTGTGCATGCGGTGGTTGACGCTGAAGAAGCGCTGCACCATTTCCAGCAGGCGCCATACGCCGCTGCGGTTGCGGAACGGGTTATACAGGCGCACCTCGATGTTCGGGTGCGCATCCAGCGCCAGCAATGCCGGGTCCAGACCCTTGGTGTTGATGTCGTCGAGCAGCAGGCGCACGCGCACGCCGCGCTCGGCGGCGGCGTACACCTCGCGCGCCAGCAGGTGGCCGACCAGGTCGTCATGCCACATGTAGTACTGCAGGTCGAGGCTGCGTCCGGCGATGCGGGCCGAAGCGGCACGCGCGGCGAAGGCGTCCAGGCCATCGTGCAGCAGGGTTGCTGCCGTCTCGCCCGGATGCGTGGCCAGGTACGGCGTCAGTTCGCGATCGATCACGGTCTGCGCCGGCTGCAGCGGCAGGGTCGTGCTGGGCGCGCCGGTGGCGCGCGGGGTCAGGTGATCGGCCAGCAGCAGGCCGCTGGCCACCAGCAACAGCAACAGCAGGGCGAGCCCGCCCCCGCCCAGCCAGATCAGGATCCTGCGCATCCCCGGCACCTCCAGCGCCTGATTATTCGGCTGCCACCTCACATATGCAAAGGCCTGTCGCGCAACGCGGCAGGCCTTTGGCGAGCATCGCATGCCGGTGAGTCCACCGGCATCCCGTATCGTGCCTTACTGACCGCGCATGCGGCCCTGGAAGCGGGTGCCGTTGTTGCCCATGTGCGCCAGCTTGATCTTGCCGATCGCGTTGATGCGCTCTTCGGCCAGACGGTCGGCGGCCTTGTAGGTCGGGATGTTCTCGTTCTTGGAAATCTCGAAGATGCGGCCGAGGTTGTAATAGATCGTGCGCATCATGCGCATCGCGCGCTCGCGGTTGTAACCGTCGATTTCCAGCGACACGTTCATCACGCCGCCGGCGTTGACCGCGTAGTCCGGCGCGTACAGCACGCCGCGACGCTGCAGCTCGTCGCCGATCTCGTCGGTGGCCAGCTGGTTGTTGGCCGGGCCGCAGATGATCTTCGCCTTGATGCGGTCGATGGTCTGCTCGTTGACGGTGCCGCCCAGCGCGCACGGCGAGTACACGTCGGCGTCGACGTCGTAGATCTCGTCCAGGCCGACCGCTTCGCAGCCCAGCTCGTCGACGCAGCGCTGCACCGCTTCCTTGTTGATGTCGGTGACGAACACCTTGGCGCCCTGTTCGCGCAGCAGCTTGATGAACTCGCCGCCGACGTGGCCGCAACCCTGCACGGCGTAGCTGTACTTGCCCACGTCCTCGTTGCCGTACTTGAACTGCAGCGCGGCCATCAGGCCCTGCAGCGAGCCATAGGCGGTGAACGGCGACGGATCGCCCGAACCGCCATGCACCTGGTGCACGCCGGTGACGTACTCGGTTTCGCGGAACACGTATTCCATGTCGTTGACGTCGATGCCGACGTCCTCGGC
>DHXA01000274.1:6879-18868 GCA_002413455.1 Rhodanobacter sp. UBA5168 | reverse complement strand
TTGGTGAAGATGCCGCCGCCGAGGCGGGCGAAGATCGAGATCAGCGAGCTGCCGAAGGCCAGCCCCACCAGCGCATGCAGCGCAGGTTCGCCGCTGATGCCCATGTGATTGAGTACCAGCCAGTAACCGGTGACGCCGAGCAGGGCCAGGCCGACCACCAGCATGCCGGTGATCGCACCGCCACGGAAGGCCACGTCCATCGCCGCGCTCAGGCCGCGGCGCGCGGCTTCGGCGGTGCGCACGTTTGCGCGTACGGACACGTTCATGCCGACGTAGCCAGCCGCGCCGGAAAGGACGGCACCGACCAGGAAACCGATCGCGGTCGGCCAGTTAAGGCAAAAACCGATCAGCAGCATCAGCACCACGCCAACCATGCCTATGGTGGCGTACTGGCGATTTAGGTAGGCGCGCGCACCCTCCTGGATGGCTGCCGCAATCTCCTGCATCCGCTCGTTGCCCGGCGATTGCGCCAGGATCCAGCGCGCGGAAAACGCGCCATACAGAATTGCCACTACCGCACACGCCAGAACGATCCAGCCATACTGCTGAAGCATCGGAGCCTCCCCATGAGTTGTCAGTGGCCGTCCGGAATGGGCGGTCCCATGGAGTATAGGCAGACCTTGTTGCATGGGCCGTTGTGCGGCGCAGCGCATGGATAGCGCGCCATCCCAATGAAAAGGGCCATGCACGGATGCATGGCCCGGAGATCATTCGCTTTGGGGCGGACTCAATGCAGGGCGACGTCCAGGATGATCCCGGTGGCGACGGCGACCAGCAGGTAATCGTTGTCGGCCCGCACCCAGTGATAGCCGCGCGGCGGCGGCCGCAGGCGGTAATAGCCGTAGTTGCGGACAACATAGGTCGGGCCGTAATAGCGATGGCCGCGTTCCCAGCGATGCGAATGACCGTAGTAACGCGGGCCATCATGGTGGTAGCCGTAACGACGATCGTCACCGTGCCAGCGGCGGTCGCCGCCATGCGAGCGATGGTCGTCGTGGCCGCGATCGTGTCCGTGGCGGCCGCGATCATGATCGCCATGGCCGTGGTCCGGGGCAGCCAGCGCGAAGCCGCCGGTGGTAAGCAGGGCAACGGCGATGAGCAGGCGGCTGATGAGTTTCATCATGGTCTCCTCCGTGGTCGTCGCGGCCGCAACGGCGCGGCCATCGACTTCGGACGGAACGGATCGTAGGAATGTGCGGCTGAACGTAGCCCCGTTATCGTTCACTTCGTTTCAGGTTTTGCTCAGCAATTGCGGGGTGGTTCACGGAACGCCCGGCTTCAGTGTCGGAAGCCGGCCAGCTTTTTCGCTATCGCTGTGTTCTTCAGCTCTATATAGCGGGGCAGCCCGTTCGCGCCGTACGGCAGCGGCGCTTCGCCCCGGATCAGCGGCGCGAGATAACGGCGTGCGGCGGCGGTGATGCCGAAACCGTCGCGAGTGATGAAGTTCTTCGGCATCTTCTTCTCGCGATTGGCGATCTTCGCCAACGGCGCCGGCTCGATTTTCCAGCGATACGGCGCGTCGGACGTGCGCACGATCACCGGCATCACCGCGTTCATGCCGGCCAGTGCGTATTCGACCGCGGCCTTGCCGACCGCGTACGCCTGCTCGGCGTCGACCTTCGACGCGGCATGGCGCGCCGAACGCTGCAGGTAGTCGGGCAGTGCCCAGTGGTACTTGTAGCCGAGCTTCTCTTTCACCAGCGCGGCCAGCACCGGCGCGACGCCACCGAGCTGGGTGTGGCCGAACGCATCGCGCGTGCCCGCTTCGGCGAGAAACTGGCCGGCGGCGTTGCGCACGCCCTCGGACGCCACCACGGTGCACCAGCCCACGCGCTCGACGGTGGTTTTCACCTTGGCCAGGAACGCGGTTTCGTCGAACGTGTTCTCGGGGAACAGGATGATATGGGGCGGCGCATCCGCACCTTCACCGGAGAGTCCGGCGGCCGCGGCGATCCAGCCGGCGTGACGGCCCATCACCTCGAGGATGAACACCTTGGTCGAGGTCTCGGCCATCGAGGCCACGTCGAGGCTGGCCTCCAGCGTCGAGATCGCGGTGTATTTCGCGACCGAGCCGAAACCGGGGCAGCAGTCGGTGACGGCGAGGTCGTTGTCGACCGTCTTCGGCACGCCGATGCAGCGGATGTCGTAACCCATCGCCTGGCCCAGTTGCGAGATCTTCAGTGCGGTATCGGCCGAGTCGTTGCCACCGTTGTAGAGGAACCAGCGGATGTCGTGGGCGCGGAACACGTCGATCAGCCGCGCGTACTCGGCGCGGTTGTCTTCCAGCGACTTCAGCTTGTAGCGGCATGAGCCGAATGCGCCGCCGGGTGTGTGGCGCAGCGCGGTGATGGCCGCGGCCGATTCCTTCGAAGTGTCGATCAGCTCCTCGCGCAGCGCGCCGAGGATGCCGTTGCGCGCGGCATACACTTTCACGCCCTTGCCGCGGGCCGCTTCGATCACGCCGGCGGCCGTGGCATTGATCACCGCGGTGACGCCGCCGGACTGGGCGTACAGCAGGTTGCCGGTGGTGGCGGTCGGTTGACGTTTCGGGCTCATGGGGATCCTCTCGAAGGGCGGGTGCGGGACGCTGACGGTCGGTAGCAAACCTTTTTGGCAACAAACACTTGCCGCAAGCCTGGGAGTGCCTCTGTTTGACGGCACCGGGTGCAGCGGCTAATTTGACAGCCAATTCTGGGAATCTGGCGGGCTGCTGCAGTGTGCGGCAGCCCGCCGAACTTGTGGAGCATTATGCGACTCGTCCTACTTGGTGCGCCCGGCTCGGGCAAAGGCACGCAGGCTGCACGGCTGAAGACGGAATTCGGTGTGCCACACATCTCGACGGGCGACATGCTGCGTGCCGCCGTCGCCGCCGGCACGCCGATGGGACTGAAAGCCAAGGCGGTAATGGATGCCGGCCAGCTGGTTTCCGACGACATCCTGCTCGGCATGCTGGAAGACCGGCTGACCCAGGACGACGCGAAGGCCGGTTTCATCCTCGACGGTTACCCGCGCAATCTGGCCCAGGCCGATGCGCTCGATCAGCTGCTGGCGAAAATCGGCCAGCCACTGGATGCGGTCGTGAAGCTCAAGGTGCCCAGCGAAGTGATCATCGGCCGCTGCGAGATCCGCTTCAAGGCCGAAGGTCGCGCCGACGACAATCCCGACACCGTGCGCAAGCGCCTGGCGATTTACGCCGAGCAGACTGCTCCGGTGGCCGACTTCTACGCCCGACGCGGCAAGCTGCAGATCGTCGATGGCGTCGGCGAATTGAGCGATGTCACCGCGCGGGTCAAGCAGGCCCTGCAGAACGAATCGGCAGCAGCGAACGGCTGAGTACATCCCGTTCCCTTTGGAACGGGCTTCAAGGAACCGCGTCCCACCATGCGCCTGCACATCCTCGGCATCTGCGGCACCTTCATGGGCGGTGTCGCCGCGCTGGCTCGCGAACTCGGGCATACGGTCGAAGGCTCCGACGCCAACGTCTATCCACCGATGAGCAACCAGCTCGAAGCGCTCGGCATTGCATTGATGAGCGGCTACACGGCCGAACATCTGCAAGCCGGCCCCGATCATGCTCGGCCGGATATGGTCGTCGTCGGCAACGCGATGACCCGCGGGAATCCCGCGGTCGAATACATGCTCGATCAGCAACTGCGTTACATCTCCGGTCCGCAATGGCTGGGTGAGGCCGTGCTGCAGGGGCGCAATGTGCTGGCCGTCGCCGGCACCCACGGCAAGACCACCACCACCAGTTTGCTGGCGCATTTGCTGGAGCATGCTTCAAGAGAGCAGGCCGATCTCTCGCCGGGCTTTCTGGTCGGCGGCGTGCCGGGCAATTTCGCCGTGTCGGCGCGGCTGGGGCGGGGCGAGCCGTTCGTGATCGAGGCGGACGAATACGACACCGCGTTCTTCGACAAGCGCTCGAAGTTCGTGCACTACCGGCCGCGCATCGCGATCCTCAACAATCTCGAATACGACCACGCTGACATCTTTCCCGACGTGGCCGCGATCCAGCGCCAGTTCCATCACCTGGTGCGCATGGTGCCGGGCAACGGCCGGCTGATCGTCAACGCGCACGATCAGCGGCTGGCCGAAGTACTGGCGATGGGCTGCTGGACGCCGGTGGAAACGTTCGGCATTGGTTGCGGCGACTGGCAGGCGACCCTGGTCGACGCGGACGGCTCCGCGTTCATCGTGCATCGCGCCGGCGAGCTGGTCGGTGAGGTGAGCTGGTCCCTGCTGGGCAACCATAGCGTGATGAACGCGTTGGCCGCGCTGGCCGCCGCGACCGCCGCCGGGGCCGAGCCGAAGGCACTGCTGTCCGCATTTACCACTTTTGAAAGCGTGAAGCGGCGGATGGAGCTGGTCGGCGAGGTGAGCGGCGTGCGCATCTACGACGATTTTGCCCACCACCCCACCGCCATCGCGACCACCTTGGCCGGACTGCGCGCGAAGGTTGGCGGGGCGCGCATCCTGGTGGCGCTGGAACCACGCTCCAATTCGATGCGTCAGGGCGCGCATGCCGACGCGCTGGCGCCGTCGCTGGTCGACGCCGACGCGGTGGTGTTTCTGCACCGACCGGAATTGCCGTGGGACGCGCATCAGGTCACCGATGCGCTGGGCGGGCGCGGTAGCACCGCACCGGGCGTCGATGCGCTGATCGACGCATTGCGCATCTTGGTCCGGCCCGGCGATCAAGTCGTGTTCATGTCCAACGGCGGTTTCGAAAACGCGCCGCGCCGTTTCGTCGAGGCATTGCGGACCGGCGTCTGAGCGCCACCATGCGACCGCCAGGTCCACGTAACGCGGCGTTCCGGTGAACACAGCCACAGCCGGTGGCTGCCCGGTCGCTGGCCCTCTGGTTACACTCATTGGCATGGTCGCCCAATCGCCGCTGATCGAGATGCCGCTGTTTCCGCTTGCCTCCGTGCTGTTTCCGGGCGGGCAGCTGCATCTGCGGATCTTCGAGCCGCGCTATCTCGATCTGGTGCGCGAGTGCACCCGCCAAGGCACCGGATTCGGCGTGTGCCTGATCCTTGATGGACATGAAACGGGCGCGCCGGCGGTGCCGGCCGCCATCGGCACGATTGCCAGGATCAACGACTTTCATCGCGACGAAGATGGTCTGCTCGGCATCGTTGCTGCAGGCGACCAGCGCTTTCGGGTTGCACGCAGCCGCATCCGCGCCGACGGCCTGTTGCGCGGCGAAGTGGAGGTATGGCCGGCCGAGCCGGAACTGCCGGTACCGGTGGAGTTTGCCTTGCTGCAGAGCATCCTCGAACGGCTGATCGAGACCATGGCACCGCACTGGCGGCTCGCCCCGCCCAGCGCTTATGACGACGCCAGCTGGGTGGGTTTTCGGTTGGCCGAACTGTTGCCGCTGGATGCGACCGAGCAGCAGCACCTGCTGGAGTTGAGCGACCCGCTGCAGCGGTTGGCCGAACTGCGCGACATCCTGCCGCGCTTCCAGAAGCCGTGAATCGGCAAGGTTTACACTGGCCCGACCCACCTGACAGCTGCGACGGAGTCGATTGTTCATGGGCAACCTTGCCGGCAAGACCTTGTTCATCAGCGGCGCTTCGCGCGGCATTGGCCTGGCGATTGCCGTGCGCGCTGCGCGCGACGGCGCCAATATCGTGATCGCGGCCAAGAGCGGTGTGCCGAACCCGAAATTGCCCGGCACCATCCACACGGCCGCGGCTGCCATCGAGGCGGCTGGCGGCAAGGCGCTGCCGCTGCAGGTGGACATCCGGGAAGAGGAGCAGGTGCGCGCCGCCGCAGCGCAGGCGGCCGACCGTTTCGGTGGCATCGACATCGTCGTCAACAATGCCAGCGCGATCTGGCTGGCCGGCACCGCCGACACACCGATGAAACGCTATGACCTGATGCACCAGGTCAATACCCGCGGTACCTTTCTGGTGACTCAGAGCTGTCTGCCCTATCTGAAGCAGGCGGCAAATCCGCATGTGCTGATGCTGTCGCCGCCGCCGAACCTTGATCCGAAATGGTTCGCGCCGCATACCGCTTATACGATCGCCAAATACGGCATGAGCCTTTGCGTGTTGGGCATGAGTGCGGAGTTCGCCCCGCTCGGCATAGCGGTGAACGCGCTGTGGCCGCGCACGGTGATCGCCACCGCGGCGATCGGGATGATCGAGGGCGTCAAGGTCGAGCATTGCCGCAAGCCGGAGATCGTGGCCGATGCCGCACATGTCATCCTGACCCGGCCGGCCCGTGACTACACCGGTCATTTCGCCATCGACGAAGCCGTCCTGCGCGAGGCCGGCGTCAGCGACTTCGACACCTACGCGGTGAAGCCGGGCATGCCGTTACTGCCAGACCTGTTCCTGGACTGATTCCGCCCGAATGTCCGGGGCTCGGGGCTGTACGGTACGCCCGACACCGAGCCCCGGTTTTCGCCCACATCTACAAGCGACATACCCTTATCGTTGCAAGGGGTTGCCGTCGACAAACACGGTTCTTCTTCACGCGTTCCTCGTGTATTACGGAGTAATATGTGGGGTGTTTCACACTTTAGTAGCAAGTCAGATGCAATATCTGGCTTGAAAGCATCGGGATCACACCTGCCCAGGTGTCTCTTTTCGAACTGCATCGGCAGGTTTGGACAGGGGGCCGTCATGACGAGCGAACAGGCATCCAGGCGTTGTGTCGTCTGGTTTGGACAGCCTACCGCTGAGGAGTGCGCGTCGCTGGCCCAGGCGGGCTGGCGCACGCGGATCGGCGACGTGGCGATGCAGGCAGGCGTGGGCATGCGGCGCGACGATATCGTGGTGGCCATGGCCGATCTGCGGCACAGCGATGCGGAGACGGTGGCGGCCATGGGGCGGTTGATGGACGAGCATCCCTGGTTGCCGTGGCTCGCCGTGGTGCAGCAGCAGACCGCTGCCGATACGCCGGACGTGGAGCGGATCCTGCGGGCCAGTGCCGATTTTTTCACCGCCCCCGTTGACATGAAGCACCTGATCGAGACGCTCACAAAGATCGGCCGTGGGTGGTCACCGGCCGTCGAGAAATCGGATATTCCTGGCATTGTCGGCGCCATCAGCCCGGTGATGCGCGCAACCATGGCCGGCCTGCGCAAGTACGCACCGGTGGAATTGCCGGTGCTGATCACCGGCGAGACCGGCAGTGGCAAGGAAGTGGCGGCGCGCGCATTGCACGGCTTGTCGGCGCGCCGTGAGCGGCCATTCGTCGCCATCAATTGCGGCGCACTGCCATTGAATCTGGTGCAGTCCGAATTGTTCGGGCACGAACGCGGTGCCTTCACCGGCGCAAATGCGCGTCGCGTCGGGCATTTCGAGGCGGCTGTCGGTGGCACTGTGTTCCTCGACGAGATCGGTGATTTGCCGCTCGATGCGCAGACCAGCCTGCTGCGCCTGCTACAGGAGGGCACGTTGCTGCGCGTGGGCTCCAGCCAGCCCATCAAACTGGATGTGCGAGTGCTGGCGGCCACCCATGTGGATCTGGAGTTGGCCGTGGCCCAGGGGCGCTTTCGGGAGGATCTGTACTATCGCCTCAATGTTCTGCGCCTGCACATGCCCGCGCTGCGCGAGCGCGACGGCGACATCGAGTTGCTCGCACAATATTTTCTCGACGCGTTCCGCTTGCGGCATCAAAGTCGCGCCCGTGCCTTCAGCGCTGGCGCACGGCAGGCCATGCATGATTTTGCCTGGCCAGGCAACGTACGCGAACTACTCAATCGCGTGCAACGCGCAGCCGTCGTCGCCGAGGGCACGCTGATCAGCGCCGCCGATCTGGATCTGCGGGGCGCGCGGCCAATCTGCATCGGCCGTCCAAGTCTCGGTCTGGCCCGCGTTTCGGCAGAACGCGAGGCGGTGCTCAACTGCCTGCACGAAAGCCACTTCAATATCAGTGAATGCGGGCGGCGACTCAACGTATCGCGGGTCACCGTGTATCGCTTGTGCAAGAAGCACAAGATCGTATTGGAAGAGTTGCGTGGAGGCTCCCCGCTTCGGAGGCAGCGGCCATTGCCCCGCGAGAAGGGCGGCGAACGGCCGGTGACTCAGAGCATGTAGGGAACCTTGAAGGTGAGGCTGTAATCCGGGGCATCCGGGCTGAGGCCAACACCGAGCAAGGTGACCAGCGTGGTGTGGGCACTCAATGCGTAGGTCACGCCGAGGTTGAAGGTACCGGCATTGGCATCGCTCCCGATCACCTTGGCCCAAGGCAGGTCCCCGTTGCGCAGGGAAGCCTTGGCACTGAGGCGGTCGCTGAAGGACAGACTCAGGCTGGTGCGCTCGTTGAACGCAAAGGCGACGCCTGCACCGAAGTAGTAGGAGTTGCCCAGCTTCACCTCGCCGGGAGTGCGTGTTTGCGGATCGGTATCGATTTCGCCGAAGCGACGCGGAAACGAGTGGATGTAGCCAAGGTTGGCGAACACGATCGCGGGGTCCATGGTCTTCACCGCCGACACGCCGATATTGGCCTGCCACAATCCATTGCCGGTCGGCTGCTTCTGCGGCACCGCGAAACGGATGAATTTGTCGTCGCCGCGTTCCAGTACCTTCCAGTCGATGCCGTAGGGTGCGCGCCCCGTCGGTGCGGTAACGCCGAAAGTCAGCACGGTGTCCGGCCGGGACGTGGTCTCGGCGAACAACTTGTAGTTGGCGCTGAAGCTGATGTCGCCGATACCGTTGCCGCGGGTCTGCTCTTCGGCAACTGCCGCGGCCGATCCGCCCGCACCACCCTTCAGGTACGCGGTCTGGCGAGCCAGATAAGGTGCGTCGAGGTTCAGTGTCAGCCGCGGACTCAGACCGTAGCGCGCCGCGAAATTGTAGGTGAGCGAATCGGACTTGACGTTCTCGATGGCAATGTTGCCGAGAAAGATCGCATCGAGCGCGAGGAAGCCATTGAGGGTCAGTTGCTTGCGATCGTAGCGGCTGTAGCTGAGGCTGTTTTCCACCGTCAGCTTGCGGTCGAATACGGCATGCTCCTGCAACAGCGCGTCCTGCATGCTGCGAGTGGGCGCTTGTTCCTCGGCCTTTTCGGCGTCTGCGATGCTGCCGGCCTGATTGGCTTCGTTGCCGACAGTGCTGCTGCCCGGTGTGGTGGCACTGGCTGGTGTGGGCGGCGCTGGCAGCGCGGTATTGGGCGCCGCCTTTCCGGCAAGACGCGACTGCAGCGCCTGTACCTGCATGTCCAGTTCGCGAAGCCGCCTCACCTCCTGCGCGTAGCTGCTCTTCAGCGTCTGCAGTTGCTCGACGAGCGCGTTGATCTGTTCCTGATCCTGTCCGCTGACGGGAGCGGTCTGGGCGGCCGCCATCGGTGTGCCGATCAGAAGCGCAGCGGCTACCGCGCTGGCGAGTAGCGTCTTGGTAGGTATTCATGTCCGTTTCCCCTGAGCTGATGCAAGCGCCGAACGGGCAGGCGCTTCAGTGCATGCCGATCCCTTGCGTCTGGTTGATCGCCTGCGAAACGTTCTGCGCAAGTTGGGTGTTGGCCGCTACCGTCTGGCGGACCAGTTCGATCTCCATGCGATTGTTGATCAATTGGTTGTCGGCGGTGAGCTGCACGCTCTGGCCGACGCTGCCGTTGCGGATCCATTGCTCGACCGAGCCCTGGCCGTCGATGCTGAGCAGCAGGCTCGCACTGCTCCCGTCGAAGCTTGCCACCGCGCTGCTGCCATCGCTGAATGCGGAGGCGACGCCGCTCGGCGCGCCGGCGCCGGTGCCGGCCGGGGCACGGTCGCCGTTGCTGACGGTCAGCCGGGTGACATTGCTGGCGAGGTTGCCATCGCCGGCCACCTGCACGCTTTGCACGACACCGCCGACGTTGGCCAGGCCCGCGGCGTCAACACTGCGCGCGGGCGGCGTGGCAGCGCTGGCAGGGAGCGGCAGCGGAGCATCCGCACGGGTGATGCTGACAATGGGTTCGAAGGTGATCTGCGGTTTCACCTTGTCATGGGTGAAGTCCATGTTCAGGGCGAGCGTGCCTTGCAGCACCTGACCGGTACTGGTCTGCCAGGTCGAGATCATCTTCACGCCGAACCAGGCAATCGCATTGTCGCCCACGGTGTAGCGGCCGCGCATGCCGCCCAGTTCCGCATCACTGATCTCTTCCAGCCCGCTGGCTGCCGGAGCATCGCTGGCCATGACCGGCGCGGCCCAATGACCAAGAATCAGCGCGGAACCAAGCATGTAAAGCCGGGTGTGCTTCATGACCGTGTTTCCTCAAAAGAGATCGGCATGGGTGAACCCAAAGTCGAGCAGTTCGGCGTCGGTGATTGTGCCCTGACGTGCAAACAGCGCACGGGCACTGGCCCGGCCGGTAGGTTGCAGCAAGACCGTCTTGCGGTCGAAATCGTTGCCGATCACCACGAACACCGCGCGCGATGGCCAAGCCTTGACGAAATCGGCCAGCGGCACGCTGCGGTTTCCAAGGATCGGGTCGGCAAGTTCCACCGTATCGTGGTGAACCTGCTTGAGCACCACGAAGTGCCGAAAGCCGCGGACATCCATCAACACCAGCCCGGGGACATGCAGGCTGCGCAGGCGCGCCTCGTTGATGCGGTAGCCGCGGCCGCGCATGCCCAGCGATGCCACGTAGTGCTTGATGTCGAGCAACGAGAAGCCCCGCTGCTTGACCAGTTCCGTATCGGCCACGCCCATCATGCCCTCGATCACCGTGTTCTCGTCCACGTTGAGGTGATAGGCGTAGCGAAGAATGGTGGCCAGTGCCGCCGCGCCGCAGCTGTAGTCGGTGTGCTGGCGCACGATATTGCGGTAACGCCCTTCCTGCATGCTCTCGACATGGCTGACATACAGGCTGCCGTTGGGCAGCACGCCGTCGAAGCGCACTTCGCCGGCGCGAGCGATCGTGTTCGCGATCAGGCCGAGCGAAAGAAGTGCGGTGGCAATCGGCAGGTGTCGCATGATGATTCCTTGTCGAGGAAGACCCCCGGCCCGCAGGGGACGGGCCGGGGGGTTCCGTTGGTACCCGGCTTCACTGCTGCCGGGTTACCGCCCTCGTGGGTCGCTTGCGCGACTCTTTGTGCTCGTTGCGATTACGGCGTCTCGCCACCACCGCCACCGGGCTGCGCAACGGCCATCGCGAGGCTGTTCGCCTGTTGATTGCCGCTGCCCGAGGCGACGTTGATGCCGATGTTGCCCGACGCGTTCTGGAACGCATTGCCGCTCAGGCTGGCGGTATTGGTCGCGTCCACCACGACCCAGCGCGTGGTGGTCACGGTGCCGCTGAGGTCGGCGTAGAGATCATTCGCCGAGAGCTCGACGAAGCCCAGCGCACCGGACTCGGTACCGCGCGTGGTTCCACTTTCGCTGCCGCTGCTGTGGCTGCTGGTGTCGAAGGCGAAGCCGCCCACGCCGGGGCGGTTCGGATTCTGTACGGCACCCTGAGCCTCGTTGTCGAAGTCGATGTGGCCGGTCTGGTTGCCACTCGGGTGCGTGTCGCCATTCCAGCTGTCCGGATACAGATTGCTGGCTTGGTACGCCATGCCGCTGCTGTTGGAGGACGAGTTGCCCGAGTAGCTCCCCGACGAATGGCCCGCGTAGCCGCCAAGGCCCAGCCCGAGCGAGTAGCCCCGTACCGCGCCGCTCATCGAGACATCGACCGTGTCGTTGTACTGCTGGACGTAGCCGGCATTGCTGACCGAGTTGTGCCCGGAGGCCTGATTCGACGCCACGGAGGACTGCGCGAAGCTGGTGGTCGCAACAGCGGCGGCCATCGCATTCTTCTGCTGGTTGTTGTTGCCCGAGGTGACGTTCACGCCCAGGTTGCCCGATGCGCTGTTGAAGGCATTGCCGCTGATCGTGGCGCTGTTGGTGACGCCGGCGTTCATGGTGCTGTTGAACGCGCCCTGCTGGTTCACGAACACCTCGCCGTCTGCCATGCCGAAGGCAAAGCTGGCGTCGGCGGACGACAAGGCAGCAGCGTTATCCTGCTGGTTGCTGTCGCCGGAACCGATGTTCACGCCGATGTTGCCGGAGGC
>DHXA01000274.1:0-6669 GCA_002413455.1 Rhodanobacter sp. UBA5168 | reverse complement strand
TTGCCGGAGGCCGAGGCGCTGTTTTTGAGGTTGGTGTTCTCAGCCTCGTTGGCGCCATTGGTCTGCTTGTTGTCGACAATCGCAATGGCGGCGGCGTTGATGTCGATGTTGCCATGCACGCGCGGATCGCCCTTCAGCGAGATGTCCGTGCTCAGCTCCACCTTCTTGTCGAACGTCACCTTGTGCGAGCGGTCGGAGTGGGAGTCGTTGCGGCCGCCGTTCTGGGCGTACGCAGTAGCGGTGCCGAACAACGTGGCAACGGCCATGGCCAGCAGTGTTTTCTTGAATGTGGCGTTCATGATGTCCTCTCTCTCTTGGTGCGTAGTGCATTCACCGCGGTGACGACGACACGGACAGCAGCAGCTGATTACCGGTGGCGTTGCCCGACCCCGCGGCCTGATTGAGTTGCATCACACCCTGATACCCCCGCATGGCCGACGCTTCGACCGCCGCACTGCGCGGGCCGTCGCCGGATGAAGGGATGGTTCGGGGGTGCTGCTCCCCTGCACACGCTGAAATGGCGGATGACAGGGAGCCGTCCGTCGTTTCGCGTATTCCATGTGCAGCCAGTTCGCCGGCAACCGCATTGAGCTGCATGTTGCCGCTGCCGCTGGCCTGGTTGATCGATGCGAGCCCATGGCCGGATGCGTAGGCCGCGCCACCAATGGCGGCGCTGGCGGCGTAGGGGCGATCGAAATGATTGTCCTGTTGCGTCTGCGTGCCCTGGACAGTCACGTTGCCGCCACTGGCAAACGCGCGCAAGTTGGCTTGCTGGTTGAGATCGCCCGCGGCCATGTTGACGCTGCTGGCACCGCTGGTGCCGCGCATGGCGTTGCCATCGATGCGGCTGCTGGCGAGATAGCGGAGCATCATGGCGTAGTCATCACCCGCGGCGCAGGCCGCGGTAGTGGGTAACGCCAGGGTCAATGCCAGGGCCAGTGCGGCGGACCGTGCGCGAAGGGAGGCCATGGCAATGCTCAATGTCCGCTGGGGCCGGAAGGGGTGAGGCCGGGCAGCTGTGACAGCGCGCCCTGTACCTGGTCCCCTATGCCGCCGGTGGCGCGGCCGACGCCGCCCATGGGGGCAGCGATCACATGGCTGAAACCGTTGCCGGTGACGTCGCTGCTGGTGCGACTGCCGAGGCTGTTGCCGAGCGCGCTGCCGGTCATTCGCTCCACAGTGGTGCCATGCGCGTTGCGATTGCTGGTGGACGCGGTGGCATTGAGGTTGGCGTAATCCTCGTCCGAAAGCTCGCCGGTATTGAGGGCGCGGTCCAGCTCGTGGCGCGGGGAAGGGTTCACGATCAGCGCCATCCCCG
Organism: Rhodanobacter sp. UBA5168; assembly: GCA_002413455.1. Taxonomy (GTDB): domain Bacteria; phylum Pseudomonadota; class Gammaproteobacteria; order Xanthomonadales; family Rhodanobacteraceae; genus Rhodanobacter. The sequence goes on along the minus strand of DHXA01000274.1, from coordinate 5,351 downwards.
GCGGAGCCTCCCGATAGGCCGGGCGCGCGGATACGTTGCGGAGCACCACGCTCTCACCATGCTGCACCTGTACCGCCCTGTGTGCGTCGGCAGCCATCAAAAGAGTCGACAACACCAGCGCGCCAAGCGCCAGCAACGAGCCCCCGGCGATGCAGCGAAGCGCTGCACGTTGTTTTGCGTGATGCATGGTTTCCCCCCGTCCCTGATCCATGAGCGGATAACGCAAGCTATGTGCCATGGCCGGAAACTCCAGCCGCAGCAACGACTGGCGCCTGCCAGCATCGGCGGAAGGCGATGCAGCGGTGTTGCGAGGTTTACAACGGGAACGATCGCGCAGAGGCGGCAGACTGGACTCGAATGGCGTCATCACGGCCGTCGCTGGCCGCATGTAACGGCATTGATACAGCGCGCGTCGTGGTTTACAGCCCATCGGCTTGCTGGGTCGTGCAAAGCCGGCACGCAGCATTTACGATGGCGTTCCCCTACGGAGTTCGAATCCGTTTTCCCACGCCAGCTGGTTGTCTTGTCACATCCCTGGCAGCCTCACGGATCCAGCATGCAAGCGCACGATTCCACCCTGACCGACCTCGGCAAACGCTATTGGCTGCCGGTATACAAGCCGCGTGAGCTGGTACTCGATCACGGCAAGGGCGCGCGCGTATGGGATACGCAGGGCCGCGACTACATTGATTTTGGCGCGGGCATCGCGGTGAACGCGCTGGGCCACCAGGACCCGGATCTGCTCGAAGCATTGAGCGCGCAGGCCCATAAGCTGTGGCATGCGAGCAACGTCTTCTACACCGAACCGCCATTGCGGCTGGCCGAAGAACTGGTAACGGCTTCGCGCTTTGCCGAACGGGTGTTCCTGTGCAACTCCGGTGCCGAGGCGAACGAGGCGGCGATCAAGCTGGTACGCAAGTGGGCGGCGTCGAAAGGGCGCACGGCGGAACAACGCAACATCATCACATTCAGGGGTTCGTTTCACGGCCGCACGCTGGCCACGGTCACCGCCACGGCACAGCCGAAATACCAGGAAGGCTACGAGCCGCTGCCGGCGGGTTTCCGCTATCTCGATTTCAATGACGAGGCCGCGCTGGAGGCAGCCTTCGCCGCGGGCGACATCGCCGCAGTGATGTTGGAGCCGGTGCAGGGCGAGGGCGGCGTGCTGCCGGCTGCACCGGGTTTCATGAAGCGCATCCGCGAGCTGTGCGACCAGCATGACGCCTTGCTGGTGCTGGACGAGATCCAGTGCGGCATGGGCCGCACCGGCACGCTGTTCGCGCATACCCATGAAAACGTCATGCCGGATATCGTGACTTTGGCCAAGGCACTTGGTTGCGGCTTCCCGATCGGCGCGATGCTGGCTGGCCCGAAGGTAGCCGAGGTCATGCAGTACGGCGCACACGGCACCACGTTCGGCGGCAATCCGATGGCGGCCGCGGTCGCGCGTGTCGCGCTGGCCAAGTTGGCTTCGCCGGCGGTGCTGATGAACGTAGAGCGTCAGGCGAACGACCTGCGCGCCGGGCTGGCCCACATCAACCATGAGTTGAACCTGTTCGCCGAGGTGCGCGGCCGCGGCCTGATGATCGGAGCGGTGTTGGCCGATGCGCACAAGGGCAAGGCGGCCGCGATTCTCGATCACGCCGTGGCGCACGGCCTGCTGTTGCTGCAGGCCGGGCCGGATGTACTGCGCTTTGTGCCGCCGCTGACCATCACCGATGAAGAACTGGCCGAGGGTCTCACCCGCCTGCACGCGGCGTTGAGCGATTTTGCGGCAGGCTGAGACACGTTTCGCGACAGCCCATCGATCAGGAGCATCCCGATGAAATATCTGCACAGCATGGTGCGCGTGCATGACCTCGACGCCTCGTTGCGCTTTTATTGCGAGGGTCTTGGCCTGCGTGAGGTGCGCCGCATGGAAGTGCCCGAAGGCAAGTACACGCTGGTGTTTTTATCGGCGGCGGACAGCCCGGAGGCCGAAATTGAGCTGACCTGGAACTGGGGCTCGCAGGAGGATTACGGTTCGGCGCGCAACTTTGGCCACCTGGCGTTTCGCGTCGAGGACATCTACGCCACCTGCGAGCGTTTGCAGGCGATGGGCTGCACCATTCATCGCCCGCCGCGTGATGGCCACATGGCCTTTGTGCGCTCGCCCGACCTGATCTCGATCGAACTGCTGCAGGAAGGCCATCTGCCGTCGCGCGAACCATGGGCTTCGATGCCGAATACCGGCAGCTGGTGAGTCAGACCCGAGCGTCGCGCAATGCGTCGCGCGCGGCTTCCAGCGTGTCGGCGATGTCCTGGTCGCTGTGTGCGCTGGACATGAAGCCGGCCTCGAATGCCGACGGCGCCAGGTACACGCCGCGTCTCAGCATGCCGTGGAAGAAGCGGTTGAACAGTGCGGTATCCGCCGCTGTCGCCTGCGCGTAGCTGGTCACCTTTTTTTCAGCGCTGAAGAACAAGCCGAACATGCCGCCGACGCGGTTGGTGCTGAATGAAATGCCTTCACCGTCGGCGACCGATTGAAGACCGTCGGTGAGCAGGCGCGTGCGGGCGGCGAGCCGATCATGGAAGCCCGGTGCCTGGACCAGTTCCAGCATCGCCAGGCCCGCCGCCATGGCCACCGGATTGCCGCTGAGCGTGCCTGCCTGGTAGATCGGGCCAGCCGGTGCGATCTGTTCCATCAGATCGCGGCGGCCGCCATAGGCACCCACCGGCATGCCGCCGCCGATGATCTTGCCGAACGTGGTCAGGTCGGGCGTAACGCCATAGTGCGCCTGTGCGCCACCGAGCGCGACGCGGAAGCCGGTCATCACTTCGTCGAAGATCAGCAGTGCGCCGTGTTGCGTGCACAGTTCGCGCAGTGCCTGCAGGTAACCGTCCACGGGAAGGATGCAGTTCATGTTGCCGGCGACCGGCTCGATGATCAGGCCGGCAATGTCGCGCCCCTGCTCGGCGAACAGGGTTCTCGCGGCATCAATATCGTTGTATGGCAGGGTGAGTGTGAGATCGGCATTCGCTTTCGGGACACCCGGCGAGGTGGGTACGCCGAAGGTCAGTGCACCGGATCCGGCCTTGACCAGAAAACTGTCGCCGTGGCCGTGGTAGCAGCCCTCGAATTTCACGATCCGGGCGCGGCCTGTGGCACCCCGGGCGAGCCGGATAGCCGACATCGTCGCCTCGGTACCGGAGTTGACCATGCGCACCATTTCCACCGACGGGATCAGACGGGCGATCGTCTCGGCCATGGTCACTTCGGCCGCGCAAGGCGTACCGAACGACAACCCGTTACCGATTGCGCGCTCGACCGCCGCGCGCACCACCGGATGGTTGTGACCGACGATCATCGGCCCCCACGAGCCGACGTAGTCGATATAACGCGTGCCTTCGACATCCCACAGATACGCACCATCCGCGCGCGCCGTGAAGAACGGCTCGCCACCGACCGACCGGAACGCACGTACCGGCGAGTTCACGCCACCGGGCATCAGTTGCAGGGCGCGCTGGAAGAGTTCGTGATTGGTCATCGCGTGGATTCTCGGTCGGGGGAAAACATGCCGGCAAAACTTCGCGCGGCAGCGCGTACGTCGGAGGCACCGAAAAGGGCTGAAACCGCCGCCAGAAAATCTGCGCCGGCTTCAATCAACGGTGCACCATTGTCCGGCGTGATTCCGCCGATCGCCACCCGCGGTATGCCGAACGCGGCGCTTTGCCTCAGCAGATCGATCGAGGCACGCGGTGCCAACGGCTTGGTCGGTGAGGGAAAGAACGCGCCGAACGACAGATAGCTCGCGCCGGCGTGGGCAGCCACTTGCGCCAGTTGCAGCGAGTCGCGACAGGCTGCACCGATGATCGCGTGGCTGCCGAGCTCGCTGCGGGCGGCACCGATGTCGTTCTCCGCACTGCCCAGATGAACGCCATCCGCACCCACAGCCTTGGCCAGCGCGATGTCATCGTCAATGATCAATGGCACGCCATGCTCGTGGCACAGCTGCCTGAGGGCAGTCGCTTCGGCGCGACGGCGAGCCGCGTCAGCGGTCGGGTCGCGGTACTGCAGCAGTCGTGCGCCGCCCGCAAGCGCTTGGGAGACGACTTCAAACAGATCCTCGCGAGGCCCGTCGGTGAGGGCGTAAAGGCCACGCCCTGGCCATGGTGCAAGCCTGTTCAATTCGATACCTCACGCGTGTGAATGTGTGGTCAGCGGCAGTGCGATGCTTTCGCATTGCCGGGCGAGTTGCGAGAATGTGCCATTCCATGACGATCCAAAGAAGTCCGACCATGAGCCAGAGTTCCACCGAAGCCGTTGCCTTGCGCAAATGGATGTGTGTTGTCTGCGGCTATATCTATGATGAAGCCGTGGGCGTTCCTGACGAAGGGATTGAGCCAGGTACCCGCTGGGAAGATGTGCCCGACACATGGACTTGTCCGGATTGCGGCACCACCAAGGATGATTTCGAGATGATCGAACTCGACTGAGGGCCGCTCCCCGCCTGAAAACGGCCCGATCTCGCCATCGCATTGGCCGGGCCGTCTGCTCAGATGTTCCTGCGCAATGGCGCGCTACTCGAGGAACATCCCGTGCGACAGTTCATTCCTTTCGAAGATGATTGGGACGCATTGGCAAGCTTGCGCCCCGAAGACCTGATCCCCTATCGCGTCGGAATGCTGAATAAACCCAGCCAGGCCGCTCAACGCACCGGGCCGATGTCGCCCTCGATCTTCAGTTCATCGCCCGTCTTTGCGCCGATGCGCCGCGCCGTACCGGCTGACAGTTCGAGCACGTAACGCGCTGGTGCGTCGCTGGGATAGAGGGGGCAGGGATCGGCCTTGCACGGCGGCACATCCAACTGCATCGAGACCAACCGTCGGTCCGTATCGAAATACAGGATGTCGAGCGGGATCAGCGTGTTCTTCATCCAGAATGCCTGCGGTGCGGCTTGGGAAAATACGAACAGCATGCTGTGATCGGGAGCCAGCGTGGTGCGCATCATCAGCCCGTGCTCGCGGCTGGGCGCGTCAGTGGCAAATTCCGCCGAAAACCTTTGTTCGTGAAGCACCACCGCGGGCGCGCCACTTCCGGGGGCAGCGTTGGCGCAGCCGGCAATCAACAAGAGCATCGGTGCAAGCCATGGCTTCATCATCTGTACTCGTCGCAGGGGTAGCGTGGCGAGAAGTGTAGCGCCGCAATCGCGGATGACTTTCGTGAAAAAAAATCCTCGTGCCTCTTCACAGGAGCGCGACACGGCGCTATGATTCTCGCCCCTTCGACGAGACGCTCTCTCACGAAGGTTTCCGCAACAAACCTCGCTGAAAAATTTCTCAACGAAGTGTTGACGGTCACGAAAAGCGAT
>DHXA01000045.1:8671-25993 GCA_002413455.1 Rhodanobacter sp. UBA5168 | reverse complement strand
CCTAGCGCTTTCAACAGAGGAATAAATGCTCTGTGATTTGAGGATGGAAATCCAATATCCTTCAAATGCTGTTGTGTAAAACTAGAAGGAGCCTGCCCTTCTTGAAGTTTAGCCATGAACTCAGGAAGTTGGCCATAAACTTGAGTGTAAACGCTAGGTAACGACATGCCGCACTCCTACGTGACTTACGCCAATTAGATTTCGGATGGAAGAAAGTGCACCGGCTTTGTTTCCTTCGCCTCCACCCTCCGCGTCTGCTGAAACATCGCCCGCTCCCCTGCCCCGAGCTGGCAGTTCCGCGACAACGTATCGGCGCCTTCCGAGGTCGTCGCCGTCCTGCACGTTGACGACCACGCTCAGCGTGTCGCCCAGCGGTTCCAGGGCGAGGCAGACGTTGTCGATGGTGGCCACGCTGCGGTACTGGCCGCCGCCGACCAGCACCAGCAGATTCGCGTTGTCGATCCACACGGCGGATTGCACGCCTTGCAGCGGGCGCACGGCGGCGCGGGCGGCTTCGTGGTCGATGCGGCGCGACGGGTCGGCCAGATGCATGGAGCGCATCGTGTCCTTCCGGATCGCTTCGATGTGGCCCTGCATGGCGCGCTGGTCGCCCGTCGGGCCCGCGGCCTCGACGCCGGCGAGGTGGCCGGCGGTGACGAGTGGATTCGTCGGGCCGGCCTGCTGTGGTCGGCGTGCGGTTTGTGTCGTCGTCCCTGGTGGCGCTTCGCTACAACTTGCAGCGGCGACACAGGTCACGGCGGTGGCGGTCAGCCAGCGCTGCATGGTCATCCATTCCCCCCGGAATACCGATCGAGCATAACGCAGAAGCGACGACGATTCCGGCGGCGGCGATCTTCATGGTCGCAACGGCGGACCGCATCGCCTCGGCTACACCCCGGAAAGCCACGGCGGCGAAGCAAACAGCACCGAGCGCCGAGCCCGGAGCACCAGCGATAGACCCAAAAGCCGCGGCCGCCGAGCAAAAAGCCCCGGCGCTGCAGCTCGGAGCTCGGGCGCCGGACAAAAAAGCCTCGATGACGGAGCAAAAAGTGCCGACCGCCGAGCTCACTCACCCCGACGATGGGCCAAAAAGCCCCGGCCGCCGAGCAAAAAGCTCCGGCGTTGCAGCTCGGAGCTCGGGCGCCGGACAAAAAAGCCTCGATGTCGGAGCAAGAAGTCCCGGCCACCGAGCTCGATGGCCTCGGTGATGGGCAAAAAAGCCCCGGTCGCGGAGCAAAAAGTGCCGAGCGCCGGGAAAAGAGCCCGGGCGACGGGGCTCTGACGTCCGGTGAGGAAACAGGGTGCGACAACCTGCTCGCTCCGCGCCCCAAGACTTCCGTTTGTACACGGCCGCCTAGCTGGCACAGCTAGGCTTTTCGCTGTCGGGCGACGAACAGGGCGACGTCGAGGACAAGCGACCAACGCGCGCTGCGGTGCTGCACGAGGTGACCCGCCGCGAAGGCGAGCGAGAGCTCAGCCGGGGCTTCACGGCATTGAGCCTGTCCGCGCTGGCGGCCGGCCTGCCGCATCGCCACCTCGCCGGCATGCCGGGCGCCTTCCTGCTGGAAAGCCTGGGTTATCCGTTCGGTTTCATCGTGGTCATCCTGACCCGGCAACAACTGTTCACCGAATCACCATGACCGCCGTGCTGCCGGTCATGACCCATCCTGGCCTGCGCGCCTTCGGCAGGCTGCTGCGCCGGTGGACCATCGGAGTGCACGGCGCGAGCCACATCCTGATGGATGGACACGCTCAATGCGCCATTTTCGCCGTGGGCCTGGACGTCTTGCCGTGGGGTCGCGGCCATGGGCACAGCATCGGCACTTCACCTTGATAGCGCCGATAGTCGCCGCCGTGCGTGGCGATCAGGTCGCGCTCTTCGAGGAACTTCACCGCGATCAGGATGTAGCCCGTGGTGGCCACGGCAAACAGCAGATGGCCGACGCTCATGTGCGGAGTGGCCCAGAAGGCGATGAGGAAGCCGAGCATCAGCGGATGCCGCACGATGCGATAGAAGAAATGCTGTTTGAACGGCAGCGGCGTGCAGGGTTGCCCGCGCGCGTATAGCCACACCTGGCGCAGGCCGAACAGGTCGAAATGATTGATGACGAAGGTGCCGGTGAGCACCAGCAGCCAGCCGAAGGCGAACAATGCGTACAGCACGATGGCAGCCCAGCCGGGCCCCACCTGCCAGACCGTGCCCGGCAACGGCCGCCACTGCCAGAACAGCAGGATCAACGCCAGGCTGGACAGCAACACGTAGGTACTACGCTCGATCGCCGGCGACAGCATCCGCGTCAGCCACGTCTTGAAGCCATGACGAGCCATGCCGCTGTGCTGCACGGCGAAGATCCCGAGCAGTGCGAAGTCGATGACCCATGTCGCGGCCGTCGCCGGCCGGGCGGGCGACGGCCGGTCCACGGTCTGGGGCACCGGAAAATCGCCCACGAAAGCGATGGCGTAGAGAAACGTCAGCAAGAACACGACGTAGCAGAGCACGCCGTAGCAGAGGGTCAATAGCGCACGCATGTCGATCACCTCGGACTCTGTGGAAGTAAAGCACCGACACCGTTACAGCGCCGACAAAAAAGCCACCAGATCGCTTTTCTGCTGCCCGCTCATGTGGATGTTGAAGCGGGTGTCGTAGAAGTCGATCACGTCGCCCAGGGTGGCCGCCGAGCCGTTGTGGAAGTATGGTGCGCGCGCGGCCACGCCGCGCAGGATCGGGCCCTTGAACTTGCCGATGTCGGCCCATTTGCCGGTGATCATGGCCAGGCCGGGATCGGTGGTTTGCACGACCTTGCCGGTGGCCTGGTTGGTCAGGGTGTACAGCGGCATGTCCGCGGTGCGCCGGTTGGCGTCGGCGAGGCCGATATTGATCGGCAGCGCCATCGAGTGATTGCCGATGTTGGGCGAGTTGTGGCAGCTGCTGCAGCTGCCGTGGATCACCGGCAGGCCGGTCACGTCGTTGAGCCCGGCCACGCCGCTGATGGCGATCGGCATAGAGTTGAACAACTGCTCGCCGCGGGCGATGGCGGCACGTGCGCGGCCACGCGGGTCGCGGCGAAACTGCGCGGTGGGATCGTTCCAGTCGTCGAACAGGCGCATGGACTTTTCATCGAACGCGTCGCCGGTGGGATCATTGCCGAGCGTGTCGTTGATGCCGATCCAGAAGCGTTGCTGGGCGAGGATGTTGGCGCCGCCCATGGCGTTGTCGCTGTTGAGCTGGCCTGCCGTGTTGTCGTCGACCTGCGCGGTGAACAGGTGCATTTCGAAGTCCACGATTTGCCCGATGACGGCATCGCCGGGCGCGGTAGCCGCCTGCTCGTGGCCAAGGATGGCGTGGCGCGCCTGCGAAGCGAGGCTGACCCGCAGGTTTTCCAGATCGATGCCCGCATCCATCGGCGGCTTGAACGGCGCGAAGGTTTCGCGGCCGTCCCACATCACGGCGGTGAGCCAGACCAGGTTGGTCGACGGCAGCGGCCGGCGGAACAGCGACAGCTCGCGCGTGCTGGCGTAGCCGTAGGGGTCGTCGACCTTGCTCAGGCGAAACTCCGCGTTCGCCGGTATCGGCAATCCGATGCGCAGCAAGCCACGGCTGAGCAGCATGGCGTAGGCGCTGCGGCGTGCGTAGACGTTGGAGACATCCGCCACCGGCGACACCGCGCCATCGACCAGGGCGAAGATCGGATCGGCGCCGTTGGTCCGGGCGAAGCGCTGGCGCAGCTCGTCGGGCGAGATCGTCCAGCCTTGCGCCTGGCGGTGGCAGGAGTTGCACGAGCGGCCGTTGCTGCCGAGGCCCTGGAAGAACGGATTGCTGGCGTCGATGCGGCCATTGGGCGCGCTGGTTTGCAGCCAGCCCGAGAGATCGGCGGTGGTCAACGGATTGCCCGGCGGCTGGCGGTCGGCCTGTTGGGCGTGTGTGACGCCGGTGCCGGCCAGCAGCAGGGCCACGATGGTGGCGGTCAGTCGCTGACAGGTAGCGGAGCGGGAAATACGGCGATCGAACATGGCGGTTTGCCCCCACGGCTGGTTGATGCGGCCCCCTGCCCCGGCCTGTGCGGTCGTGGCATGACGGAGAACACCGCCCTGCGGCAAATTGCGACATGGGCGGGTTCGGCGCGATAGCCGCTCGTGCGGGGGCATCCCGCCAGACGGCGGCGGCATATGGGCGAGGTTGGTCCGTTGCGGCTTACGGACGGCCGCGAGTGGCGGCGCGCCACTGCGCCAGCCGCGCGCCGACGGGCCAGGCGCGGATCCGGCCCAGCGCGGCGTCGAACGCGGGCCAGTCGATCGTTACGGCTGAGCCGGCACCGGGCGTGGCGCTGGCCAGGGTGAGCTGGGCTTCCAGCCGCCAGGGATGACTGGGCAGCGCCTTGGCGCGGTCCAGCGCGGCCAGCAGCAATTGCGCGTCATGCGTGGCGGCATCGGCATGACCGAGTGCGCTGGCCAGGCGCATCGATCCGGCCAGGTACAGCGGCCACGACAGCGGATCGTCGGCATGCACCTGTGCGTTCCGCGCAGCCGCCTTCGCGTAGGCCGCTTCGGCGCCGGCGGCATCGCCCGCCGCGGCCAGGGCGCGGCCGCGCTCCAGCCCGGCCAGCGCCACGGTGACCTCGCGCTCCATGTCGTGGCAGTCGGCACCGTCATCGAGCGAGCGCGCCGCGGTGGCGGCGGCATCCTGCGGCTGCTGCAGCAGCAGCCGGGCACGGGCCTGCTGCAGTTCGCTCCAGGCGAGGCGGCAGCGCGACGCCTGGCGTGCGCGTTGTTCGTCCATGAGCGTGGCTGCCAGCCCCAGCGCATCGCCGGCGTTCTCCCGGGCCAGCAGCACGTCGATGCGTTGCGATTCGGGTTCCAGCGGTTTGCGATGCAGGCTGTTGCCCAGCGAGTCCACCAGCGCCCGGGCCTTTTGCGCATCCGCCTCGGCGGCATCGAGATCGCCGCGGTAGAGCGCGATTTTCGACTGCAGCTCCAGCGTATTGGCGAGGCTCATCGGCGTCGCATCGTGCTGCTTGCGCGCCAGCGCTTCATCGGCCAGCACGCGCGCTTCGGCGATGCGGTCGGCGTCGAGCAGCACGCTGGCCAGGTCGTGGGTGGCAAAGCCGAGATCGTGGCAGCGCAGGCCCGCGGCGCAGTCGTCGCGATAAGCCCCGATCATCTCGCGCCCGTAGGTCACGGCCTGGTCCGTGTCGCCGCGGCCGTCGGCGATGACCATCGCGATCTTCAGCAGCTGCGCGTGCGGTGAATCCGCCGGAAGGCGCCGGGCCGGGATGGCCAGCAGCGGGGCGATGCGCTTCGCCGCCTCGGCGTAGTTGTCCCGGCGGATCAGGGTGCGCACCAGACCGATCTGCGTCTCGATGCGCACGGATGAAAACTCCGGCAACGATACGGCGCCTGATTCGGCGTCTCGCAGCAGCGCCTCGGAGTGCTCCATGTCGCCCATGTCGCGCAGCACGTTGCCAAGCGTGTAGAGCAGCTCGGCGCGCAGGTCCGGCTGGTCGCGCAATTCCCGCGGCAGGCTGGCGGCGGCGGTGTAGACCAGGGTCGGCACGTCGGGGCGCTGGCTGGCCGGCACGTCGGGGGCGGTCTTGCGCAGCAGGCCGACCACGAAATCCCGGATCGCATCGGCCCGTTGCGCTTCGTGACGCGCCACCTGGCCCTGCCACACGGCAATCGACAGCGAGGTGAGGATGGCCACCATGAACATCGCGGTGACGACGACCCCGCCGCGATGCCGCGCGACGAACTTGCCGGCGCGATACCAGGGCGACGGCGGATGCGCCAGCACCGGCTGGCGGTCCAGGTGACGCTCGATATCCTCGGCCAGTGCACCGGCCGAGGCGTAGCGGCGCTCGGGCTCGGTATCGGTGGCCTTCAGCACGATGTTGTCGAGGTCGCCGCGCAGCTTGCGCCGTATCGGGGTCAGCGACGCCAGCGCCTGGGCCGGACCATAAGCAGTGGCGATGGACAGCGGGGTGATTTGCGACGAAGGCGTGCCGGTATCGCCGGCGGCGCGCCGGCAGCCGGTGATCAACTCGTCCAGCAGGATGCCCAGCGCATACACATCGGTGGCCGCGGTGATCGGTTGCTGCGCGAACTGCTCCGGCGCGGCATACGCCGGCGTGAGTACGCGATGCTGGGTGCGGATCGCGCCGGTCGCATCCTCGTCGAGCAGTTTGGCGATACCGAAATCGAGCAGCTTGACGTCGCCTTCGGCGGTGACCAGCACGTTGGACGGTTTCAGGTCGCGATGCACGATCAGCGCGCGATGCGCCGTCTCGACCGCACGGCAGACCATCAGGAACAGCACCAGCCGCTGGCGCAGATCCAGGTTGTGCCCGCGCGCGTAGCGCGTGATGGGCAGGCCATCGACCAGCTCCAGCGCGATGTAGGCGAGGCCGCCGTCGGTGATCCCGCCCTCGATCAGGCGCGCAATGCCCGGATGCCGCAGGCGTGCCAGCGCTTCGCGTTCGCGGCGAAACTGACGTTGCGCGTCGGCGGTGTACAGGCCACGCGCCAGCAGCTTGAGGGCGACCTCCTGGCGCACGCCGTCGGCGTCGCGAAACGCGCGAAACACCGTGGACGAACCGCCCTCGCCAAGCACCTCGACCAGTTCGAATGGACCGATGCTGCTGCCGGCAGGCAAGGCTTCGGCGACGCTGGCATCGCCGATCGCACACGCCGCGCGGGCGGCATCGCCGGTGAACAGCAACTCGCCCTCGATGGCGTCGGCGGCCAGCATGCGCTCGATCTGCGCGCGCCGAACCGGGTCGGGGCAGCGCTCGGCCAGCAGGCGCGCACGCGCGGCGGCAGGCAGGGGGAGTGCCGCCTCGAACAACTCGCGCAATGACGGTGTAGATGTCACGACAGACTCTCCCCGACAATGCCCTGCCTGCGATAAACCCCGAATACCCGCCAATGGCGACCTCGCCTCCGACAGGGGCCGCCTGCTAGTCCATGCGTGCCTTGATGAAGGCGCGCGCGAAGCGCCAGTCGCGGTCGATGGTGCGCCGGGCCAGCCCCAGCGTTTCGCCGATCTGCTCCAGGCTGAGACCGGCGAAAAAACGCAGCTCCACGACCTGCGCGGCGCGTGCATCGGTCTGCTCGAGATCGCTCAGCGCGGCATCCAGCGCCAGCGCCTGCTCGGCGGTGTCGAGCGCCAGTTTCAGATCGCGATCGTCCAGCGTGACGCGCTGCCATTGCCCGCCGGCGCACAGGCGCAGGCGGTCGCGCGCGCGATTGATCAACAGGTGGCGCATGGCGCGTGCGGCGTAGCTGAAAAACTGGGCGGGATGTTCGAACTGCAACGCCTGCCGCTGCCCCATGCGCAGGTACAACTCGTGCACCAGCTCGGTGGTATCCAGGGTGGCGTTGCGGCGGCTGGCCAGTTGCCGCGCGGCCATCGCCTTGAGGCGCGCGTAAACGGTGACGAACAAGGCCTCTGCCGAATGATCGACCGACACCTGCCGTGTATCGGACATAGCGAAGTACCTCCAAGCAAATGCAGGCCTCCCCCACGGCCGCATGGTACGCCTCCGGCGGTTTGCGGGTGCGTCACATGGAGCGCATCCGGTCGATGTGGCCCGCTGCGGGGTGGTCACCACAGCGGTGCAAGATCGACCTGCACACCCGCGTCACACGCTCGGGTGCCTACTGGCCGCTGTTGCACCAACGTCTCTCGTCCCGACAGCGACCGTTCGCGGCCGCACAACTCATCGATACACGCGGTGATATCCGTCGGGACCGCCCAAGCCCCTCCGATCATGCAGAAGACCCTCTGCAGGAAAACAGCGCCGGTATCGGCGCTGTAAAGATGTTTAGTGCCCTAGTCCCATACGTTTACCTCCGGGGTGATACGCCAAACGGGGACTGACGAGCGTTCCGAGCACCTGCTGACCCAGTGGGCCAAGCACCGCCGCGAGCTTCGTTCGCAACCCTGCAGGACACCCCATGAACAAAACACTCTTGATCCCTTTCCTCGGCACGGCCATGTTGGCCTGGCTGCCCCTGACCGTGGCCCGCGAAGTGGTCGTACTGCCGGGCGTGGTCAGCCCGGTCGGCGTGGCCAGCGGCGTCGACACGCAAGGCCCCGGCCTGCTCACCGTAGGCGCCCAGGACATCAATACGGGGAATGACCCCGGCGGCGCGATCACCACCGACGCTGCCAATACGGCGAGCATCCTGTTCAACAACAGCTCGACGGTGAGCGGATTCGTCGGCACCACCGGCAACACGTTCCTCGATATTTCCGCAGGTACCAACGCCAGCACGGTGACCTTCAATGGCCCGGTCTACGCGACGACGTTCTCGTTGGCCGGTACCGGCACCGTCAATTTCAACGGCGGCTTTACCAGCAACACCGGATCGACGATGGATTTTGCCGGTGACGGCTTCATCAATGTCGGCGCGGGCCAGACCGTCAAGGCCGCCATCACCAATACGGCCGGCGCCGGCACCGGCACGCTGACGCTCAACGGCAACAGCATCCTGGATGGCGCCGTGGGCGCTGCCAGTGGGCTCAGGCAGATCAACGTGGTCGGCGGCAACGCGCTGATCACCGGCCAGGCGAATGCGGCGGCCTACACGCTCGATACCAACACCCTCAACGTGGCCGGTGCATTCGCGATCCCGGTGGCGGGCACCATCAACACCACGATCTTCAGCCCAACGGTCTACGGCAAGATCGTGCCGGTCGGCGCAGCCGCCATCGGCAACGCGCTGCAGGTCCACGTGACCGTCACCGGGCCGATTCCGGTGGGCAGCCAGTTCAACATCGTCGATGCCACCAGCGGCACCAATGGCAGCACGGTGACCGCAACCAGCAACACCACGCGCTATCTGTTCTCGGCGGCGCCCACCACGAACGGCCTGGTGCAGCTCACCGCGACCCAGGTTCCGCTGGCAGTGGTCGTGGCCCCGGTCGGCAATCCAACGGCACCGATCATCGCCCCGGTCATTGATGCCTTGCCGCTGGCGCCAGCCACTGCGCCGCTGCTGACGGCCATCACACTGTTGCCCAACGCGGCGGCCGTCGCCGATGCCCTGGCGCAGCTGCAGCCCAGTGCGGCCAGCCTCGCCTTGCCGCAGGCGGGCTACCGCGCCACCCAGCAGTTCCAGGGGTTGTGGGAGTCGCATATGCAAAGCACCCAGCTGCCCTGCAGCTCGAGCGATCAGCCCGATGACCGGAACAGGCAGCACCGAGACGATGCGGCAGGCTGTACCTCCGACAAACGAGGCCCGCAAGTGTGGGGAGCCGCATTCGGCTTTGCCGGCACACAGCGCGACAACCATGGCTACGAGGGATATACCGACAACAGTTATGGCGCGATGCTCGGTCTCGATTTTCCACTCGGCCAGGCGACCACGGCCGGCGTCGGTGTCAGGACCGCCCGCTCCACGCTCGATGGTTTGGACTCGGAGAGCCGCGGCAGCATCCGCTCCTATCAGGCAACCGCCTACCTCGGTTATGCGCCGGGCCCCTGGTTCGTCAACGCGGCCCTGGTCTATGGACTGGATGACTATTCGAGTTCGCGCCGGGTCATGTTTCCGGGGATCGACGAGACGGCGCGGGCCGACTACAGCGGCCATCAATACACCGCGTTCGCTGGCACCGGCTACCACTTCTATGTGGGCGACGGGCGCTCGGTCGTCACCCCGACCGCCACCCTCCAATACACCCGCCTGAAAACGCCCGGCTACAGCGAGTTCGGCGGCAACGCCGTCAACCTCAGGATGGATGCGCAGAAGTACGATTTCCTGCAGTCTGGCCTGGGCGTGAAATTTGCCCGCGATCTGGCCACGTCCGGTTCGCTGACCGTGCGCCCCGAGGTACATGCCAACTGGCTGCATTCGTTCAGCGGCCGAACCATGAGCGATACCGCAGCGTTCGCCAGCGGCGGACCGTCATTCACCACCACCGGCGTCAAATCGGGGCGGGATATGGCGGATCTGGGCGCTGGCTTGCTGATCGCCGGCGGCAACCGCTGGTCACTGGAAAGCACCTACGATTACCAGTTCAACCACAGCTACAAGGCGGGCCAGGTCATGGTGAAGTTCGCGCTGGCCCTGTAGGCGCGACCGCGACGGTGAACGGCAGGATCTCAGGGCAGCACCAGATCGCCGGCGGCGCGGTGCTGCTCCCATGCCTCGAAGAACATCTTGGAGTCGTCCTTGCCATCGCGGGCCTGCTTGCCAGCAAGTCACGACGTGTCTTGCTGCCGCGGATCGTGTTGGCCGGCAGATCGTCCGGCAGGGCCTCGACTTCGCGATGGTCGGCTTTCAACAGGTCGATTGTGTTGGGTCGCGCTCTGCCATCTCGTCTCCCGCGGGGCAGGTGGTGGCCGGTATTGTCGCATCGGGCACGTCAATGGCCCGGGGAACGGGCGTGTACGCACGCGGCGAGAACCGTCACCCGTCGACTTCACCTGCTCTGGACGGCGATTGCGGCATCTAACGGCCATGATTCCCCGCTTCACCGATCACGCCGCGAACGAACGCACCTATCTGGCATGGGTGCGCACGGCGATCACCGTGATGGCGTTCGGCTTTCTGCTGGAGCGCTTCGATATCTTTCTGGCCTACGCGGTGCGCAGCACCGGCAAGACGATTCCCGGGCTGCATGTGCGCGCGTCCGAGTGGCTGGGCCTGATGCTGCTGCTGTTCGGCGCGCTGATGGTGCTGTTCGCCACCATCCGCTTCACCAAGAACCGCAAGCTGATAGCCGCCGACGAGATGTGTAGTTATGGCGGCACCTGGCTGGATCACGTGATGGGACCTGTGCTGATCGCCATGGCGGTGTTCCTGCTGGTATACGTGGCGCGGCAGATCATCGCACTGGGCTAGCCCGCGCAATGGCAGCGCAGGCACGCCTCCACAGATTAGCCTTCGTCAGCACGATCGGCGATTCGTCGCCGGCATCGAGGGCCATGGCGAGGTAAGGCTCCGGCCGACAGTTGGAAATCGTCGCTGAGGTCCCTCACGAACCACGTGTCGAGTTTGGCCGCGATCGACTGCCTGCGACGCCACGAACCTGCCGCGATACGGCGATCAGCCATTGGCGTTCGCCCGCTGGGCAACGCTCAACCGAACGCGGTGAACGTTGCTTCGGGGCGTGCGGTGCCGCGATGCCAGCCATGCACGAAGGTGCGCAGCCGGCCACCGACGACGGCAATCACCGGACGCGTGGACAGGCGCAGCGTCGGGAACGCCGCTGGCGACATGGACAGGCCGATCTGGTGTTCGGCATGCATCCGTGCCGCCTTTGCGGCGAACCAGGCCTTGGGGCCGGTCAGCAGCACGCGGGAACTCGCCTCCGCCTGACGCGAACTCTCGATGGTCTGGCGCAGATGGATGAGGTGGCGGCGGGTGAAGGCTTGCGCCAGCGCCTCGACCTGAAACGGCGCAGCGGTATATTCGTCCAGCAGACTGCCCAGCATGGCCACGACGCGCAATGCGATCTGGCGGTTGGCGCGCTCCCCATGCGATGAGCCGTCGCACGCTTGCCACGCGCCATCGATGGCGCTGGCCAGGGCATGAAACTCGGCCTGATTGAGCGGACGTTGCGGCAGCGGCGTGCTGCGGCGATCGATCAGCCATGCCTGATCAGCCGCCGGCAGCGCATGCGAGCGATGCGCTGCGCGGTGGCGCGCCTCTTCCATCGGCAAGCCGTCGACAACGGCCAGCTGCTCCGCGAGTGCTTCCTGGGTCAGCGGTTGCGCACGTGCGGCACCATCGGCGTCGAACCAGCGGCGGTATTCCAGCGTGGCTGCATGAAACAACCCGCGCGGCGGCCGCACCATGGCACGCGCCTCGGCGGCGTGATCCAGTGCGGGCGCTATCGGGCGCAGACCCGCGGCACGGGCTGCCAGCACGCGGCCAAGCAGCACCTCGGCGCAAACCAGGTGCTGATGGCAGGCCATGCGGCGGTCGCCGTCGTCGGTCGAGGGAAAATAGACAAAACGGATACGCGAAACCTGCGCGGATACGGCGGGAAGTCTGGCGCCAATGGACGCCGCCGAGGGCATCGCACCATGGCAACCCTGCCCGGCAATCCGTCGCCCGATCGGCAACGCACCATGCGCGCTGGGCAGATCGCCCAACAGGGCGTCGATGGTCGGCAGGAATACAGCGGCAGACCTGGCCTGTACGGCCTCTTTCGCACTCACGACGGCTGCCATTGGCACACTCACGAAACACCCTTGTCGCCATGACGGTCGTGGCACCCGACTCCGCAAGCGCCCCACCCGCACGATTACCATTCTTGCCATCCCATCTGGGTGGCCACGGCCTCACTTTTGCATTACCCATGCCATCAAAGTGTGCGGTAGCTAGCAATTACGACGGTCGCCGGCTTCGGAAACGTGGCAGGGCGCAGTCGATCCATCGGCCGCGCCCTCCCGGATATTCCGTGACGACGCCCGAAGATCGCATGGCGATCACCGCAGCCGGGCCAAAGCAGGCAAAATGGAGGGTCACGAAACCCGCCGCCCCGCGGCCGCCCCTTTTTTGCAGTGCTGCAAGGCTGCCCTTCACCACAGATGACACCTTTGACGATTGCCAACACCCCCATGCCGCCGCCTGATGACACCGGATCGACGCTGAGCGAGCAACTGCTCGCCGCCACCAGGTTGCTTGAATCCGTGGCAGCCGATCCGCAATTGCTGGAGCGGTTGCCGGCAGATGACCGCGCCCGCCTGCATCAGGCAGTGGCCCAGGTCTATCACCCCGATCCAGTGGCCCGCCGGACCAAATTGAAAGCGGCCGAGAAGGCGCGGCATGCCTCGAAGGTGCAGGCCGAGGATGCGGTGCTCAACCAGACCGGCATCCGCGCGCTGCGGCGCAAGCCGGTGTTCACCACTTCGAGCGTGTTTGCGCCCGAGGGTTTCCTGCCGCACGACATCCATACCGACGCGGACGCCGCTCAGCCGCGCGAGTCGATCGAGCCGAAGCATTGCTACGTGTGCAAGCAGAAGTATTCGGTCATCCATTTCTTCTACGACCAGTTGTGCCCGGCTTGCGCCGCGTTCAATTACGCCAAGCGCACCGAGCTGGTCGACCTGCGCGGCCGCGTGGCGCTGCTCACCGGCGGGCGGGTCAAGATCGGCTATCAGGCCGGCCTGAAGCTACTGCGTGCCGGTGCCGAGCTGATCGTTACCACCCGCTTTCCGCGCGATTCGGCGGCGCGCTATGCGCAGGAGCCGGACTTCGGCGAATGGGGCCATCGGTTGCAGGTCTACGGCCTCGACCTGCGCCATACACCTAGTGTGGAAGCGTTCTGCCACGAACTGGTCGCCACACGGCCACGGCTGGACTTCATCATCAACAATGCCTGCCAGACCGTGCGCCGCCCGCCGGATTTCTACGCGCACATGATGGACGGCGAGACCGCCGCGCTGCATGACATGCCCGAACACGTGCGCAAGCTGGTAGGCCACTACGAGGGTTTGCGCGGCTCGAACATCCTGCCCGAAGCCGGCGCGTCGCCGAGCACGCCTGCTGCCCGCGAATCGAACATTCCCGGCCTGACCCGTGCCGCCGAACTGTCGCAATTGCCGCTGCTGCCGGAGGAACTGCTGGCGCAAAGCCACCTGTTCCCCGAAGGCCGGCTCGACCAGGATCTGCAGCAGATCGACCTGCGCGAGCGCAATTCATGGCGGCTGCTGATGGCCGAGGTGCCGTCCGTCGAATTGCTGGAAGTGCAGCTGGTCAACGCGATCGCGCCATTCATCATCAATGCGCGGCTGAAACCGCTGATGCTGCGCACGCCCGAGCGCGACAAGCACATCGTCAACGTGTCGGCGATGGAAGGCCAGTTCTACCGCAGCTTCAAGACCACCCGGCACCCGCATACCAACATGGCCAAGGCCGCGCTGAACATGATGACGCGCACCTCGGCGACGGATTACCACAACGACGGCATCCACATGAACAGCGTCGATACCGGCTGGGTGACCGACGAGGATCCGGCCGAGCTGGCCGCGAAGAAGGTACTGGAGGAACGCTTCCACCCACCGCTGGACATCGTCGACGGCGCCGCGCGCATCGTCGACCCGATCATCAGCGGCATCAACACCGGCCAGCACGTGTGGGGGCAATTCCTCAAGGATTACCGGCCGACGGATTGGTGAGGCCGCGCTGATCCAAGCCGCAAGATGCCCGGCACTTTCGACGCCGGGCATCCTGTTTGTCTGCGTGGCTTCAGCTCGACGGTTGCGACCCTAGTGCTTTTTCAACCGTACGCGCCGATTCCGCTCAGCGGCTTCTTACTGATTGGATGCCGCGCACTGGTCCTGGGGGCACGGGAAGTCGACCTTGACGCCACGGCCTACCGTAATTGGCACGTTGTTGTGTTGCGAAACGGGAGTGCCGTCTTTCTCCAGCGTTACCGTATAAGTGCCCACCGGCAGCGCGCCGATGTTGTAGCGGCCCTTGACGTCGACCGTGACGTGACGGCTGAGTCCGTTCGTGACGCTCTTGGCGAGAACGGTCTGGCCTGCCGGCGCATAACCGAAGACGCTGCCTGCGGTAGCCTGCGCGTTGACCGCAGCGGATCCGGCCACGCCGCCGATGCCGATGATGACCGCCAATGCCAGGCTCCATGCAGAGAAGCCGCGGCGACGTGCGGAATGATTGTTTTCGATGTTCATGTGATTTCCTTATGTGTTCGACCATGGGGATACGAGCCCGCAGAATTCACTTTCGGCGATTGGCTCATGGGGAATACCGGATGCTTCTACCATCAGCCATGCATGCGACGAACATGGCTAGGGACTTCGCCCCTCGCTCGATCCACAGTCATCTGGCGAACGACTGACGTCAAATAGCAGCCGGCGCGCGCAGCCTATGACGCTCCGGATTTTTGTCGAAGGGTCAAAGGTCATGCATCGATGCAACACGCATCCACACGGCCGGCATCCCGGCTTTTTTTGACCATCCCACTGGCAATGCGTGAGTACCGAACCTCGCTCCCGGATAACGAAGTCCAGGGCAACTTCGTGGACTGGCAGACCGTAGCTACACACACGAAAGGCAACGGGAAGTCGGCCATCGTGCAGCGCTTTGCCATAGCGTTCACACCATTTTTCGCAGGTACGGTGTGCAGTGGGGTTCTGTTCCACTGAGGCAAGCAGCATGCACCACGCATCCTCCTCCCCCGCACTTGCCGTCGGCGCGTTGATGGCTGCCGTGCTTCTGGCCGGCTGCGGCAGATCGGCCAGACTGACCGTGCAGAACGGCATGGGGCCGCACCCGCAATTGCCGGCACCGGACAAGAGCCTGTTTCCCACCATGCACACCGCCAAGGCGGTGGGCTGGCCGGCCGGCACCAGGCCGGACGCCGCACCGGGGCTCGCCGTGACGGCCTATGCCAGCGGCCTCGATCATCCCCGCTGGCTGTACACCCTGCCCAATGGCGACGTGCTGGTGGCGGAAACCAACGAGCCGCCCAAACCGGACGACTCGAAAGGCATCAAGGGCTGGGTGAGCAAGAGGATCATGGCTGGCGCCGGTGCCGGCGTGCCCAGCGCGAATCGCATCAGCCTGCTGCGCGATGCCGATGGCGATGGCGTGGCCGAAACCCGCACCGTATTCCTGAAGAATCTCAATTCGCCGTTCGGCATGAGCCTGGTCGGCAACACGTTGTATGTCGCCGACAGCGATGCATTGTTGAGTTTTCCGTACCGGACTGGCGAAACGTCGATCGAGGTGCCCGGCAGCAAGGTGATCGACCTGCCTGCCGGCACCATCAACCATCACTGGACCAAGAACGTGCTCGCCAGCCCGGATGGCACGAAGCTGTATGTCACGGTGGGCTCCAACAGCAACGTTGCCGAGAACGGCATGGAAGCGGAAAAGGATCGTGCGCGGATACTCGAGGTGGATATCGCCACCCGCCAGTCGCGGCCGTTCGCGACGGGCCTGCGCAATCCCAACGGCATGGGCTGGCAACCGCAGAGCGGCGCGCTGTGGGTAACCGTCAACGAACGCGATGAACTGGGTAGCGACCTGGTTCCCGACTACATGACTTCAGTGAAGGACGGCGGATTCTACGGCTGGCCTTACAGCTACTTCGGCCCGCATGTCGATGACCGGGTCAAGCCGCAGGATCCGGCGCTGGTCGCCGCGACGGTCGTTCCGGACTATGCGCTGGGCCCGCATACCGCCTCGCTGGGTTTGGCCTTTTCCGCCGGTTCGCTGCTGCCGGCCCACTACGCCAACGGCGCGTTCGTCGGCCAGCACGGCTCGTGGAACCGCAAGCCGCGCAGCGGCTACAAGGTGATCTTCATACCGTTTGCCGACGGCCGGCCCTTGGGCCCCGCCGAAGACGTGCTGACCGGTTTTCTCGACAAGGAAGGCCATGCCCGCGGTCGCCCCGTTGGCGTGACGATGGACGCGAAAGGCGCGCTGCTGGTCGCGGATGACGTAGGCAACAGCGTCTGGCGCGTGACGCCCGGCGCGGCGTCGATGCCGCCGTGATCCACGCGCCTGGGCGCATCGAACCATCCACGTCGATGCGCATTCAGCGACAGTCCGTTTCCTCCATGCGTGTTCCAAGTCGGCGAGTGCAGCCTTATGTTGCTTGGCATGCGCCAACGGGCGCGACACAACCTCAGGAGAATCGCCGTGATTGAACGCAGACCCTTCGACAGCCTGGGCGGAGCCGACCACGGCTGGCTCAAGGCGAAACATCATTTTTCGTTCGCCAGCTACAACGACCCCGGCCGCATGGGCTGGGGCGCGCTGCGCGTGTGGAACGACGACACCATCGCCGCTCAGACCGGCTTTCCGCCGCATCCGCACGCGAACATGGAAATCATCACCTACGTGCGCGAGGGCGCGATCACCCATCGCGACAATCTCGGCAACGAGGGCCGCACCGAAGCCGGCGACGTGCAGGTCATGAGCGCGGGCAGCGGCATCACCCATTCCGAATACAACGTGGAACCGGGTATCACACGCATCTTCCAGATCTGGATCATTCCCGACGAAAGCGGCAAGCCGCCGTCGTGGGGCGCGCGGCCATTCCCGAAGGGCGAGCGTTCGGGCCGCTTCGTGGCGCTGGCCAGCGGTTTCGAGCAAGACACCGAAGCGCTGCCCCTGCGCACCAATGCCCGCGTGCTCGGTGCCACGCTGAAGGCCGGCGATACCGTCGACTACCCGCTGGCGGAAGGACGCCATGCGTACCTGGTGCCGTCCAGCGGATCGGTGGAAATCAACGGCACCCGGATCGACGCGCGCGACGGTGCGGCAATCCGCGACGAGAGGAACCTGCGTGTCACCGCCATCGAGGATGCCGAGCTGGTGCTGGTCGACACGGCGGCGTAA
>DHXA01000045.1:511-8391 GCA_002413455.1 Rhodanobacter sp. UBA5168 | reverse complement strand
TGCCGAACGACGGCGGCCGATCCGCCAAGGCCGCGCCGAACGCGGTGTTCGGCGTGCTGCCCATCTGGAATTCCAAAGTGCCGCCAGCGGCCAATTCGGCATGGCTGATCCAGCTGCGACTCCACGGCTGGCCGTTCCAGCTGACCGACTGGATGTACGGGCTGTCCGGTCCGTTGCCCGGCGCCAGCACCATCAACTTGCGCCCGCCGGCCAGCTCGATCTCCGCGCGATCGACCAGCGGGCTGCCGAACACGTAGTTCGCACTGACCGGATCGACCGCATACAGGCCCAGCGCACTGAGCACGTACCAGGCACTCGTCTGCCCGCAGTCCTCATTGCCGGCGAGGCCATCGGGCTGCGCCTCGTACATGGTTTTCAGCAGCTTGCGCACGCGTGCCTGCGTCTTGTGATGCGCGCCGGTGTACGCGTACAGGTAGGCCACATGGTGGCTGGGTTCGTTGCCGTGCGCGTACTGGCCGACCATGCCGGCGATGTCTGGCGGCGCGTCGGCCGGCAGCGCCGAGCTGGTGCTGAACAGCGCATCCAGCTTGCGTTCGAACGCAAGCTCGCCGCCGAACAGTTTCATGTATGCGTACAGGTCGTGCTGGTTGAGGAAGCTCGCCTGCCACGCGTTCGACTCGGTGAAATCGCGCCATTTCGCGGCGTGACCCATGCCGCGCGGATCGAACGGCTCCAGCCAATGGCCGTCGCTGGCGCGTGGCCGCACGAAGCCGAGCTTGCGATCGAACACATGCTGGTAATTGCGCGAGCGATGGCGCAACCGGGTGGCATCGGCATGCGCGCCGGCGGCGTTGGCCAGGTGCGCCACGGCCCAGTCGTCGTACGCGTATTCGAGCGTCTTGCTGACCGCCTCGCCTTCCCTGTCGCTGGGGATGTAGCCGAGCTTGCGGTAGAACGTCAGGCCACGGTAATCGTCGTCCATCGCGCGCTTGCGGAACAGCGGCCACGCCTTTGCGTAGTCGATGCCGGTGAAGCCTTTTGCATGCGCCTCGGCGACTACCACCGCCGAGTGGTAGCCGATCATGCAACCGGTCTCCACGCCCTGCAGCGGCCATACCGGCGGGCCGTCGGGACTCTCGCCGGCCATCCGCACCAAGCCGTTGACCAGGTCCGGCACACGCTCAGGCTGGTACAACGTGAGCAGTGGATGCTGCGCACGATAGGTATCCCACAGCGAGTAAGTGCTGTAGTTGTTGGCGCCCTGCGGCAGCTGGTGCACGGCCAGGTCCATGCCGCGATAGCGGCCGTCGACATCGCTGAACAGGGTCGGCGCCAGCATGGTGTGATAAAGCGAGGTGTAGAAGATGGTGCGGGCATCTTCGGACACCGTGTCGATGCGGATGCGGCCGAGCTCGCGTTCCCATGATGCCGCGGCGGCGCCGCGCGCCTGTTCGAAATCCCAGCCCGGAATCTCCGCGTCGAGGTTGCGCAGCGCGCCGGCGACATCGACCCCGGAAATGCCAACCTTCACCAACAGCGGTGCGCTGGCGATGTCGTCGATGTGCAGCGCCGCTTTCAGGTGCGTGCCGTGCGCTTCGCTGGTGCCCACGGGAAGCGGCGCATCCTCGACATACAGCATGGCTTGGGTGACGGGCCGCGACAGCTTCATCGCGAAATAGATATGCCGGCCACCGGCCCACTGATGCACGCGGCGCTCGCCGACCAGGGTGTCGTTGCCGACCAGCTTCAGCCGTGCATCGCTGACCTTGCACGGCACCGCGGCGTCATCGTGGTAGCCGTGCGCGAGATCGACCAGCAGGTGGCCACTGCCCTCGCCGTGGAACGTGTAGCGGTGCAGCCCCGCCCGCAGCGTCGCGGTCAGCTCGGCGAGGATGTCGTGATCCTTCAGGTGCACCTGGTAGTAGCCCGGCCGCGCCTGCTCGTGGTCGTAACGCGAGCGGTAACCCGTCCCGGGCCGCGCCACGCTGTCGGCGGAAAGCCCGGCACCGGCCGCCGCGCCATCGTGGCGCGAATGGTAGTTCTGCTCCGGCAGGCCGCGCGCGCCGGGCTGCAGCAGCACCGGCCCCTGCGCCGGCATCACCAGCACATCGAGCATGTCGCTGGCGCCGGTGCCGCTCAGATGGGTATGCGAGAAGCCCATGATCGAGCCGTCGCCCTGGTGATAGCCCGAGCAGGCATCCCAGTTCGCGTCGTTGGTATCCGGGCTCAGCTGCACCATGCCGAACGGTAGTGTGGCGCCGGGATAGACGTGGCCATGGCCGCCAGTGCCGATGAAGACATCGACATGGCGGGCGAAACCATCGGGCTCGGGGGCCGGCGACATCGCCTTGCCGCCGGGAGTTGCCGCGAACGCCGCCAGCGGTTCAAGTTGGCTGCCGAGCAAAGTCAGCGCGGCTGCGCCCTGCAGGAAACGTCTGCGTGTCACCATGGTGCGTTCTCCGTTACGTGTTCAGGATGGCTTTGGGGTTCATGCGCGTCGCAGCAATTCCGGTCGCTGCGCCGCCAGTTGCACGATCAGTTCGCCGAACAGGGTGTTGGCCCAGGCGAACCACGCGCGGGTGAAGTGTGCCGGATCGTCCTGATCGAAGGCCTCGTGCATGAAGCCGGTGCCGGCATGGGTGGTCTCCAGCCAGCGCAGGCATTGGCGAATCTCGCCGCTGTCGTCGCTGGTCAACCCACGCATGATGATCGACATCGGCCAGATCATGCGCAAGCCCTCGTGCGGACCGCCGATGCCCTGCGCTGCGCTGCCGCGGAAGAAATACGGATTGCGCGGGCTCCAGGCCAGCTCGCGACTGCGCCGGTAGCGCGCATCGTCGCTGCGGCAACAGCCCAGGTAAGCCAGGCTCGACAAGCCCGGCGCGTTGGCGTCGTCCATGAACAACTGGTTGCCGTAGCCATCGACTTCGTAGGCCCATATTTCGCCACCGTGTTCGTCGTGCATGACGCCATGGGTCTGCAGCGCGCGCTCGACTTCATCGGCCAGAGCCATGCATTCTGCGGCAAAAGCGCGGTCGTCGTGCAGCGCGGTTGCCAGTTCCGCCAGCTGCCGCAGCGAGCTCACCGCGAACAGGTTGCCGGGAATCGACAGCGGATAGATGCAGGCATCGTCCGAGGGCCGGAACATCGCGTGAATCAGGCCGACGGCGCGGGCCGGATTGCCGTAGCCGCCGAGGAACTGGGTATCGGTCGGGTTCGCCGAAGGCCGCTGGAAGTGGTATGGGCCAGGACCGTGCTTGCGCTGCTGCTCGCGGAAGGTCGCCAGCACCGTGTGCATCGCGGCGCGCCAGTCGTCGTCGAATGGCTGGCGGTCGCCGGTGGCCTGCCAATACGCGTGCGCCAGCCGGATCGGATAGCACAACGAATCGATCTCCCATTTGCGTTCGGCCACGCCCGCATGCATGTCGGTGAGGTCGTGCTGCGCCCACGACAATGGCGTCTTCGCCTGCGGATCGGGCAGGAACGCATTGGCGTACGGGTCGATCGAGATGCACAGCGCCTGGCGCCGGATCAGGCCACGGAACAGCCGTCGCAGTGATGCGTCGTGCGCCGCCAGCGACACGTATGGCCACACCTGCGCGGAGGAATCGCGCAGCCACATCGCATCGATATCGCCGGTGACGATGAAGGTGTCCGGCTTGCCGTACAGGCTGCCCAGCTGCACCGTGGTGTCCAGCGTGCTCGGGTAGCAGTTCTCGAACAGCCAGGCCAGTTCGGGATCGCCCATCTTCGCCCTGGTGCGCACGATCAGCGCTTCCACGGCTGGGCTGACGAACTTGCGTTGGCCGGGCGGCGGCCGATGGCTCACGTAGCGTGGTGCGGCCAGTGCCAATGGCATGCGTCCCAGCATCGCGCCCCCGGCAGCAGCGGCCATCAATTTCAGCAAGGATCGGCGCGAGGTGATCATGGCCTTGCAGTCTCCGGGAGGGTTGGCGCTCGGTGATGCATGGTTGCATCGAACAGCGAACGCACATGCAGTGCATTGCGCAACGAGGCAATGTCGGCAGTACCAGTGACTTGCAGGTCGACGCGTTCGCCGGGCAGCAGGTCGAACGCGTTGTCGGAAACCTGCACATCGAGCGAACCGAAGTCGATCCAGACTTCGCGCGCCAGACGCTCCGCACGCACGCTAAGCACGATGCCACCGCCGTTGTGGGCGAGCTCGGCATGCAGCCCGGGATCGGGCAGCTGCAGCGCGAGTGCAGGCTCGAAGTACAGCAGCTGACGCGATACCGGCTTGCCCTGCTCGATCAGCTCGAATACGGCGTAGCTGCGATGCGGGTCGGCACCTTGCAGCAGCACGGTGTCGGTCAGTTCGGCGACGCGGGTGCTGCTCAGCGCAGACACGTGAACTGCTGCAATGCTTTCGTGCAGCAGCCGTCCATCCATGTCCATCACGCGCGTGCGCAACCGTGCATCCAGCGGCGTGGTCCGGTCGGAAACCACGAACACGTCGGTGTGCCCGTCGCGACGGATCGGCGCCACCCGCAGCGGCGCGTAGAAACGGCGCGCATGGAATTGCAGCGCCTTCCAGCGTCCGAAATAATCGATGCTGGACCACGATGCGCCGGGCCATACATCGTTGAGCTGCCAGTACAGCGAGCCCATGCTTTGCGGCCGCGCGCTGCGCAGATGGTCGGCGGCCAGCTCGATGCCCTCGGCCTGCATCACCTGGCTAAGATAGGCGAAGGAAGCGAAATCCTTCGGTTCGCCGTAGTACTTGCGGATATAGAACAGCAGGCGCTGGTTGCCGTTGCCGCCGTCGAATTTCTGGTGCGCGCGCATCACCGGCGAATCCGGCGACAGGTCGACCGGCGTGGCGAAGCTGCGGATCGTCGCCATTGCCGGAAACGACTGCAGGCCGTATTCGGACTGGAAGCGCGGCGTGGTCTTCAGGTAATCCTCGATCGGCGCGGAGCCTGCCCAGACATCCCATACATGCATGTCGCCGTCATCCGGCACATTGGCTGGTCCATCGAAGTCCGTGCTCGGCGAACTGGCCCAGTACGGCACGTCCGGCGCGTAGCGCTGCACCACGCCGCGCAGGGTTTCGCCGAACAGGGTGCGCATGCCGTGTTCGACGCGTGCGCGTTCGGCCGGCCCGATCGCCTGCGCGAAGCTCTTCCGATCGGGCCACGACTCCCAGCCCGTCTGCACCTCGTTGTTGCCGCACCACAACACGATGCTCGGATGGTCGCGCAGTCGAAGCACCTGCTCGCTCGCCTCGATCCGCGTGTTCTCGCGGAACGCATCGTCGTACGGCGGAACCGCGCCGCCGAACATGAAGTCCTGCCAGATCATCAGGCCGAGCTTGTCGGCCATCGCGTAGAACGCATCGCTCTGGTAGTAGCCGCCGCCCCACACGCGCAGCATGTTCATGTTGGCGTCGCGCGCGGACTGCAGGATCTGCTGCATGCGTGCATCGGTGACACGTTCGGGAAAGCTGTCGAGCGGAATCAGGTTGGCGCCCTTGGCGAAGATTGGCACGCCGTTGATCACGAAGGCGAAGCCACGCCCCCAGCGATCACGCTGCCGCCGCAGCTCCACGCTGCGCAGTCCGGTATCGCGCTCGCTGCTGGCGACAATCTTTCCGTCGACGACCACATCGGCGTGGAAGTGATACAGATTCGGCGCACCGTAGCCGGCCGGCCGGCCACCAGCGTTGCGGGTGTTCGATGCGCACGGGCAGATCGAGATGGTTGTCGCCCGCCTCCAGCGATTTCTCCAGCGTCGTGCTGTGAGGAATGCCGTCGGGCGCACTCCACGTCAGCTGCAGCCGGGCTTTGCCGGCATGGTCGACACGGATACCGAACTGCGCCAGCAACTGCGCGACATCCGCATCGACATGCTGCTGCGCAATGTGGAAATCCACCAGCCGCAGCTCGTCCCAGCTCTCCAGACGTACCGGCTGCCAGATGCCCTCGGTGACGTAGCGTGGACCCCAGTCCCAGCCGTACTGGTAATTGGCCTTGCGCACGAAGTTGGACGTCTGCCTGCCTTTCGGCTCGTCGCCGAACGCGGAATCGAATTCGCCCGGCAACGCATGGGGCTGCCGCAGCAGCCATGGCTGCAGCCGGGTGATCGGCGAATGCAGCGTGACCAGCAGCGTGTTGCCACCCGCGTGCAGCTCATCCTTCACCGGCACCCGCCAGTGCCGGAACATGTTGTCGGCGGCCAGAAGCTGGTGATCGTTGAGCGAGACATCGGCAAACGTATCCAGCCCGTCGAAGACCAGCTCGACGTGAGCGTGCCGCAACGTCGCCGCATCGACCGTCAGTGGCAACTGGTACTGCCAGTCTGCCAGGCCGATCCATTGCAGCCGGGCCTCGTTGTCGCGATCGAACGGATCGCCGATCAGACCCGCCGCCAGCAGGTCGGTCTGCACGCTGCCCGGCACGTGGGCGGTACGCCATGCTGCCGCTTCCGGATGTGCCGGCACGGCGGCCGAACCCGGCACGAGGCGAAAGCGCCAGCCTGTCGCGAGCGGCTGCGAGGCCGCTGCGACCGTGCCGATGCTGCATGCCCATGCGAACAGCACCAGGATCGCCATGCGCCCACGCAGGAAGATCGCGGCGGTTGAGGAGACATCCCTGCCCTGTCGCATCCCATGCTTCATCATGCGCGAGCCTTTGACCATGAAGACGTGTTGTCGCTGCCAATTTGCCGTGACAGTGACTCCATGAAGGTATACGCGATCAGGCCCACGGTAAATCACGACCTCCCGCACATACCGGGCATCCCCCCGGCACTTGATATCTCCCGTGCCGGCGCCAGTGTTGATGGAGATATCCGCAAAGCGAAGCCGCCATGACCACCATGCAAGCCATCGAGATCCCACGCTTCGGCGCACCGGACGTGCTGCAGCTGACCCGGCGCCCGATTCCGCAGGCCGGGCCGGGCGAGGTGCTGATCAAGGTAGCGGCATCCGGCGTGAACCGGCCGGACGTGTTCCAGCGCCAAGGCCATTACGCACCGCCGCCGGGTGCGTCCGACCTGCCCGGCCTGGAAGTGGCCGGCGAACTGGTAGATGGCGATTTCGGCGGCGACAACCCGTTCGGCTTCAAGCGTGGCGATGCCGTGTGCGCCCTGCTCGCCGGCGGCGGCTACGCCGAATACGCGATGGCACCGCTGGCGCAGTGCCTGCCGGTGCCAGGCGGACTATCGCTGATCGAAGCGGCGGCGCTGCCGGAGAATTATTTCACCGTATGGAGCAACGTGTTCGATCGCGGCCAGCTTGGCCGTGGCGAAGGCGGCGCGCACGAAACCCTGCTGGTGCAGGGTGGTTCCAGCGGCATCGGCGTCACCGCGATCCAGCTGGCGCATGCGTTCGGCCATCGCGTATTCGCCACTGCCGGCAGCGTGGAGAAGTGCGCCGCGTGCGTGCGGCTGGGCGCGGAACGCGCGATCAACTACCGCGACGAGGATTTTGTAGCGGTAGTAAAGCAGGCCACCGACGATCGCGGCGTGGACGTGATCCTCGACATGGTCGCTGGCGATTACATTCCGCGCGAACTCGACGCACTGGCCGAAGGCGGCCGGCTGGTGTTCATCGCCACGCTGGGCGGCAGCAAGGCTGGCATCGACGCGGCCATGATCATGCGGCGTCGGCTCACCCTCACCGGCTCCACGTTGCGTGGCCGCGAGGTCGCTTTCAAGGGCACGATTGCCGTTCAGCTGCATGAAAAAGTCTGGCCGCTGCTCGAGGCCGGCACGATTCGGCCGATCATCCATCAGGTGTATCCCGCTGCCGAAGCCGCCCGCGCACACGCACTGATGGAAAGCAGCGCGCATATCGGCAAGCTCATGCTGCAATGGTGACGAATTCGAGCGCAAGACCCGGGGTGTCGCAGGCTACCACCGATCCGTAGATTGGGCAGCACGCGATAATCTATCGGAGA
>DHXA01000045.1:0-363 GCA_002413455.1 Rhodanobacter sp. UBA5168 | reverse complement strand
GCCGCGGTTCAGGCGCGCGATGCACACGCCGACGGCACATTCTTCTACTCGGTCAGGACCACCGGCGTGTACTGCCGTCCTTCCTGCGGCGCCCGCCCGGCCCGGCCCGAAAACGTGGCGTTCCACGATACTGCCGCCGCCGCGGAGTGTGCCGGCTTTCGTCCCTGCAAGCGCTGCAAGCCGGATCAACTGTCGTTGCCGGAGCAGCACGCCGCCATGGTCACCGAAGCCTGCCGGTTGATCGAGAGCGCGGAGACACCACCCACGCTCGAGCAATTGACGAAACCCAGCGGCCTGAGCCCGTTCCATTTCCACCGCGTGTTCAAGGCCGTCACTGGACTGACGCCGAAGCAGTACGCCACG
>DHXA01000203.1:965-4359 GCA_002413455.1 Rhodanobacter sp. UBA5168 | reverse complement strand
ATCCAGAACCTGTTCGCCCTGCTCAAGTTGATCGCGGTGGCGGCGCTGGTGGTATGCGGCCTGTTTCTGGCCGGTGCCGGACACACCCAGGTGCTGGCCGCAGACCCGGCGCGCCGCGGCGTCGGCTTCATCGGCGCGGCGTTGCCGGTGCTGTTCGCCTATTCGGGCTTCACCTATCTCAACAATCTGGCCGGCGAGGTGCGCGACCCGCAGCGCACGCTGCCGCGTGCCTTGCTGCTCGGCATGCTGCTGGTGATCGGTGCCTATGTGCTGGTCAATGTGGCCTACCTGGCCGTGCTCGGCCATGCCGGCCTGGCCGCCAGCCACGCACCGGCGGCGGACGTGATGCAACAGGTGTTCGGCCCGGTCGGCGCCAAGCTGATCGCGCTGGGCGTGGCGATTTCGGCGCTCGGTTTCTGCAACATCACCCTGGTGGCCGGCGCACGCGTGTTGCAGGTGATGGGCGAGGATGGGCTGTTTTTCCGTGCGGTGGCGCGGCTGCATCCGCGTTATCGCACACCAAACATCGCACTGCTGTTGCTGAGCAGTTGGGCGATCGCGCTATCGCTCTCGGTCAGCTACGGCCAATTGCTGGATTACGCGACGTTCGGCGACTGGCTGGCCTGCGCGGTCGGCGTCGCCACCCTGTTCTGGTATCGGCGCCACGACGGAAACACGGCGAGTTTCCGCGTGCCGGGCTATCCATGGCTGCCATTGCTGTTCGTTGGCATCGTGGCTTGGGTGGTGGCAATGACGGCGCGCGACAACCCCTGGAATGCCGGCATCGTCAGCTTGATCATGGTCGCCGGCGTGCCGGCATACGTGATCTGGCGCCGCCTGTTCAGTCGCGCACGTCCCTAAGCCAGCGGCAGCAATGCCACAATGTGCGGACAGAACTTGAGGAGATGATGGATGGCGCCCGTGCAAGCCCAGGCCCTGCCGACCGCCCCGGACAGCAGCATCGTGCCGGAGAAGATACGCGATGGCATCGACCTGCAGATCAATGGCGAGCACTACCGCCACACGGGTGATCCGCAAATGCCGCTGCTGTGGTATCTGCGCGACGTGCTGCGGCTGACCGGCACCAAGTACGGCGGCGAGCACGGCGACAATGGCGCCGATCTGGTGCTGCTCGATGGCAAGGCCGTTTCCGCGATCACCCAGCCGCTCGCCAAGCTGGCTGGCGCGCAGGTCGTCACAGTGGAAGGTCTGGCCGGCAACGACGGCACGCTGCATCCGGTGCAGCAGGCCTTCATCGACGAGGACGCCGTCGGCTGCGGCTACTGCACACCGGGCTGGCTGATTGCCGCGGTCGAACTGCTCCGGCGCAAGCCGCATCCCGGCGACGACGATATCGACCGGCTGCCCAATCTGTGCCGCTGCGGCTGCCAGACCCGCGTGCGCCGCGCGATCAAGCGCGTGGCCGCCGGCAAGGCGGGCAAGGCGGGCAAGGCATGAGCAACGATCTCGTCACGTCTGACAACAGCCTCCGGCTGTCGCGCCGTCGCTTCCTGCAGGTCATGGCCGGCACCGCCGGCGCACTGGTAGTTGGCATCCGCCTGGCCGACGCGGCCGATGCGCCGCTTCCGCTGGCCTTGCTCGGCGACAACTTCCACGACCTCGGCGCGTACGTGCGCATCGATGCCGAGGGCAACGTGCTGATCGGCGCGCGTGACCCGGACACCGGCACCGGCGTGGCCACGGCGCTGCCGAGGATCATCGCCGACGAACTCGACGCCGACTGGACGCGCGTCAGCGTGGTGCCGCTCGGCCTCGGCGTGACCAGCGACAATGGCCAGCCGCGCTGGACCTACGGGCGCCAGATCGGCGGCGTCGGCGGGTCGATTCCCGCCGCCTGGAACGATCTGCGCCAGGTCGGCGCGGTAGCGCGCTGGCTGCTGCTGCAGGCAGCGGCACGACGGCTCGGCGTGCCGGGCGATCAGCTGCGTTGCGATGCCGGCATGGTGATCGCACGGGATGGCCGCCGCTTCAGCTATGGCGATCTGGCGGCGGACGCCGGCAAGATCGCCCTGCCCACCACCCTGCCGCCGCTGAAGAATCCCGCGGACTATCACCTGATCGGCAAACCGGTGGGCGATGTCGACGCACACGGCATCGTGACCGGACTCACCCGTTACGCCATCGACGAGCACTACGCGGATGCACTGGTCGCCGTGCTGGTGCATTGCCCATGGGCGGACGGCACGCTGGCGCATATCGACAGCACGGCCACGCTCGCGGTCAAGGGCGTGGTGAAGGTGCTGCAGCTCACACCCGAACCTGGCCAGGCGTGGGGCAATACGGTGATCGCGCCGGCCGTGGCCGTACTCGCCGAGGACACCTGGTCGGCACTGCAGGGCCGCCAGAAACTCAAGCTCGAATGGAAACCCGGTGCCAGCGGCAGCGAGAGCAGCTACGCACTGGAGCAGCAGGCCGGCACCCTGCTCGCCGGCAAGACCGATCCAACTAGCCGCGTGCGCAACGACGGCGACGTCGACACCGCCGGCAAGAAGGCCGCGCGCCGGCTGGACGCCACCTACTTCCAGCCGTGGCTGGCTCACGCCACTGCCGAACCGATGAATTGCCTGGTGCGGCTGGACAAGGATCACGCCAGCCTCGTCGTGCCGACCCAGGCTCCGCAAAAAGCCTGGGCCGTGGTGCAGCGCCTGACCGGCCTCACCCCCGCCCAGATCGACATCAAGGTGCCCCGCGTCGGCGGTGGTTACGGCCGCCGGCTCGATCACGATTACGTGGCCGAGGCCGTGATGCTGGCCCAGGCCGTCGACAAGCCGGTACGCCTGCTGTGGACGCGCGAGCAGGATCTCGGCCACGACTACTACCGCTCCGGCAGCGTGCATCGACTAAGCGTGATCATCGACCGCAAACGCCAGCTGCTCGGCTGGACGCAGCGCATGGCCAGTGCCTCCGCACTGGCACATCGCAACGTGCCCGACAGCCGCCTGTGGACGTCCGAACTGCAGGCCGACCAGTTGCCCGCCGCGCTGGTGCCCAACTATCGCAGCGACTGGTACGCGCTGGATTCGGCCATGCCGCGCGGCCCCGCCCGCGGCATGCCGCACCTGAGCAATGCGTTCGCGGTGGAAAGCTTCATCGACGAGATCGCGCACAGCATGAAGGAGGACCCGCTGGTCACCCATCTGCGCGTACTCGGCGACCCGCGCGAGTTGCCGCTGAGCAGCGGCGGCACGATCGATACCGGCCGGTTGGTCAACGTGCTGAAACTGGTTGCCGACCGGATCGAATGGAAGAACTGGTTGCGCACCGTCAACGGACTGGGCATCGCCTGCTGGCACGTCGACGGCGCCTATGTGGCGCACGCGATCGAGGCCGCGATGCAGGGCGAGAAGCTGATCATCCAGCGCGTCGTCTGCGC
>DHXA01000203.1:401-678 GCA_002413455.1 Rhodanobacter sp. UBA5168 | reverse complement strand
TTCAAGGACGGCCAGGTCCAGCAGCACGGCTACAAGGACTATCCACTGGCCAGCATGGCGCAACTGCCACACGACGTCGAAGTCATCATCGTACCCGGCGACCGCGCACCAGCCGGCGCCAGCTTCCTCGCGATGCCGACGGCTGCCCCCGCTTTGGCCAACGCGGTATTCCGTGCCAGCGCCGTACGTGTGCGCCGACTGCCGTTGATGAAGGAACTGCTGCGGTTGTTGTAGTCGGCTACGGCCCTGTCTCTTATACACATCTGACGCTGGCGAC
>DHXA01000203.1:0-193 GCA_002413455.1 Rhodanobacter sp. UBA5168 | reverse complement strand
GTTGTTGTAGTCGGCTACGGCCAGCGTCGAATTCGGATTGTTCGTCTAGCGTGGGGAGTCTGAATTCAAGCATCTTGATCGTTCCACCAGCAGCCGGTTGCCTGGGATACGCCCCCAGTTTCAAGTGGCCAAACGTATTGCCGTTCAATTGGCTACGTGACGCGAGTGAAACGCCTAACGCTGGAGTTAAGCG
>DHXA01000247.1:873-2704 GCA_002413455.1 Rhodanobacter sp. UBA5168 | reverse complement strand
TCCGTAAGAGACTTCCCGTCAATACCGCCCGATTGATGTTCTTGCCTTGAGCTTTCAGGCGTTCGCTGGTCATCGTGTTGTCCTGTTTGCTGCGTCGTGCGTGTCAGTGCTGCGCGGTGTTGAACGTTGTCAGACTGCATTTCCGTAAACGGTCTTGTTGAGCCATTGTTGCCGGCTCGGACCAGGGTATAAACCGCGCCCGGAGACCTCGTTCGTTCATCGGTGTCGTCGGTGTTCGGGGATCAGCCGAAGCACGTTGGGACGTCCAGAATGTTAGTCAGGTTCTCTCCGGGTGGGTCTGACCCGTTGCTACCGCTTCGCGCTGACGTGGAACTTGTTTTCAGGTGCAGATTCATGCCATCGCCGTGAGGGTGTGCTGGTCGGCGAAACGCTGCGCCATCGGGTGCTTCACGCAGGCGTACGGATCGTAGTCAAGATCATGCGCGAGCATCGCCCACAGTTGCCGTGCGTGCTTGTTGGCAATCGCCACCAGCACCTTGCCGAACGGCATCCGGCCATCCAGCTGTCGTATCCAGATCTGCTCAGGCGTGGACTTTTCCACGCTGACCGATTTGGCCCGCTGCTGACTGCTGCGCGCGCCCTGGATCAGCAACGTGCGCAGGTACGCATCGCCACGACAGCTGATCGTGCCAAGCCGCGTGTGTCCACCGCTGGAGTGTTGTGTCGGCACCACACCCAGCCATGCGGCCAGTTGTCGACCATTCCTGAACTCCCGTGCGTTGCCGATGCTGGCGACCATCGCATCGACTGTGATCGGCCCGACGCCGACGATCGCGCCGATCCGCACGCACCGCGCGTCCTGTCGCGCGTGGGCGTCGATGCGTGCACCGCACGCGTCGATGGCCGCGCGCACCTGCGCCCAGTGGGCGCTGAGGTCACGCAGCAACTCCTTGAACTCACCCGGCAGCGCGGCATGCTGATCCAGCGCTGCCAGTACTCGATGCAACGCCACGTCGCCCTTGGCCACCACGATCCCGAACTCGGCCAGAAGACCGCGCAGGCGATTGCCGATGGCCAGCGACTCGGTCTTGTAGCCCTCGCGCACCCGATGCCAGGCAAGCCGCGCCTGCTGGTCGACATCCTTGACCGGCACGAAGCGCATGTTGCCTTGGCGCGCCGCCGTGGCAATGGCCTCGGCATCGTTGCGGTCGTTCTTGCTCGTGCGGCTCTTGCGGAACGGGGTGACGAACTGCGCCGCCATCAACCGCGGCTGCAGTCCGTACTCCAGGCAGCGCCGCGCCCAATGGTGCGCGCCGCTGCACGCTTCCATCGCCACCACCGTGCCGGCCGGCCGCTGGGCCAGCCACCGCGCAAACGCCTCGCGTCCCAGATCCCGCCGGCCCAGCACGTGGCCTGCCGAATCCATCTCACACACCGAAAACAGGTTCTTCGCCAAGTCCACGCCAATGGTTATAGTGCTCATGGAGACTTCCTCTTCTGCTGACGGATGTTTCGCAACACCATCATGGCCCTCGAGGCCGAAAGGGGAGGAAGTCTCTTTTTACTCGTTCAAGGCGGACGGCTTCGCCGCCGCTTAACTCCAGCGTTAGACGTCAGAGCATCCCTCCTTCGCAGTTGCTTCCCACGCGTTTCGCATTCTGGCTTCGCATGGGCTGCGTGCATTGTGTCGTCACGGGCTGGCCTGCGTTGTCGTCTTTCGCGCGCTTGGTCGTTCGTCGTGTGTTGCGCGCGTTGGTGCATCCCGCATCTTCATGCCTGGCGGTGCGCGTGGTTTTTCCCAACGTGGCGTTTGTCGTCAGCGGTTCGTTCTTCGCACGCAGGCCACAAGGCGGACGGCTACGCCGCCGCT
>DHXA01000247.1:0-637 GCA_002413455.1 Rhodanobacter sp. UBA5168 | reverse complement strand
CGCACGCAGGCCACAAGGCGGACGGCTACGCCGCCGCTCAGTCGACAGACGCCACTGGCGTGCTGCTTACTCGTAAGAGACTCCGCGGGAGCACGAAAGCTCTGTACTCAATCAACGAAATGAGCAAGAGCTGTCGCGGCTAAAGCCGCTCTCACAGGAAAGCTCAGCGCGCGCCGATCACCACTGGCTCCGGTTCCAGCGTGACGCCGAACTGCTCGCGCACACCGAGCATCACCCGCTGTGCCAGCGCCCACAGTTGCGGTCCCGTCGCCTTCCCATGATTGACCAGCACCAGCGCATGCCGATTGGAAATGCCGGCATCGCCTTCGCGGATGCCCTTGAGGCCTGCGGTCTCGATCATCCAGGCGGCGGAAATTTTGCAACGGCCGTCCGGCTGCGGCCACACAGCCAGTCCGGGAAGTTCGCGCTTGAGCGCATCGGCCAGCGCGGCCTCGACGATCGGGTTCTTGAAGAAGCTGCCCGCGTTGCCGATCACCGACGGATCGGGCAGCTTGCTGGTGCGCAGGTGCACCACTGCTTCGGCGACGTGGAACGGCGCGGGTTTGTCCACGCCCATCCGTGCCAGCTGTTCGTTGAGGCCCGCGTAATCGGTACGCAGCGGACGGCTGCGCGGCAG
>DHXA01000128.1 GCA_002413455.1 Rhodanobacter sp. UBA5168 | reverse complement strand
GTTGGACATCGCGGTATATATCCCTTCGTACGGATAGAAAGATAAATGAAGTCGGGCATGATACATGGCCGGGTCCGATTTTGCAGCCCGGAGTGTTTCGGGTGTCCACCCGGTTCGGCGCATGTTCAGCCGTTTGGACGGCTGTTCAGTTTCGTTGTGCCGGCTGGCACGCGTGCGGCCGGCCGGGGTTGCCGGTGCGCCCCTCCCGCTATCGCTGCAGAAGGGGCGCCTCTGATTACGCCGGCAGCTGAAGTTCACGGCGCAGCTGGCGCGCGCTAGCTACCATGTGGCCCAGCGCCAGCTCCACCTCGGGCCAGCCGCGGGTCTTCAGGCCGCAGTCGGGATTGATCCACAGCTGTTCCGGCTGCAGCACGTCGAGTGCCTTGTGCAGCAGGTCGAGCATTTCCGCCGCGTCGGGTACACGCGGGGAGTGGATGTCATACACACCCGGACCGATGCCGTTGGGATAGCGGAAGCGCACGAAGGTGTCGAGCAGTTCCATCCGCGAGCGGCTGGTTTCGATCGAGATCACGTCGGCGTCCATCGCCGCCACCGCCTCGATGATGTCGTTGAACTCCGAGTAGCACATGTGGGTGTGGATCTGCGTGGCGTCGCGCACGCCGCCGGCGGCGATGCGGAAGCATTCCACCGCCCAGGCGAGATAGGCCAGCCAGTCGGCGCGGCGCAGTGGCAGGCCCTCGCGCAGCGCCGGTTCGTCGATCTGGATCACGCCGATGCCCGCGGCTTCCAGGTCATGCACTTCATCGCGCAGGGCCAGCGCGATCTGCCGGCAGACGGTTTCGCGGGGCAGGTCGTCGCGCACGAACGACCACTGCAGCATCGTCACCGGCCCGGTCAGCATGCCCTTCATCGGCTTGTCGGTGAGCGATTGCGCGTACCCCGACCAGCGCACGGTCATCGGTGCGGGACGGGCGATGTCGCCGTAGATCACCGGCGGCTTGACGCAGCGCGAGCCGTAGCTCTGTACCCAGCCCAGTTTGGTAAACAGATAGCCGTCCAGCTGCTCGCCGAAGTACTCGACCATGTCGTTGCGCTCGGGCTCACCATGCACCAGCACATCCAGGCCGACGTGCTCCTGGAAACGCACGACGCGTTCGACCTCTGCCTTCAGCAGGCTGTCGTAGGCATCGTCGCCGAGCCTGCCGGCGCGGTGGTCGGCACGCGCGCGGCGCAGTGCGTCGGTCTGCGGGAAGGAACCGATGGTGGTGGTGGGCAGCGGCGGCAACACCAGCGTTTCGGACTGGGTCGCCCGGCGCGTCGGGTAGGCGGACCGGCGCAGCGTGGCCTGCGGGCTGAGTGTGCGCAGGCGGTTGCGCACTCCGGCATTGACCACGCCGGGCGCGTGCGCCTGCGTGTCCAGCAGGGCCTGTTGCGCGGCGAGCGCGGCGTGGGCCTCAGGCAGATCGGCGAGGGCATCGGCGTAGACGCGCAGTTCCTCCAGCTTCTGCCGCGCGAACGCCATCGGCGCGCGGCGCCTCGGATCGAGTGCGGTTTCCGCCTCGAGATCGATCGGCACGTGCTGCAGGGAGCATGACGGCGCCAGCCACAGGCGCTCGTCGCCGAGGCGTGCCTGTGCCTTGCGCAGCAGCAGCAGCACGCGTTCGGGGCGGCTGCGCCAGATGTTGCGGCCGTCGACCACGCCGGCACTCAGGATGAAGCTGGCCGGCAGCGCATCCAGCACGGCGTCGAGCTGTTCCGATGCGCGCACCAGGTCGACATGCAGCCCGTCCACCGGCAGCGAGACGGCCAGCGCCAGGTTGTCGCCCAGCGCGCCGAAATAGCTGGCCAGCAGCAGGCGCGGCGTGCGCGCCGCAGCAAGCGCCGCATAGGCGCGGCGGTACGCGGCGCGGTCGTCATTGTCCAGGTCCAGCACCAGACAGGGCTCGTCCAGTTGCACCCAGTCGGCACCGGCATCGGCCAGTTGTCCCAGCAGCTCGACATAAGGCGGCAACAAAGCGTCGAGCAGGGCGAGGCGGTCACTGCCATCCACCGTCTTGGACAACAGCAGGAACGACACCGGCCCCAGCAGCACCGGGCGTGCCCGGTGGCCGAGTTCACGCGCCTCGATGAATTCGGCCAGCGGCTTGTCGCCGGCAAGCGCGAAGCGCTGGCCGGCCTCCAGTTCCGGCACCAGGTAGTGATAGTTGGTGTCGAACCACTTGGTCATCTCCAGCGCATGCAGGTCGTGGCCGTCGCGCTTGTGGCCGCGTGCCATCGCGAAATAGCCGTCCAGCGCACTGCCGGAAAACACCGGTCGATAGCGCGACGGAATGGCGTCGAACAGCACGGCGGTGTCCAGCACCTGGTCGTACAGGCTGAAGTCGTTGCAGGGCACGACATCGGCGCCGGCATCGACCGCCAGCCGCCAGTGCCGTGCGCGCAGCAGGCGGGCGGTGTCGAGCAGGGTTTCGGCGCTGATGGCGCCGCGCCAGTGGGATTCGAGCGCGCGCTTGAGTTCGCGCTTTAGGCCGATGCGTGGAAAGCCTGAGAAAGTAACGAGTGACATGGAAATTCCTCTTGCAATG
The DNA here is from genome assembly GCA_002413455.1 of Rhodanobacter sp. UBA5168. Taxonomy (GTDB): domain Bacteria; phylum Pseudomonadota; class Gammaproteobacteria; order Xanthomonadales; family Rhodanobacteraceae; genus Rhodanobacter. The sequence continues at coordinate 1,232 of DHXA01000128.1, read as the reverse complement.
ATGGGCAAAGAGGAACGAAGGGTGGACGACATGACTGCCGCGCCGTTGACCTTCGCCCCCGCGGGCGAACCGGTGTCGACGCGGGGAGACGCGAAGCCATCGCCACGGCCACGAAGGGCGGCAGCGCACGGGCTCCGGTGTTCCCCCGCGGAAACGCCAGGTCGGGCAGAAGCGCATTCGTGCGCTTCAGGCTGAGGCAGGTATTCGGGCTCGTGGACGTATTGCGCGGCCTACTGTCCGTCGCTTCCCGGACGTGTCGGGTCCAGTGCCTGTGACGGAGGTCGTTTCCACATACCGCTGCGGGGCAGCGCCGGATTCGCACCGGCTTCCCTTGAGGTCATCACCCAATATGCATCGGGATGACTACCATCAGCGTTTCTAAATTAGACGTATGGACGTCCAAAGTCAAACGAAGACATTCTTCTGTGGGAGCGACTTCAGTCGCGATGCTCTGGAGCCCGGTCAGCACAAGGCGATCGCGGCTGAAGCCGCTCCCACAGGGGCGATCAAGCGGCCAGACGCTCGCCGGCCGCGAGCGCGGCGAAGTAGTCGCGGGTCAAGCGCAGCTGCTCGCTGGCCGATTCGGCGCGGTTGACCACCTGCCGGAACGCCGCGTTCTCCGGGCGATCCTTGGCGTACCAGCCGAGATGCTTGCGCGCGATGCGCACGCCGGCCTGTTCGCCGTAGAACGCGTAGAGCTGCTCGAGATGGCTTAGCAGGATCGCGGCGACCTCGGCCGGCTCAGGCTCGGGCAGCAGTTCGCCGGTGGCCAGGTAGTGCGCGATCTCGCGGAAGATCCACGGCCGCCCCTGCGCGCCGCGGCCGATCATCAGCGCGTCGGCGCCGGTGACGTCGAGCACGTGGCGCGCCTGCTGCGGCGTATTGACGTCGCCGTTGGCCAGCACCGGAATGCGCACGGCGGCTTTCACCGCGGTGATGGTGTCGTATTCGGCGTCGCCCTCGTACTTGTCGGCGCGGGTGCGGCCGTGCACCGCCAGCGCGGCGATGCCGCCATCCTCGGCGATGCGCGCGATGTTCAGTGCGTTGCGGTTCTGTCGATCCCAGCCGGTGCGGATCTTCAGCGTCACCGGCACCTCCACCGCGTCGACCACCGCCTTGACGATGCGTGCCACCAAGGGCTCGTCCTGCAGCAGCGCGGAGCCGGACCACACGTTGCACACCTTCTTGGCCGGGCAGCCCATGTTGATATCGATGATCTGCGCGCCGTTGGC
>DHXA01000212.1 GCA_002413455.1 Rhodanobacter sp. UBA5168 | reverse complement strand
GTAACCAAGGGCTTCCAACTGGCCGTGGTCTACAAGCATGAAAAGGGCGACAAGTCGGTGGCCACTCCGGTTCCGCCCCATGTGCAGAACGTGAAGACCGACGAAATAGGTGTTTTCGGCCAGGTGGCGTTCTAAAACTGTCACATACCCGAGGCACACTCCAGTTATGTAGACCCGGGGCTATCAGGTTATCGCAAGGGAGTTCCACCCAGGGACGGAAAAACGGCGGGCATATGCCCGCCGTTTGCTTTTTTGCCGCTGAAACCGCCGTCAGCGATTGTCCAGTGTCGCCCCGGTAAGCAGGCCTCGCGCCAGCATGCTGCACTGTCGGCGGTACAGCAGCAGTTGCCATTGACGCCCGCCGACTTGTCGCCACAGCACCGCCGAACGCACGGCGGCGAGCAGATTGGCACGCACCTTTTCAACCACGGCTGGCAACTGCAGTTGCTGCGGATTGCCGCTGACCATCACGCGCGGCTTGAGGATCGACAGTGTGGACGCATAAAGCTCGGCCAATCGGCTGCTGACCTGGCTGGAGCCCTGCCCGAAATGCTCGACCTGCCGCTGTGCGGCAATGATGCCTTGCTGCAGTTTCTCAAGCAGGTCCGATCGCGCCGACAGACTGCGTTCCAGCCGCATCACGGTCACCACCATGCGCGTCACCGACATGTCGCGGTCGCTTTCATCCAGTTGCGCGATCAGGCTGCGCAGGCCGATTCGCATGCTGGAAACATTGCCGTACACACCGACCACCGAGGGTGCGTCGATGCGGAACACGCTGGCCACGCTGGCCTCCATCGCGCCTTCGTCGCAGCGCCCCTCGTTGGCCAGCTGCTGTGCCAGTGCACAGGCCTGGAACAGGCCGGCGAGGGCGAGCACGCGCTCTTCATTCATGGAAAAAGTTTCAAACACGAGTTTGCGGTTCTCTTGCGGTGGACGTGGGGGATGGTGTGGGCGCCGGCCGGAGGCCGCCGTAAGGTGCATCGGTGGCGGCGATCACCGCGCCGCCGAGGCAGACTTCGCCAGCGTAGAGGACCAACGACTGCCCGGGCGTGACGGCGCGCTGCGGCTCATCGAAGCGTACCTCAAGACCGTCGTCGCCCACGCTGACCACGCAGGCCTGGTCGGACTGACGATAGCGGGTGCGTGCGGTACAGCGAAAATGTTCCGCTGGTGCTGTGCCGGCAACCCAGTTCGGCGTTTCGGTGTGCAACCGCTGCGAATACAGCCAGTGGTTCTCGCCACCCTGGGCGACATACAGGATGTTTGCCGCCACATCCTTGCCGACCACGTACCAGGCCTCGCCACTGGCGCCGTGGCGGCCGCCGATACCCAGCCCGTTGCGTTGGCCGAGGGTGTAGTACATCGCGCCCTGATGGTCGCCGATCAGTTCGCCGTCAGGCGTGCGCATCTCGCCGGGGTGGGCCGGGATGTATTGGGACAGGAAGCCGCGGAAATCGCGTTCACCGATGAAGCAGATGCCGGTGGAGTCCTTTTTGGCATGGGTCGGAAGTGCAGCCTCGCGCGCGAGTTCGCGCACCCGCGACTTCTCGATGCCGCCCAGTGGAAACAGTGTGGCAGCGAGCTGCCGCTGACCCAGGGCGTGAAGGAAATAGGTCTGGTCCTTGGCCGCATCCATTGCGCGCAAGAGGCGATAACGGTCTTCGTGGAAGTCGACGCGGGCGTAGTGGCCGGTGGCAATCTTGTCGGCGCCCAGCGCGCGGGCCTCATCTAGGAAGGTCTTGAACTTGATCTCGCGATTGCACAGCACATCGGGGTTCGGCGTGCGCCCGGCGCGGTATTCGGCCAGGAAGTGCTCGAACACGCCCTCCCAGTATTCGGCAGCGAAGTTGCGCGCATGGAACGGGATGCCGAGCCGGCCACACACCGCCACGGCGTCTTTGCGGTCGGCATCGGCGGTGCAGGGGCCGGAGCGGTCGTCCTCCCGCTCTTCCCAATTTTGCATGAACAGGCCTTCCACTTGATGGCCAGCCTGTTGCAATAGCAGCGCCGCGACCGAGGAATCGACGCCGCCGGAAATGCCCAGCATCACCTTCACGCCAATTTACCTTCAGGCAGGTAGCTCAGCGTATCCAGCGGCAGCCGCCGGCCAGCCAGCCAGGCATGGATGCTCAGCAACACCATCGGGCTGCGCAGGCGCTCGCCGAGGCTGGCGATCTCGGCACGTGACATCCACAGTGCGCGGCGGATGCCCGTATCCAGCAGGCGATCCGGGTCATGGCTGATCGCACGGGCGGCAAAGCTGAAGCGCACCACCGCGTCGCCATGCTCGGTGCTGCGCCACTGGTGCACGCCAATCAGGTGTTGCAGCTGCACTGTCCAGCCGGTTTCCTCCAGGGTTTCGCGCAGCGCGGCATCGACCAGGCTTTCGCCGTCGTCCAGATGCCCGGCCGGCTGGTTATAGGCGAGCCGCCCGTTCACCTCTTCCTCCACCATCAGGTAGCGTTCGCCGTCCGCCACCACGCAGGCGACGGTGACGCGCGGGCGCCAGATCTCGGCGGTGTGGGTGGAATCGGCCATGAGGAGGCGGGGACTGGAAAAGGGGACATTGTGCCATTACCTCTGCTGGTGCACCGCCGCGGGGCGGCATCCGCCGCGGCGTATACTTCTTATCAGAGATCACACCCCAAGAAACCATGGCCCACGAACCCGAACACGAGCACGACAGCGGCCGCGGCCTGGCGCTGGAAACCGCCAAACCGGAGGTGGCGCGACCACCACTGTTTCAGGTGCTGCTGTTGAACGACGACTTCACCCCGATGGATTTCGTGGTCGAGGTGTTGCGCAACTTCTTCAACCTGGATCAGGAGCAGGCGGTGCAGGTGATGTTGCACGTACATACCCGCGGACGGGGCGTGTGCGGCGTTTTCACGAGAGAGGTGGCCGAAACCAAGGTAACCCACGTCAACGAATATTCACGTTCCCATCAGCACCCATTGTTGTGCACTATGGAAAAGCTCTGAACGCCCCCATTTTGTGCTCATCGCGGCGCTGAAGGCCGCTCAACATTGCAAGCGGAGACGATCCGAATGTTCAGCAAGGATCTGGAAGTCACCATCGGCCATTGCTACAAGCAGGCCCGCGAACAGCGCCATGAGTTCATGACCGTGGAGCACCTGCTGCTGGCGCTGACCGAAAACCAGTCGGCCCTGGGAGCCTTGCGCGCCTGCGGTGCGGATCTGCCGCGACTGTCGGCGGAACTGGCGCGCATCATCAGCGAAACCGTGCCCGTATTGCCGCATGGTGACGAGCGCGACACGCAACCCACGCTGGGCTTCCAGCGGGTGCTGCAGCGTGCCGTGTACCACGTGCAGTCCTCGGGTCGAAAGGAAGTCACCGGCGCGAACGTGCTGGTGGCGATTTTCGGCGAGAAGGATTCGCATGCGGTGTATTTCATGCATCAGCAGGAAATCACCCGGCTCGACGTGGTCAACTACATTTCGCACGGCATCGCCAAGATCGGCGACGAGCCGGCGGCGGGCGTCTCCGGTGCCGAGCGCGAGGGCGAGGAGGGCGGCGAACCGAAAGGCAATCCGCTGCACGAGTTCGCCAGCAATCTCAACGAGCTCGCGCTGGAAGGGAAGATCGATCCACTGATCGGCCGCACCGACGAGATCGAACGCACGATCCAGGTGTTGTGCCGCCGCCGCAAGAACAACCCGCTCTATGTGGGTGAAGCCGGTGTCGGCAAGACCGCGCTGGCCGAGGGTCTGGCCAAGCGCATTGTCGACGGCGAAGTGCCCGAGGTGCTGGAAAGCGCCACGATCTGGTCGCTGGATCTCGGCGCGCTGGTGGCTGGCACCAAGTACCGCGGCGATTTCGAGAAACGCCTGAAGGGCGTCATCGCGCAGCTGAAGAAACAGCCGGGCGCGATCCTGTTCATCGATGAGATCCACACCATCATCGGCGCCGGCTCGGCGTCGGGCGGCACCATGGACGCGTCGAACCTGATCAAACCGATGCTGGCATCGGGCGAGCTGCGCTGCATCGGTTCGACCACGTTCCAGGAATACCGCGGCGTGTTCGA
>DHXA01000080.1:4233-5041 GCA_002413455.1 Rhodanobacter sp. UBA5168 | reverse complement strand
TTCCGTGCCGCCGCTGTCGAGCAACTGAAAACCTGGGGCGAACGCAACCAGGTGCCGGTGATCTCGCAGGGTCAGGATGCCGACGCCGCCAGCGTGATCTTCGATGCACTGCAAGCCGCGCGCTCGCGCGGCATCGACGTGCTGATCGCCGACACCGCCGGCCGCCTGCATACCCAGGGCGGCCTGATGGACGAGCTGGGCAAGATCGCCCGCGTGCTGAAAAAGATCGATACCTACGCGCCGCACGAAGTGCTGATGGTGCTCGACGGCACCACCGGCCAGAACGCGGTCAACCAGGTGCGCCAGTTCCTCCAGATCGTCGGCGTCACTGGCTTGGTGGTGACCAAGCTCGATGGCACTGCCAAAGGCGGCGTGGTGTTTGCCTTGGCGCGCGAATTCGGCCTGCCCATCCGCTACGTTGGGCTGGGCGAGACCGCCACCGACCTGCGCGTGTTCGAGGCCGAGGCATTTGTCGATGGGCTGTTGCCCGCCAGCCTCGGTGGCGATGGGCATGGTCATGACTGAATCGAGACGGCGAGGCTGAGCCTATGTCGCGCCGACTGCGGCTGGTCCTGCTGATACTTGGTGGCTTCGCGTTGGCCGTCGTGCTGGCCACGGTGATAGCCGTCTATCTGCTGCTGCAGCCCGAGCGCTTCACCCGGATGCTGCAGACCCAGGCGCGTGCGGCCGGGCTGGAACTGAACCTTGCAAGTCCGGCCAGCCCGACATTGTTCCCGCGGCCAGCGCTGGATCTGAATGGCATCACGCTCAATGCGGAAGGCGCCAACGTGCCTATCCTGCTGGCTGC
>DHXA01000080.1:3523-4124 GCA_002413455.1 Rhodanobacter sp. UBA5168 | reverse complement strand
GGGTAGACCTGGATGCATTGCAGGAATGGCTGAGCGGCTTGCCCGCGCAACCTGCCGGCACGCCGCCAAACATCCCGCGCATCGACACCGGCGTCAGCATCAGTCGCGGCAGCGTGGTGCGCGGCAACGAAGTGTTGCTCGACAACGTCTCGCTCGAAGCCGGCAGCCTGATCTCGGGCCAGCCATTTCCGCTGAATCTGTCTGCCACCACGGCGGCTGGCACGCCACTGCAGGTACGGCTGTCTGCCACGCCGCGCATCGAGGGCAATACGTTGCAGCTGGACAACGTCGCCCTGCATCTGTCGCAAGGTAACGTGATGACGCTTGCACTCGCCGGCAGCGCGCACTGGCATGGCGCCGCCGATGCCGCCGCCAGCCTTGCCGGCAAGCTCGATCAGGCCAACGCCGGCGAATACGACATCTCGCTGACGCTGACCCCGGCCAATCAGGGCGATCCTCTGCTGCTGGCACTGAAGCTCGACGGCCCCGGCAACCATGCCGACTTGCGTCTGCCGCCGCTTGCCCTGGCCCATTGGTGGAACCAGCTCGGCGACGAGCAGGCACCGCAGCTGACCGTGCCGCCCATCAGCGGCCATGCGGA
>DHXA01000080.1:2934-3295 GCA_002413455.1 Rhodanobacter sp. UBA5168 | reverse complement strand
GACGACCTGCCTGCAGCCGCCAGCACCGCGGCCGCAGCACCGGTGAACCCCGCCGCCGGCAAACAGCCGTCCAAACAAAAGTGACGGTCCATCCTCGGACAACTGCGTGCCATCAAGTCACCGCTCACTACTGGATCAAATCCGGGGGTGAACGGCTGATGTGCGGCATCTGGTTAAAATCCATCGCCTCGGAGGTTCCGTGAACGCACCGTTGGCCATCCGACTGCTGCACTGGTACGACCAGCACGGCCGCAAGGATCTGCCGTGGCAGCGCCCACGCGACGCTTACCGAGTGTGGCTGTCCGAGGTGATGTTGCAGCAGACCCAGGTCGTCACCGTCATCGGCTACTTCGAGCGCTTC
>DHXA01000080.1:1872-2645 GCA_002413455.1 Rhodanobacter sp. UBA5168 | reverse complement strand
GTGCTGGCGCTGTGGTCCGGACTCGGCTACTACCGCCGCGCGCGCTTCCTGCATCGCGCCGCGCAGATCTGCGTCGGGCAACATGGTGGCAAGCTGCCGTGCGACTTCGAAGCATTGCGCGCGCTGCCCGGTATCGGCCGTTCCACTGCTGGTGCGATCCTGGCCCAGGCACACGGCCTGCGTTTCGCGATCCTCGACGGCAACGTCAAACGCGTGCTCACCCGCTATCACGGCATCCACGGCCACCCGGGCGAAAGCGCCGTGGAAAAACAGCTGTGGCTGCACGCCGAAGCGCACACGCCAACCATCCGCGTCGCCGACTACACCCAGGCGATCATGGATCTGGGCGCCACTCTCTGCGTGCGTTCGCACCCGCGCTGCGAGGTCTGCCCGCTGGCTGGCGACTGCGTCGCATATCGTGACGATCTCACCGTATTGCTGCCCAGCCGCAAACCCGGCAAGACCATTCCCACCCGCGACACCGTGATGCTGATCTTGCGCGACGACAAGGGCCGAGTACTGCTGGAACGGCGTGGCCCGCAAGGCGTGTGGTCCGGTCTGTGGAGCCTGCCCGAAGCAGCCGATCCCGGCAGTGCCTGGCGCGTCGCGCAGCAGCACGCGCGGATCGGCGATGCACAAGCCCTCACGCCGTTCACCCATGTGTTCAGCCACTATCGGCTGAACATCGAGCCGCTGCTGTTCGATCGCGCGACAGCACAGCGCGGCATCGCCGATAATCCGCAACTGCGCTGGTGCAGCGCCGGCGAACTCAG
>DHXA01000080.1:0-1532 GCA_002413455.1 Rhodanobacter sp. UBA5168 | reverse complement strand
CCGCACCCGACCCGCACGGTCGACAAGGAACCAGACCATGATCCGTACCATCCATTGCGCCAAGCTCGACATCGACGCCGAAGGCCTCGACTTCGCCCCTTGGCCTGGTCCGCTCGGCCAGCGCATTTACGCCGAGATTTCCAAGCCCGCGTGGCAGCAGTGGCTGGCCCATCAGACCACGCTGATCAACGAATACCGGCTCAACCCGCTCGACCCGAAGGCGCGCAAATACCTCGGCGAAGAGATGGAGAAATTCCTGTTTGGCGGCGACTTCGACAAGGCTTCCGGCTTCACCGCCCCCGACGCCGAGTCTTGACGAAATGCCGCGCATTCGGTCTAATGCGCGGCTCCACGCATCATCCGCAACCCTCGCGGTTGTTCCTTGGTTCGCAGATTTCCGGCCGGGTAGCTCAGTTGGTAGAGCAGGGGATTGAAAATCCCCGTGTCGGCGGTTCGATTCCGTCCCCGGCCACCATGTACAGCAACGTCTGAGCCCACTTTTGCGAGTGGGCTTTTTCGTTTCCGGGCATGGCCAGGACACGGGCTGATGCGAAGTTGTACGAGTGATTCTGCTTTTCCGTCCATGTGATGCCCCGCTGTTCGTTCCGATCGGTGTCAACGGCGCAGTTTTCCCCGGTCGTGGCTACGCCATCCATGCTCGTCGCAAGCTGCGGCGGCCCTATCCGCAACGGATAGCTGGGCATGGCCGCGCCCGTCGCAGGCCATGCCACCGGGAACACTCCGGCATCGAGGTCGTGATGCATGGCACGTTTTTGTCCGCGATCAAGGGTGCTACATTCGGCCGACCATCCACAACCAAGGGGATACTCGCATGAGTCGCAAAGGATTCGCCGTTAGCGCGGCGTTGCTCGTGGGGCTGATGGCCACCACATTCGCCGGATCTGCACTGGCGCAGCAGCAGCCCAGCACTGGACTGGGCAGCGCGTGGCCCACTGATACGCCCGACGTGAGCAGCATGCCCGGCTACCACGTCTATACGTGGATGAAATCAGGCGTGAAATATATCCAGGTCAATGACTCCTCGGGCAAGGTCCTTGTGGCCGTGGCCACAGCGGACGATGTCTTCCTGCCGCTGCCGATGGGCAGCGATGCGCAGAACCTTCGAACGCCCCAGGACGCTTCCTACAACCCGACGCCTACGACCAGCGCCACCGTCTATCAGGACGATTCGGTGAAGGTTACGGCCACACCCCAGGTCGACGGCGCCATGCTTTTCCAGGCGGCACCCTGCACCAATCCGGTCGAGTGCAGCTCGCACCTCAACGGAAACTGAAAAACTCCGGGGTGGTGCGGTCGGTCAGCACCACCCGTTCCAGCGAATCGGCCTCGTCGTCATAGACGATCACGCTGATGCATTTGCCGCAGGCAGTGGCGCGCACCTTGGCCGTGCCGCCGTAGAGTGCTGCACGGTCCTTGATGGCGTCCATACCCAGGCCTGTTGCGGCCAGGCGGTGAAGCAAGGGGCCGCCGCGCGCGCGCAACCCCTGATCTGCCGAAAAGAGCGCGTTGAT
>DHXA01000254.1:4946-7969 GCA_002413455.1 Rhodanobacter sp. UBA5168 | reverse complement strand
CTGGCGGAAGTCGTATTTCTGGGTGGTCATGGTGTCGATGAGGTATCTGGTCGATGAGATAGGCAAGCGGTCCAGTTTCGCACGCCGACCTGGTAGCGCGTCATGGGTTACCGGGCTCGGGCCGCCAAGAAACCCATTGCGATCCGGTTGACGCGCGCGCAGCGGGGCTTCTCTGCCTGGAGGACATGACTTCTGGCAGGGCTTTCGCTGCTATTTGCAACGATATATCGTTGCATACTGCCTGGCTCTCCTGAAGACGCACTCGCATGAACGTGACGTGGGGCGATGTGTCTGTCAGCACCGAGGGAGAAGGCGAAGAGTCGGCGGAAGCAGCCACGTTGGTCTGGCGCGGCCTGCTCTTCGCCACGATACTGGCTTCGTTGCTGATTGCCGGTTGCGCCGTCGGGCCCGATTTCAAGAAACCTGCCGCTCCCGGGGTCAGCGACTACGCCGCCCATCCGCCCGCGACCACGACCAGCACCGCGAACGTGGCAGGTGGCGAGGCCCAGCGCTTTGCCAGGGGTGCCGACATCCCCGCAGACTGGTGGACCTTGTTCCATTCCAGTGCGCTGAACGCGCTGATCGAACAGTCGCTCAGCAGCAATCCCGATCTCGAGGCCGCGCAGGCGGCGCTGTCGGTGGCCCGGGAAAATGTGCTGGCGGGGCGGGGGGCTTATTACCCCGGCGTCGCGGCGGGCGTTTCGGCAAGCCGCCAGCAGGATCCGCCCGGCGCGCTCGCGCCCGTGCCCAGCAACAATGCGTTCCTGTACAACCTGTTCACTCCGCAGGTCAGTGTGTCGTATGTGCCTGATGTGTTCGGGCTGAACCGGCGCACCGTGGAGTCCCTGAAAGCACAGGAGCAGGCGGTTCGTTTCCAGACCATCGCGACCCAGGTCACGCTGACCGCCAACGTGGTGGTGGCTGCGATCCAGCAGGCGTCGCTGCAGGCGCAGGTGGACGCGACGCGCCGGATGATCGACATCAACACCAGGATGCTGGGAGTCCTGCGCTACCAACTGGCCAAGGGTTATGCCGGCCGGCTCGATGTCGCCGCGCAGGAGTCGCAGCTGGCGCAGGTGGCTGCCACGTTGCCGCCGTTACTCAAGCAACTGACCCAGCAGCATGACCTGCTGGCCGTGCTGGCCGGCCAGTTTCCGGGCCAGCTGCCGGACGGGAAATTCGAGCTGTCGAGCCTGCAGTTGCCGCAGGATCTGCCGCTGAGCCTGCCTTCGGTACTCGTGGCACAACGCCCCGATGTGCGCCAGGCCGAAGCGAACATGCACGCCGCCAGCGCCCAGGTTGGTGTCGCCATGGCGAACCGATTGCCCAATATTTCGCTGACCGCCAATGCCGGCAACACAGCGCTGGCGATTGGCCAGCTGTTCAAGGCGGGCACCGGTTTCTGGAACTTGGGTGCCGACGTGGCCGCCCCGATTTTTCAAGGCGGTACGCTGCTGCACCAGGAGCGCGCTGCGCAGGCCGCGTATGTGCAAGCGGCTGCGCAATATCGCAGCACGGTACTGACCGCCTTCCAGAATGTCGCCGATACGCTGGCCGCACTCGAACAGGACGCCGAAGGCCTGAAGGCCGCGGCCCACGCCGCCGATGCCGCGAAGGTCACGCTGGACTTGTCGCAACGGCAATGGAAGGACGGCTACGCCGGCTATCTCTCGGTGTTGAGTGCCGAGCAGGCGTATCAGCAAGCGCAAATCAATCTGGTGCAGGCGCAGGCGAATCGCTATGCCGACACCGCGGCGTTGTACCAGGCGCTGGGCGGTGGCTGGTGGCACCGCGCGGAACCCGCCCATGCCGCTCCAACCCGGAATGCAGATGAAAAGTAGATCGTTCTTCGGGGGGCCGGCAGCTATGCGTCGGGCCAGCATCGCGATGGTCGTCATGATGCTGGCCAGCGCCATGCCGCTCGCCGGATGCTCGTCGGAAACCGGCAACGACCACGCGCAGCCGGCACCCGCTGCAGCCAGCAACGTGACGATGACGGCGGCCCAGCGACAGCACATCCACCTCTACACCGTCGCACCGTCGACATTCAGCAAGACGATCGAAACCACCGGCGTGGTCGATTTCGACAACGACCAAGCCACCAGCGTGCTGGCGCCGTTCTCCGGCCCGGTGGTGCGCCTGCTGGTTTCACCCGGCGACAAGGTGAAAAAGGGGCAGGCGCTGGCGATCGTGGATTCGCCCGATTTTGCGCAAGCCATCAGCACGTATCGCAAGGCACTGGTCACCGCGAAAAATGCCCGCCGGCTGGCCGACATGGACAAGGATCTCGTCCAGCATGACGGCGTAGCTCCGCGCGAGGAGCAGCAGGCACAGACCGACGCGGCCAACGCCGAGTCCGACCGGGACGCCGCCCTGCAGGCACTCGCTTCGCTGGGTGTCGATCCGCAGGTCATCGAGGACATCCGGGCCGGCCGGCCGTTGTCGCGCATCGAGGGCACCATCCGTGCGCCGATCGCCGGAACCGTGGTGGAAAAACTGATCACGCCCGGACAACTGCTGCAGGCCGGCAGCACCGCGTGCTTCACCGTGGCCGATCTGTCGCATGTGTGGGTCATGGCACAAGTCTCCGGTTCCGAGCTGGCATCAGTCGGCGTGGGTGATCCGGCTGAAGTGGTGACCGGCATCGCCTCGAAAAATTTTTCCGGCATCGTGGCCAACATCTCGGCGCTGGTGAATCCGGACACGCGGGCGGTGCTGGCGCGGGTAGTCGTCGAGAACCCGAATGGTTTTCTGAAGAAGCAGATGTACGTCAGTGTGCGGATTCATTCGCGCCAGCGGAGCAGCGGCCTGCTGGTGCCGGTGTCGGCGATCCTGCGCGATGACGAGAACCTGCCATTCGTCTATGCCATCCAGCGCGACGGCAGCTTTGCGCGTCGGCACGTGACCCTGGGCTATCGCGCCGGCGACCGCTACGACATTGCCGATGGGCTCAAGGCCGGAGACCGGATCGTGGTCGATGGCGGCATCTTTGTGCAGTTCATGCAAAGCCAATGAGCGATCAA
>DHXA01000254.1:4430-4696 GCA_002413455.1 Rhodanobacter sp. UBA5168 | reverse complement strand
CCGAGCGTCGAGCTGGTCACCCAGTGGCCCGGACACGCCGCCGAGGAAGTGGAGCGGCTGATCACTGTGCCGGTCGAGCTCGGCATGACCGGCATTCCGAAGACGACCAATACGCGTTCTGTTTCGCTGTACGGATTGTCCGACGTCGTCATCACGTTCCAGGACGGCACCGACAACAACTTCGCCCGCCAGGAAGTGTTCAACCGCCTCGGCGATCTAGACCTGCCGGATGGCGTGAAACCGTCGGTGTCGCCGCTGTCCTCGCC
>DHXA01000254.1:0-4209 GCA_002413455.1 Rhodanobacter sp. UBA5168 | reverse complement strand
GAGGACTGGACCATCGAGCCGCAGTACCGATCCGTTCCCGGCGTGGCGGACGATTCGGGATTCGGTGGCGGCAGCATGCAATACCAGGTGCTGCTCGACCAGGCGAAGCTGGCAGCAGTCGGCTTGTCGGCCACGCAGGTGGAAGCCGCACTGGCGGCCAACAATGGCAACGCCGGCGGCGGCTTCTATTCGCAGGGTGGTCAGTTCTATTACGTGCGCGGGCTGGGGCGTCTGAACACGCTGGAGGACATTCGCAACGTGGTGCTCGCCGTGCATGACGGCACGCCGGTTCTGCTGAAGGACGTCGGCCGTGTGGTCATCGGGATCGCTCCGCGCCTTGGCGAATTCGGTTTCGAGAAGCAGGACGATGCGGTGGAGGGTGTGATCTTCCTGCGTACGGGCGAGAAAACCCAGGACGTCCTGCAGCGGGTCGAAGCGAAGACAAAAGAACTCAACGACCACATCCTGCCCAAGGACGTCAAGGTGGTGCCGTTCTACGACCGCACCGACCTGGTCACCGTGACCACGCAGATCGTCAAGCAGAACCTGCTGCGCGGCATGCTGCTGGTCATCGTGATCCTGATCTTCTTTCTTTACGATTTTCGTGCGGGCCTGATCGTTGCCACTACCATCCCGCTGGCGTTGCTGTTCGCGTTCATTTGCCTCGACCTGCAAAACGCCTCGGCCAATCTGCTTTCCATCGGTGCGGTGGATTTCGGCATCCTGGTGGATGGTGCGGTGGTGATGGTGGAGAACATCTTCCGCCAGATCGCCGAGCGCAAGGGGACACCGCTCAATATCCGGGAAATCATCGTTGACGCTGCGGCCGAAGTGGATCGTCCGATCTTCTACGCCGTCGCAGTGATCGTCGTCAGCTTCCTTCCGATCTACGTGTTGTCCGGACCTTCCGGCACGCTATTCAGGCCGATGGCGGACACCATGGTGTTCGCCCTGGTCGGTTCGTTGATCGTCACGTTGACGTTGTTGCCGGTGCTGTGTGCATGGCTGATGCGCAAAGGCGTGCGCGAGCGGCGCAACGGCATTTTCGAGGCGATCAAATCGGTCTACATCAAGGGACTCGATTTCTGTCTCGCCCATGCGTGGGGCACGACGGTTGCCTCGGCCATCCTGCTGGCCGGTTCGCTGCTGCTCATCCCGCGCATCGGCGCCGAGTTCATGCCGCAACTGGACGAGGGCGCGCTGTGGGTGCGCGCCACGATGCCCTACACCATTTCGTTCGACGAGTCGGCCAAGATCGTGCCCAAGGTGCGCGACATCCTGCGCTCGTTCCCCGAGGTCACCACGGTCGCGTCCGAGCACGGCCGGCCTGACGACGGCACCGATTCGACCGGCTTCTTCAACGCCGAATTCTACGTAGGCCTCAAGCCGTATTCGCAATGGACCGGCAGCTACCGCAGCAAGCCCGAACTGATCGAGGCGATCAACAAGAAGCTGCAGGCCTTTCCCGGCATCATCTTCAACTACACCCAGCCGGCCGAGGATGCGGTGGACGAGGCAGAGACGGGCTTGAAGAGCGCGCTGGCAGTCAAGGTGTTCGGCTCCGATCTGAATACGCTTCAGCAGAAGGGCAAGGCGATCAAGCGGGTGCTGGAAAAGGTGCGCGGCATTCGCGATGTGAGCCTGGTGCAGGAGCTTGGCCAGCCCAGCCTGAGCATCGAGATCGACCGCGCCGCGATTGCCCGCTACGGACTGAATGCCGCCGACATCAATGGCCTGATCACGACCGCCATCGGCGGCGACGTGGCCACCCAGGTGGTACAGGGCGAAAAGCAGTTCGATCTCGTCGTCCGCCTCGAACGGCAATACCGCAATAATCCCGACGAAATCGGCAACATCCTGGTGGCCACGCCCGCCGGGCAGCAGATCCCGCTCAAGGAACTGGCGAATATCCGGGTGACCAACGGCGCCTCGTTCATCTACCGCCAGGACAATTCGCGCTACATCGGCGTGCAGTTCTCGGTGCAGGGACGCGATCTGGCCGGCGCGGTGGAAGACGCGATCGCGCAGGTCAACAGCAAGGTCGACCTGCCGCACGGCTACCATCTGGACTGGGGCGGCGAATATTCCGAATATACGGCCTCGCGCGCGCAGATGAATGTGATCCTGCCACTGACCCTGTCGCTGATCTTCCTGCTGCTGTTCACTCTCTACAGCAATTTCAAATTTCCGTTCATCACCGTGCTCGGCGTGCTGCTGTCGGCGCCGGTGGGTGGCATCGTGGCGCTGTGGATCACCGGCACGCCGTTCTCGGTTTCGTCCGGCATCGGTTTCCTGGCGTTGTTCGGCGTTTCGGTGCAGACGGCCGTCGTTTATATCTCCTACGTCAACGAACTCCGCCGTAACGGCAGCACTCTCGACGATGCCATCCGCGAAGGTGCGATCCTGCGCCTGCGTCCGATCATGATGACCGCGCTGGTGGCGGCGCTTGGGCTGTTGCCGGCAGCACTGGCCACCGGCGTCGGCACGGACACGCAGCGGCCGTTTGCCCTGGTGATCGTCAGTGGCCTGTTCACCCGGCTGCTGATCAGCATTTTCCTGATGCCGGCGCTGTATGCGCTGGTGGCGCGGCCGGACGATCGGCTGGAGGTTTGAGGCAGGCTCATCCCTGCATCAGGGGCCGGGCGATAGTCCGACTGCACCTGAACCAGGACCGGTTTGCCGGCTACCCGGCCGGGATGCCAGGCACGGACCTGGATTGTTCCGAGCATTGCAGCCGAGGCGCCGGTGTAGGACCATCGGCATAGTTCTATTGGGGATGGGGCCGCTTCGTCTATGACGTCGCAGTTTCAATGCGATTTCACGGGCATGATCCGGATGGGGTGGGATGCTCTCCATCGTTTCGCCGTGGAACGTCTGATTGCCAAGGGGTTGCCGGATGAGTCATGGATCGCGATGGAACGTGTGGCTGCAACATGGTGCAGTAGCCCTGGGTTATGCGCTCGGGTATGCGCTGCTGCGGCAAGTGTCGTGGTCGCACTGGTTGCTGTTCGCCGGCTACCGCCTGTCCGTGCTGTTGCTGGTGCCCTACCGCTACTGGCCGGCGCTGGCGGTCGGCGAATTGGGCCCCCTGGCGTACGTCAGTTTCTCGTGCCTTGAATCTTTCGGCTGGGTCTGGTCCAGCGTCATGCTGGTGCCTCCCATCGCCCTCGCCATGCCCGTGATCAGGGTTTTCCGCGACCGCCTGAACATGATCCCGGTACGCGGCCCGGTGCGTATGGGCGCCGTGCTGGTGTGCACGTTGGCCGTTTCCTCGCTTTGGACCGTTGCGAACGCTGTCGCCCTCATGGCGGCGAAGGCTCCCCCCAACTTTCCGCCCATCGACTACGGAGTTGAAGTCTCGCGATGGTTCATTGGCAACTATCTGGGCATCCTGACGCTGACGCCGCTGGTGCTCATGGTGTGGGAAGGCAGGGCGAAGCGGGCCGGGTCGTGGGGTACGACCATCCAGCATGCGCTGCGCGATCGCCTGGCGATCGAGTCGGCGGCGCTCGTGATGCCCGCGCTGGCACTGCTTGTATGGATCGGGCTGGAAGCATCCGGTGAGGGGTCCCGGCAGGTCGCGCGCATGCTGATGTTCTTGCCGGTCATCGGGCTTGCCCTCCGCCACGGCTGGCATGGCGCCGCCATCGGTGGCACGGTCGCCAGCATCGCGGTGGTGCTGACAATGCCGGAACTCTATGACACGGCGACACTGCAGGCGGAAGTGTTTGTGGCGTTCGCCACCACGTCGATGTTGCTGTTTGGAAGCAGGATTGCCGTGCTGCATCGGCAGAAGGGGCAGGGGCGCGAAAGCGCCGGCAAGTCCCTCGACCTGGCTCGCCGCATCCAGGCGCAGTGCGAGGTGCAGTTGCGCCAAACCTCATTGGGGATCGAGCTGATCAGTGAAACTATTCATGCCACCGAAGAGCTGATGTTCGAACGTCTGCGGCAGGTTCGCGTGACGGTGGATTCACGCGAGCTTCGGCGCCGTACCACGGTTACCCGGGAACAGTTGTTCCAGTTGGCGGATGGCCTGAATCCGGTGACCCTGCGTGAGCATGGCCTGGTCGCCGCGCTTCGTCGCGGCGGGGTTGCCCGCGCCCTCGACAGCCACCGCATCGGTTATTGGTGTCTGGCGCAGGGTGGGATCGACCAACTGTCCAACGCGATGCAACTCGCGCTCCACCGCCTGGTGTGTGAAGGGATCGC
>DHXA01000210.1:1405-2959 GCA_002413455.1 Rhodanobacter sp. UBA5168 | reverse complement strand
CAGCCGGGCATGGCGCCGTCCATCAGCCGCTGCACCAGCAGGATCGAGGTCGAGTAGTCCGGCCCCAGCACCGGGCCGAACACGCCTACCGGATTGACCACGGCAAGTTCGAGGGCGCCGCCCTCGCGGGCGATGAAATCCCAGGCCGCGCGTTCGGCCAGGGTCTTCGATTTCGCGTAGGGCTGCACGTCGGCGCCCGCGGGATCGGTCCAGTTGCTTTCGTTGAACGGTGCCTGCTGCACTTTTTGCCCGTAGCCGATCGCCGCGAACGAGGAGGTCAGCACCACGCGCCTGACGCCGGCATCGCGCGCCGCGCGCAGAACTCGCAGCGCACCTTCGCGTGCCGGCACGATCAACTCGTCCTCGTGTTGGGGGAGGGTGGATGGAAACGGCGACGCGATATGCAGCACGTAATCGCAGCCGGCGACGGCTTGCGGCCAGCCGGCGTCGCTCTCGAGATCGGCGACCACAAAGGAGAGCCGATCGCCCGGCTCGGCGCCACCTTCGGTCAGCATCGCGCGGACCTCACCTTCGCGCTTCAGGCTGCGCACCGTAGTGCGTACCAGGTGGCCTGCAGCCAGAAGCTGCAGGATGGCACGGCTGCCGATGAAACCTGATCCGCCAGTTACCAGAACGGTGCTCATGGTCTTTCCTGTCGTTCGATGCGTAAGAAGCAAAGGGGTAGTGACGTCAGTCCGCACGGCAGTCGTCTTCCGATTCCCCGTCAGATGGCACTTTAGCGGGCTGGATCACATGCGGAAAAGGTGTCGGAGACAAATCCCGGTGTGTCTCGGCCGCGTAGCGGGATCTTCAAAACCTGCCAAGCCTGGGCCCGGTCGGCGCGTCGCAAAAAAAAGCCCGATGCGTTCCGCACCGGGCTTCTGTAATCATCGCAGGCGCAACGCGTCAATCGCGTGACTTGGCTACCACGCTGCCATCGCCCGGATCGACCAGCAGGTCGACACTGGTGCCACGCCTGGTCTTGGCGTCAGCGCTCCACAGGCCGTGCTCGTACTCCACGTCATGGACGCTCCCGTAGCCGGCCGCAGCCAGTTTGGCCTTGACCTCGTCCTTGTTGAGTTTCGACGGTGCGTCGCTGACGTAGACCTTGCCGCTCACCGGCCCCACCGCGAGCTCGGCCCATTGCGTGTTGCCGCCGCGAGCCTTGGTGCGCCATACGCCGTCCTTGAACTCCAGATCCTTGACCTCCTTGTAGCCGGCGTTGGCGATGGAGGTCTTGATGGCCTCCTCGCTCAACGCGCCGGTCGGCGGTTGCGTGGTCCAGGTGGACGCCGTGGTGGTGGTCTGGGTGGTCGTTGTCGTCGACTGTGCGGTGGCAGGCAGGTTCTGCGCGAGGGCTACGCTGCAAAACGACAGTCCGATCAGCAGGGGAAGCATGCGCTTGGTCATTGATAGCTCCTTTTGGGTTGCGCAACATGGCGTCGCCGGCTTGTGCCGGCGCCGCTCGAAACAGTGGGAACCGGCGGCTGACACTCAGCGCCGACTCATGAAGAACCGATGGAACCATCGTGCCCGGAACGATGGCGTGAAGGC
>DHXA01000210.1:0-1142 GCA_002413455.1 Rhodanobacter sp. UBA5168 | reverse complement strand
CGGAGCGCGCCGGGCGCCGCACTCCCTGCCGCGGTCGACGTCGCCACAAGCCGGTAAAATGGCAATTCCGCTACCGATTCGGCAAACACCACCATGTGTCCAACCCTCTGCATCCGCCTGCTCACCGCACTGTGCCTGCTCGTGGCGTTGCCATCGGTAGCCAGCGAGCAGAGCACGCCGACCATCGGCCAACAGCGCGAGGCCGTGCTGTTCTGGCCGCAGGCGCAGCGCGAGGCGCAGTTCCGGCAGATGTACAAACGGTTTCCCAGTGACCGCGCCGTGCACGACACGCATGTCCACGAGTTGCCGCAGGGCAAGCCGTTGGCTCTGGGCGGGCAGGGTGGGTCGGAGTTGCTGGCCAGTTACATGGACCAGCACCACCTCGCCGGTGTGATGGTGTTGCAGCACGGGCGCGTCCGCTTGCAGCGTTATGCGCTGGGCTTCGGCCCGGAGCAGCGCTGGGAGTCGTTCTCGGTGGCCAAGTCGGTCACCTCCACCTTGCTGGGGATCGCGCTGCAGCGGGGCGACATCCACAGCATGGACGACACGCTGGGCACGTACATTCCGGAGTTGCGCGACAGTGCCTACGCCAAGGTCACGGTGGAGCAGTTGTTGACGATGACCTCCGGCGTGCACTGGAACGAGGACTACGCCGACGCCAAATCGGACGTGGCGCAGATGTATCTCGGCGCCTGCGTCGACGGCCAGGCGCATGTGCTGTCGTACCTGAAGAAACAGCCGCGGCAATGGCCCGCCGGCACGCACTGGAACTACAACACCGCCGAAACCGACCTGCTCGGCATCCTGGTGCAGCGCGCCACGCACCGTTCGCTGGCCGCCTACCTGTCGCAGACGATCTGGAAGCCGTACGGCATGGCTGCCGATGCGTACTGGATCAAGGACGAATGCGATGGCCGCGACACTGGCGGCAGCGGCCTGTCGGCCACGCTGGGCGACTACGCGCGGTTGGGTCAGTTCATGCTCGATGGCGGCCGCATCGCGGGCAAGCCGGTGGTCGCAGCGGCCTGGTTGCAGGGCGCGCTGCGTCGACAGGAGAGCGTTGATGAGCCGGACCGTGGCTATGGTTATCTGTGGTGGACCGATACCGATGGCAGCTATGCCGCGATCGGCATCTTCGGCCA
>DHXA01000208.1:7600-9105 GCA_002413455.1 Rhodanobacter sp. UBA5168 | reverse complement strand
CGCAGGTTGTCCATGGTCTGGCGCGACTCCTCCACCAACTGGTCGCGCCAATCGCGCAGCTTGTTGCGGAAGTAGGCCAGGTGCTGCGGGTTCATGTACTCCTCGTTGCTGGAGGGGTGGTAACCCTTGGGCAACGTAATGTTGCTGGTGGAAGGCAGCGCGTATCGCCCGTCTTCACGGGTGATGCCGTTATCGAGTTTTTTTGTAGCAAGTTTATTCATTGAGGACGACGAGTTTTTCGGATTTTTGTGGGAAGAGGCATGACTCGCGGCAACCGGGGCTGCTCGCGGTGTCACCATGGCGGTTGCACTCGCCACCTTGCCCTTGAAGAGCGTGCTGGCGGGTGGAGGGGATACGCTTTTGACGACCGGAGCCTGGACCGGAGCGGGCTTGGCTGCGGGCTTGGCAACTGGCTTGGCTGCAACATGAGCTGGCTTCGCCGGTTTTTTGCTGACCGGTTTCGCAACGTGCTTCACCGCCGGCTTGGCCGGTGCAGCGGCTTTCTTGGCTACTGGCTTGGTTACGGGCTTCGCGATCGGCTTCTTCGCGGCACCGCTCTTGGCCTTGGTGTTCTTGACCGCGGCTTTCCCGGGTGCCGGCTTGTTGACGGCCACCTTCCTGGCGGCGACCTTTTTCACTACCACTTTCTTGGCTGCGGCCTTCTTGGCCGGACTGGCCTTTCTCGCTTGTGGCTTGGCGACAATTTTTTTGGCCACTGGCTTGGCGGCCGGTTTTCTGGCAGCGGACGGTTTGGCCACGACTTTCTTTGCCGCTGCCTTGCTGACTGGTTTGCTCACGGTTTTCTTTGCAGGTGTTTTGGCGCTCTTCACGGTCCGCCCCTTTGTGGCAGCTATCTTCGACTTGCCGGTGCCGGCGTTGCCCGCCTTGGCCGGGGTCTTCCCTTTCTGCGCCTTGACGGCGGTCGAACTGCGTGTCGTTTTCGCCATATCCCTTCACCGTTTTTGGCCGTGGCGGCCGGGTGTTATAGCCGATGTGTTCTATACCAGCAAGCCTGCTTCTGGAATACTTGTATCACTACACGCCGCAAGCCGTTCCGGCAACGTGAATCTCCTGACCCGTTTGATACTGTGGTTGATCCGTTTGTACAAGCGCTGGCTCAGTCCGTTGCTAGGCCCGCGCTGCCGGTTCCATCCCACCTGCTCCGATTATGCACGGATTGCCGTCACCCGCTTCGGTCCATGGCGCGGCAGCCTGTTGGCTGGCTGGCGGCTGCTACGCTGCCAACCCTTGTGCACGGGTGGTGAAGACCCGGTGCCCGAACACTTCCACTACCCCCGTTGCCGTTGCCAAGGAGGATCCCCCGATGTCCGCTGACTGATCAAGAATGCCGAACTCGTCAATGAAGGCCGCCGCTTCCACGCCGACCTGCGTGTGAAGGATGGCCGCATCGAGGCGATCGCCGGCGATCTCGATGGCCGACCCGGGGAATCGGTGATCGATGCCAGCGGCCTGTGACTGCTGCCGGGGATGATCGACGACCAGGT
>DHXA01000208.1:683-7419 GCA_002413455.1 Rhodanobacter sp. UBA5168 | reverse complement strand
ACCCGGCCTGTCCTACAAGGCCGACACGCTGCACGAGTCGCGCGCCTGCGCAGCCGGCGGCATCACCAGTTTCATGGACATGCCAAACACCCGGCCCCCGACGCTCGACCGCGCGGCGCTGGAAGCAAAGTACGCGCACGCCGCAGACGACTCGGCCGTGAGCTACGCCTATTACATGGGCGCCAGCAACGACAACCTGGAAGCGATCCGGGTGATCGACCCGCTCACCACGCCGGGCGTGAAGGTGTTCATGGGGGCTTCCACCGGCAACATGCTGGTCGACAACCCGGACACGCTGGACGGCATCTTCCGCGACTGCCCTACCCCGATCATCACGCATTGCGAAGACACCCCGATGATCGACGCGCTGCATGCCATCGCACGCGAAAAATACGGCGAGGACATCCCGGCCAGCGAGCATCCGCTGATTCGTTCGCGCGAGGCCTGCATCAAATCGACCCGACTGGCGATCTCGCTGGCGCAGAAGCACGGCACGCGGCTGCACGTGTTGCACATCTCCACCGCCGACGAGCTGGCGCTGTTTCAGCCCGGCCCGGTCAAGGGCAAGCAGATCACCGCCGAGACCTGCGTGCACTTCCTGCACTTCGACGACCGCGACCACGAACGGCTGGGCTTCCTGATCAAGTGCAACCCGGCGATCAAATCTGCCACCGACCGCGAGGCGATCATCCGTGCGCTGGCCGAAGGCCGCATCGATGTGCTCGCCACCGACCATGCGCCGCATCTGCTGGATGAGAAGGCGCAGAAGTACGACAAGGCGCCATCCGGACTGCCGCTGGTGCAGTTCGCCTTGCAGGTCGCGCTGCAACAGGTGTTCGAGGGCAAGCTGACACTGGAGCGGGTGGTCGAGGCAGTGAGCCATGCACCTGCCACCTTGTTCGACGTAAAGCAGCGCGGCTACCTGCGGGAAGGCTACGCCGCCGATCTGGTGCTGGTCGATCCGCGCAAGCCGCATACCGTGACCCGCGGCGAAGTGCTGTCCAAGTGCGGCTGGTCGCCGTTCGAGGACGAAACTTTCCACAGCTCGATCGCCAGCACCTTCGTCAACGGAAAGCGGGTGTGGGATGGCTCGACGATCGACGACAGTGTGCGCGGACAGCGGCTGACCTTCGACCGCTGAGCGCGGATATCGGGTAGTGCGGCAACTCGCACTACCCGTCGTTACGTGCAGCTTACGGCGTCGAGCCGTAGCCTCCGGCCACGCCCTTGCTGGCATAGGCCACGGCGTCGTGCGGGTGCAGGCTTTCCTGGTGTTCGACGCGGATGTGGAAGTCGCTGAGCGCGGCGTCGGCGTCGAGTGCCTTCTGGATGCGCCGGGCGGCGTCCTCGCAGAACATCAAGTTGCCCCCGTTGGCCAGCGCGAATGCCTGCTCGTCCTCACGTTTCACCGCGGTCTGCACCGGTGTACCCAGTGCATGTTCGACGCGGTCGATCAGCTCGATCAGATGGAAGCCGGCTCCCGCCACCAGGCGTATGCGCAGGCGTGCCACGCTGCGCTGGGCATGCGGGGTGGCCACGATGCCGCGCTCGCTGCCGAGCCACGCCAGCACCGCCGAATGGTCGACCGGCTGCCCTGCGTTGAAATCGCTGGCGAACTGGTCCTGAATCAGCTGGCGCGACAGCGCAGCCGAGGCCGGACAGGTGGAGGAGTAAACCACTTCGGTGCCGAATTCGAGCAGGAAGTCGTCACCGGTGAGACTGGCTTCAATGCCTACCGGGTACGCGCGCCAGCCACTGTTGGCACTGCGCAAGGCCGGGCGGCGCACCAGATGCTCGAACTGGATGCTGACGCAGGCACGGTCTGATAAATCCTTGTGCGAATCCAGAAAGCCACGCAGCAGCGCGTGCAGCGAATCGGCACTGAGCGTCTGCGCGCTCAGTGCCTGCTCGACCTGCAGGTACAAACGCGACATATGGATACCGCGCTTGTCAGGCCGATTCAGATTGACGAAAGCGCCGACCCTCGCGCTGGCCCGCTGCACTTCACCATCACCAGCGTCGAAGGTTACCGGCACCTGGATATCGGCCATGCCGACCCAGTCCAGCGCACCGGCAAGATGCGGCTGCGCGTGCACGGCAACGTCGGGGAGCAGGCGGGCGGTATTTTCCTGGTTTGGCATCGTTGGATCCTGGCATCGGCGAATGGATCGCCGCGAAGCACATCAATCTTGGGGCAGGCGAAGCGGTGCGCAATAGTGCGCGTGACGGAAACACTGCGTCTCAGGTCGACTCGGCCAGTTGCTGGCGCCACGCACGAGCAGCCTGCCACGCATGCAGCGTAGTGGCCAATCTGGTGCG
Source organism: Rhodanobacter sp. UBA5168 (assembly GCA_002413455.1). GTDB lineage: Bacteria > Pseudomonadota > Gammaproteobacteria > Xanthomonadales > Rhodanobacteraceae > Rhodanobacter. The sequence continues at coordinate 5,100 of DHXA01000208.1, read as the reverse complement.
CGACTGCCCCGTCTGCAACACGGCCAGTGCATCGTCCGTGAGTGCCGCTCGCTGTGCCAATTGGTTGCCATGACGCGATTCCAGCGCGCGAAACACACTGAGCGGCCCAGCCAGCGTAGCCGACTCTCGCCAGCTGGCCAGCAAATCGTTCAGCTGCGCCTTGATCGCCTGCTCCCGCGCCTCACTGGGTGCGCGCAGTTGCGTGCGACTCAAGCCATGCCGGGCCAGCCGTGCCATTGGCAGCGGCAGGCGATCGCGCTCGGCGTCCTGTTCCAGCCGCAACAGCGCGTACAGCAGGTGATTGAGCGTGGCGAGCCGAGCCGCCCGCGCAGGCGACGCATCGGCGCCGTACCACCAGGCGGTTTCCAACGCGGCCAGTGCGCCGTGCAGTGGCATGGCGGCATCGAGCTGTGCGGGGAAATCCGCGGCGGTACCCTGCTCCAGCTGGGCCATCGCAGCCAGCACCGGCGCCAGCCAGAGATCGCCGGCCAGGGCATGCGCGCGCTCGTCGTCGAACAACACCTGGGTCAGTGGATGGCGGCCGCCGCTGGCTGCCGCGCCGGCCAGTTCCTCGGCCCACCAGTTGAGCTTGGCCGCGGCGACCTGCGGCTCGCGAATGCCGTAGGCGGCGCCGAGCAGTTCCTGTTCCAGCGCAGCCAGCGCGACATGGCCGGGATGACGCCGCCCATCGACGAACACCAGCGCAACGCGCTGCTGCGGCTGCACCGCGAGCCACTTGTCGATGAAACCTTGCAGCACCGCGTTCTGTTCGACCAGCTCGATCATGCGACGACCGGTTGAAGCTGCAGCAGCTCGGCCAGTTCGGCCGGATGATCCAGCACGATGTCGGCGCCCCACGTGTGCGGATCGCCACCATCGAGATAACCCCAGCTCACCGCAACCGTGTACAGGCCGGCGGCGGCGCCGGCCTGGATATCGCGACGATCGTCGCCGACAAACAGGCTCTGTGCAGGCTCCACGCCCGCGCGTTCACAGGCCAGCAGCACCGGCGCCGGGTCGGGTTTCTTCACCGGCAAGGTATCGCCGGACACCACCGCGCTGGCGCGCTCGGCCCAGCCGATGCGCCGGATCAGTTCGTCGGTGAGAAATGCCGCCTTGTTGGTGACGATGCCCCAGCGCAGGCCGTGTGCCTCGATCCTTGCGAGCAGGTCGTCGACGCCCTCGAAGGTCTGCATCTGCTGTGCCATCACGTCCTGGTACAGCTGCAGGTAGCGCGGCGTCAGCGCCTCCAGCGCCGGTTCGCCGCGATCAGCAAAGGCGCAACGCAGAACGGCACGCGCCCCGCGCGAAACCACTTCGCGCACCGGCGCATACGGCGGCGGCGGCACGTCCTCTTCCGCGCACTGCGCGAGCAGGGCGGCGTACAGGTCGGGGGCACTGTCGAGCAAGGTGCCGTCCAGATCGAACAACACGCCACGGATATTTTCAGGAAGGGGTTTCATGCGGGTTTGCGTGCACCGAGCACGTAATTGATCGCGGTAATCTTGCTCAGCCAGGCCTTGCGACTGAGCGGGTTGTAGCCCAATCCCGAAACGTCCTCCAGTTCCAGCCCGGCATGGCGCAGCAAACGGCCCAGCTCGGACGGCCTCAGGAACTGCGCGTAGTGGTGGGTGCCGCGCGGCAACATGCGCATCACGTATTCCGCGCCCAGGATCGCCGCGCCGAATGCGGCCGGGGTGCGATTGATGGTGGACATGAACAGCCGGCCGCCGGGTTTCAGCATCGCAGCCAGGTCATTCACCAGTGCGGCCGGATCAGGCACGTGCTCGATCAGTTCCATGCAGCACACCACGTCGAAACTTTCCGGTTCGGCAGCGGCGAGCTCGGCCGAGGACTGCACGCGGTAGTCGACGCTGAGGTGCGACTCGTGCAGGTGCAACTTCGCGATCTCGATCACCTTCTCGCCCAGGTCGATGCCGGTGACCCTGGCGCCGGCGCGGGCCAGCGCCTCGCTCAGCAGGCCGCCGCCGCAACCGACGTCGGCGACCTTTGCCTCGCGCAGGTCGACGCGCGCGGCGATATACGCGGCTCGCACCGGGTTGAGATCGTGCAGCGGGCGCGATTCGCCATCGGGATCCCACCAGCGTGCGGCCAGGCTGTCGAAGCGGGCAATTTCTGCGGGGCTGACGTTGGGCGCGGTCTGCATGATGGAATCCTCGATAGTCGCCGGAAAGTTTAGTGCGCCAGCCATTCGTGCACCGTGATATCCCAGCCGCCACTGACATGCGCCGGATCGCGGTGCACGATGGCGTTCGCCTCAGCGAGGTCGTCCGCCCGCAACAGGTAGGCGCCGCCGGCGGCGTCGCTGAACCCGCCGGACAGCTCCAGGCAGCCCTCCTCCCGCAGCCCGTCCAGAAATGCCAGGTGCAGCGGCACCATCGCCGGATCGAGGTTCGGTCGACGGGTCAGCAGGATCAGATAACGATTCATTGCAGTCTCCGCTTCAGGCAGTGGCAATGCGTTCGCGCCAGGCGCGCGTCTTGCTGAGGATCGCCGCCGTATCGACGCCGATCAGTTCGCGCCCGGCCAGCTTGTGTCTGCCGGCAATCCACACGTCGCTGACCTGATGGCGGCTGGTGGCATAAACCAGCTGCGAGATCACGTGGAACATCGGTTGCGTTTCCAGCTCGCTCAGCCGTACGGCGGCGAAGTCGGCCTGCTTGCCGACCTCGATCGAACCGATCTTCGCGTCCAGCCCGATCGCCTTCGCGCCGTTGAGGGTGGCCGCGCGCAGCGCGAATGCCGCATCGAACGCTGCCGCATCGCCAGCGACCGCCTTGGCCAGCAGCGCGGCGGTACGCATCTCGCCGAACATATCCAGGTCGTTGTTCGACGCACAGCCATCCGTGCCCAGCGCCACATTGACACCGGCCAGACGCAGTTTCTCCGCCGGGCAGAAGCCGGAGGCCAGCTTGAGGTTGGATTCCGGGCAGTGCACCACGGACACGCCAGCGGCGGCGCATGCGGCGATCTCGCCGTCGGTCAGCTGGGTCATGTGCACTGCGATCAGGCGATCGTTGACCAGGCCGAGTTTCTGCAGCCGCTGGAACGGACGCAGGCCGCTCTTGGCCTTCTCGTCCTCGACCTCGTGCGCGGTCTCGTGCATATGCAGGTGCACCGGGATGTCGAGCTGGTCGGACAGCACGCGAATACGCTCGAAGCTCTCGTCCGACACCGTGTACGGAGCGTGCGGCGCGAACGCGGTGCTGACCAGATTGTCGCCGAGAAAGCTGTCGTGCACCTCGCTGGCGCGTTCGAAATAGTCGTCCTGACTTTTCGCCCAGGCGGTCGGGAACTCGATCACCGGCAGGCCGACCACCGCGCGAAAACCCATGCGCCGATAGGTCGCGCCGATCACGTCCGGGAAAAAATAGTTTTCGTTGGCGCAGGTGGTTCCCCCACGCAACATTTCGGCCACTGCCAGCTCCACACCGTCACGCACGAACTCCGGCCCCATCACCTTCGCCTCGGCCGGCCAGATGTGCTGTTGCAGCCACACCATCAGCGGCAGGTCGTCGGCAAGACCGCGCAGCAGGGTCATCGGGTTGTGCGTGTGACTGTTGATCAGGCCCGGAATCAGCGCGTGCTCGGACAACTCGACGCGCTCGCGCGGTGCGTAAGCGATGCGGGCATCGGCTATCGGCAGCAGCGCCACGATGCGGTCGCCCTGCACCACTACCGCATGGTTCTCCAGCACCACAGCGTGCGGCTCAACCGGCACCACCCAGCGTGCCTCGATCATCAGGTCGACGGGTTGGGGGACGGTTTGACTCATCGATCGTTCACTCTGCAAGGATGTATACAAGATGGGGCGGCACACCTTGCGGCGCCCGCCCCATGTCCGTCATTCCGGCGAAGGCCGAAGGCCGAAGGCGCTCCACAGCAGCGAAGCTGGTCATCCGATGTCGCTGCGACTGCCTGCGCGAAGTACGGCGTGTGCTGCGCACGAGCGTCTCACTGGATCTCTGCTTCCGCGCAGTGCCGACGCGCCGGCAAAGACGTGAGCCTTGCTCGCGCGTCGGCACGTCACTTCACGCGACTGTCGTACTCGCCGGTGCGGGTATCGACCTTGATGATTTCGTCCTGGCTGACGAACAGCGGCACGCGCACCACGGCGCCCGTCTCCAGCGTGGCTGGCTTGCCACCGCCACCGGAGGTATCACCACGCACACCGGGATCGGTCTCGGTGATCTTCAGGTCGACGAACTTCGGCGGCTGCACGGCGACAACGGCGCCGTTGAACAGCGTGACCACGCATTCTTCCTCGCCCTTGAGCCACTTCCATGCGTCGCCCATCGCGGCCAGCGTTGCCGGCACCATCTCGAAGGTCTCCATGTTCATGAAATTCCAGACGCGATCCTTGCCGATGCCGTCGATAAACGAAAGCTGCATGTCG
>DHXA01000208.1:0-407 GCA_002413455.1 Rhodanobacter sp. UBA5168 | reverse complement strand
ATACGGGTGAACGCCTGGCCCTTGCCCGGCTTGACGAAGTCCGCTTCGGTGATCACCCAGGGGTCGCCGTTATGAAGGATCTTCCTGCCCGTTTTGACATCGTTGAGGCCAAGGGTCGCCATGCGTCATCTGCTCCAGAGGTAAAACCGGCCCGCAGGACGGCTAAAATGAGTATCTGTCACGGGCCGAGCGCCCGCCTAAGGCCCGCCATGATAACCGCAAGCTCCGGTGCCCGCATTACATCGCCCTCACCCTCGATCGACTGGCGCCAGCTCTGGCGCGAGTCGGTTACCGATGCCGGCGAGCTGCTTGCCCTGCTCGGGCTGCAGCACCTCGCCGACCGCCTGCCGGCCGCTGATGACGGTTTCCAGAGGCGCGTGCCGCGCGGGTTCGTCGCCCGCATGCGC
>DHXA01000083.1 GCA_002413455.1 Rhodanobacter sp. UBA5168 | reverse complement strand
TCGAACCCGGGACCAATAGAATAAAAGTCTACTGCTCTACCAACTGAGCCAACGACCCATCCCGACAAAACGCAAGCCGGCAATTTTACGGGCTGGGCGACAGCGGCACAAGCAACAGCCTCCCGCAAGGCTCAGACATACCGCGTGGGATCGGCCAGGCCTGCTTCGCTGAAGCCCTGCGCGCGCAGTCGGCAGGCGTCGCAATGCCCGCACGCCCGACCCTCACCGTCGGCTTGATAGCAGCTGACCGTCGCCGAAAAGTCCACGCCGAGCCGGCGGCCTTCACGGGCGATGTCGGCCTTGCTCATGCGCATCAACGGCGCATGGATGCGAATGCCCGCACCTTCGACGCCTGCCTTGGTGGCGACATTCGCCAAAGTCTCGAACGCCTCGATGAAGGCCGGGCGGCAATCCGGGTAGCCGGAGTAGTCGACTGCGTTGACTCCGCACCAGATGTCACTGGAGCCGAGCACCTCGGCCCAGCCCAGCGCGATCGACAGCATGATCGTGTTGCGCGCCGGCACATACGTCACGGGGATGTCGCTGCTGTCGATGGTATCGAGCGGCACGTCGATGTCGGCCGTCAGCGCCGAACCACCGATGCTGCGCAGGTCGATTCCTACGGTCTTGTGTTCCACCGCGCCGAGCATGCGCGACACCCGGTCGGAGGCTGCCAGTTCCGAGTTGTGCCGTTGGCCATAGGCCACGCTCAATGCGTGCACTTGGTAACCCTGCTCGCGCGCCAGCGCGATAGTGACGGCCGAATCCATGCCACCGGAAACCAGTACGACAGCCTTGCGCAACGTATTTTGAGACATGATGTATTCCACACAGAACTGACCGGTCACCGGCCGCAAACGCCACCGGCAACACAGGCCGGCGCGCAATCAAACGTGGCTTGGTGCAACGTCCGCTCAATGCCCGGCAGCGTCGTTCCACAGCAACTTGTGCAGCTGCATCTGAAACCGTACGGGCAAACGATCGGCAATGATCCACTCGGCCAGCTCGCGCGGCTGCACCGCGCCATGTACCGGCGAGAACAACACCATGCAGCGATCAGCCAGCGCATGTTCCGCCAGCATGCTGCGCGCCCATTCGTAGTCGCCGCGACTGGCGATCACGATCTTGATCTGGTCGTGCGGCAGCAGGTGATCGAGGTTCGACCACAGGTTGCGTCTGCTCTCGCCCGAGTCCGGCGCCTTCAGATCCATCACCTTGCGCACACGCGGATCGACCGGGGAAACGTCCAGCGCACCGGAAGTTTCCAGGGATACCTCGTAACCGGCATCGCACAATTTCTGCAGCAGGATCAGGCAGCGTTTCTGCGCCAGCGGTTCGCCGCCAGTTACGCAGACGTGGTGTGCACCATAAGATGCTACCTCGGCAAGGATGTCCTCGATCGCGTGCCAGTCACCGCCGTAAAACGAATACTCGGTGTCGCACCAGACACAGCGCAAGGGGCAGCCGGTGAGGCGAACGAACACGGTGCGCCAGCCAATCGCATCGGCCTCACCCTGGATCGAGTGGAATATCTCGGTAATGCGTAGGCGCTCCGCCGCTGCAGGCGTGCCGGACGCCACGCGCGCGTCATTGCCGCTCATCGTTACGCGCTCAGTTGCCCGACTGCTGCAGGCGTTGCAGGCGCTCCTGCGCCAGGCTGGCTGCCTTGGAACCCGGGTATTGAGTGGTGACCTTGGTCAGCGTGACCTTGGCTGCGTCATTCTGCTTGAGCTCAAGCTGGCTGTAACCGACCTTGAGCAGCGCGTCGGGCGCCTTGTCACTCTGTGGAAACTGGCTCAGCAGCCGCTGGAACGACTCCAGCGCCACCGGATAATTGGTGGTGGCGTAGTAAGACTCGCCTAGCCAGTACCAGGCATTGGGCGCAAGCGGGTGATTCGGATACTGCTGGATGAAACTGCGGAAATCGCGTGATGCCTCCACGTAATTGCCTGCGCGAATGGCCTTGAACGCTACGTCATAAGCAGCTTGGGCGGCGGCCGGATCGGCTCCGCCGGCTGCGGCTGACTGACCCGCGCCCGGTTGAGCCGCTGTGCTGTTCTTGGGTGCTGCGGCACTGCTGGCCGGCGCGGCCGGTTGGCCGGACTGAGCCTGTGCGCCATTGATTGCCGCGGCGCCCGTACCCGTATTGCCGCCCTCAAGACGTCCCAAGCGGGAGTCGAGGTCGCCATACTGGACTTTGTTCTTGTCCTCGAGGGTCTGCATCTGATGCTGCAGTTCCTCGAGCTGACCCTGCAGCTGCTGCACCTGTGCCTGCAGTTGCTGCATCTGGTTGACCATGCCGATACCGGATTGGTCCTTGTTCTGTGCCTGCTGTTCCAGCCGCGTGACACGGTCGGCGAGACTCAGCCGCGAGTCCTGCGCGAATGCCGGAAACGCGAACAGCATGGCGGACGCAATCGCGCCCGCCATGCTGAACCTGGCCGCAAAGCTGTTAGCCAGTCGCTTCATCATTACTGCGCCGTGTAGACGATCTCGACGCGACGGTTCTTGCCCCAGCAATCCTCGTTGTGCTCACGGCACACCGGCTTCTCTTTGCCGTAGCTGATCACTTCGAGCTGGCTGGCCGAACCACCGGCTGCCTGCAGCGCGCTGGAAACGGCATTGCCACGACGCTCGCCGAGACCAAGGTTGTACTCGCGCGTGCCGCGCTCGTCGGTATTGCCTTCGAGGCGGATATGCGAGGTCGGGCGATCCTGCAGGTACTTGGCGTGGCACGCCATGATCTGCTGGAATTCCGGCTTGATTTCGGTCTTGTCGAAATCGAAGTACACGACGCGCTGACGCAAGCAGGCATCGGTATCGAGATCGGCGGGGGTGTACTTGCCATCCGACGCAGGAGCCTGGGTCTGGGTGGTCTGCTCCGGAGCAGGCTGCGGTTTGACTTCCTGCTTTTTGGAGCAAGCGGCCGCGCCTACGCAGAGCAGGGCAACCAGGGCGACGCGAACGGTCTTATTCATGGTGACGTTCCTTAACGAGTTGAGTTCCGACAAACGATGACGATTGGGATTACGGGACAGCTGACGCCGGTTGACCGGCTGTTATTTTGACACTTGAAAGACCGGCCGTGCGTCTTGCTGCGCGACCGTTCTGACTGGCAATGACGCAGCATTGCGTCATAACCGGAAACCGAAACACGCCGGCAGGCGCTGTTCGGGCCCAATCCCTGGGCATCATGCTGCCGCACTTGCGCGCAGCAGCATGAAAAAATCAACGTTGCCGGTATGGACCCCAAGCCGGTTCGCGCACATCGCCATCGGAAAGTACGAGGCGCTGGCGAACCAGACCATCGGCTGATACGGCATACAACACGCCGCGACGTCCTTCGGTAGCGGCGTACAACAGCATGCTGGCATTTGGTGCAAAACTCGGGGATTCGTCGATCGGACCCGGCGAGAGGGGCCGCACCTGGTCTCCCAGGCTGCGATCCATAACGACTATACGATACACGTTCCCGTTGCCCTGCACCATCGCGATCTGCTTGCCGTCGTAGCTGACCGAAGCTTCGGCGTTGTTCTGGCCCTGGAAGCTCACCCGCTGGGCGGAGCCGCCACTGGCTGCGACCTGGTAGATCTGCGGCCGGCCGGAACGATCGGAGGTGAAGTAAATGCTCTGCCCGTCGGGAGCCCAGACTGGCTCGGTGTCGATCGACAGGCTGTTGGTCAGCCGGGTTTCCTGGTGGGTGGCCAGGTCGAGCACGAACAATTCGAGGTTGCCGACGTAGGACAGCGCCACCGCCAGCTTGCTGCCATCGGGCGACCACGATGGTGCGCCGTTGATACCCTTGCGATGCGACTCCACCAACTGGCGCGAGCCGGTGGTGATGTCCTGCACGTAGATGTTCGAGTTGCCACTCTCGAACGAGACGTAGGCGATCTTCCTGCCATCCGGCGACCACGACGGCGACAGCAGCGACTCCTTCGAGCGGGCGACTACCTGCGGGTTGTAGCCATCCGAATCGGCCACCAGCAGCGAATACGTCGTGTTGTTGCCCAGTCCGACGGCGGTGATGTAGGCAATGCGGGTCCAGAACGCGCCTCGTACGCCGGTGATCTTTTCATAGATCTGATCGGCGATCTGGTGCGCCACGCCACGCAGGTCGCCGGCCGGCACGGTGAACGCCTGAGCCAGCAGACT
>DHXA01000241.1 GCA_002413455.1 Rhodanobacter sp. UBA5168 | reverse complement strand
CATATTTCGGATCGAGCAGCTGCGTCGGCTGCGTGTGGATCAGCGCCCACACCGCCGCCTCCGCACTGTTCTCGCCGGGCCAGCTGAAATCCTTGTAGCGCTGTTTCACTGTGGCGGCGAACGGCGCCAGTACCGCTTCGCTGACTTGTGTGCGGAAAGCGCGCACCAGCCGGTAGTCGACGCTGTCGATCGCAGCGCGACCGCGCCACGGCTGGGTGAGCTGGCGCAACTCCAGCAGCGCGGGGTCTTTGCTGTCGGCCAGCGTGTGCTGCAGCAGTTGCTGCCAGCGGGTCAGCAGCAGGGCGCGATCGTCCAGCTGGATGTCGAGCAGGTTGCCGGGCGTGAAGCTGGCGCGTGCGCGCAGGTCGTCGCGGATCTGCTGCGCGCGTGCGCCGAGGTCGTGTCCGCCATTGCCGAGCAGGGCCAGCGCGCTACCGTCGACGGTGCGGTTGTTCGCCGTCCATAACCGGCCGTCCGCCGGGTTCTCGATGCGCGGGTATTGTGCGGGCGCTGCCCAGCCCTGCCAGCCGCTGCCCGGCTGCGACCAGTCCGATGGCAGCAGCGGGTCGATGCCGGTGCGCAGCGGAATGCTGTTGCCGGCGAGCGTCCAGCCGATGCTTCCGGCGCTGTCGGCGACCAGCAGGTTCTGCGGCGGCATGCCGAGTTGTGGCGCCAGGTCCAAGGCGCCGGAAACATCCGATGCGTGTTCGAGCTGCATCAGCGCGAGGTTGTAGCCGCGTGGCCGACCGGCGATCCATGCCAGCGCCAGCGGCGTGCCGTCGACGTCCTTGCCCATGATCGGGCCCCAGCGGGTGTCTTCGACCTCGAGGATGGTATCGGGCCTGCCCTTGACGCGGATGTGTTCGGCGTGGCTTTCGATCGCGGCCCAGCCGTCCGGCACCTTGTAGCGCTTGGGGTCGGCGGGATCGCGCAGCACGCGCACCCAATCCTGCCAGTCGCCGTAGCTGTTGGTGAAGCCCCACGCGATCTGCCCATTGGAGCCGACGATGATCGCCGGCGTGCCGGGCAGGCTGACGCCGTTGACGTCGCGCTGGCCATTGGGCGCAGTCGGGTCGGGATAGCGCAGGCGGGTGCGAAACCAGATGTTGGGCACGCGCAGGCCTAGGTGCATGTCGTTGGCGAGCATCGCCGCACCGCCGCTGGTGAGCGCACCGCCGATCGCGAAATTGTTGCTGCCGGGGCGGGGTGCGTCGAGTGCCGGAGCGAGTGCGGCGGCCAGCGCGGTGGAGGATGCGGCCGGCGTGCGATGACGCAGGTCGAACACGTCTGCCGCAGGAATCACCGGCGAGCGCGACAGCCGTCCGCTCAGCGGAGCTTCCCAGTCGGGATCGGGCGCAAGCAGGAAATCCACCAGCGGACCGGGCAGCGTCGCGCGCATCTGCGCCAGGTGCAGTTCACGCTCGTTGCGGCCATCGCCGTTCAAGTCCAGATACATCGCCGCGATCACCAGCATGCAATCTTCCGAACGCCACGGTTGCGGCCGGATGCCCAGCAGCAGGTATTCCCACGGCCGCACGCGCAGGTCGGCGAGACCGGCGTTGACGCCGTCGCGATAGCGGTCGAGTTCGTGTTTCTGCGCCGGCGGCAGTTGCGCATACGCCGCTTCGACCACCGCGCGCAAGCGATGACGGCGATGGTTGAGGTCGACCTTCAGCGCGGCCGGGCCGACCAGTGCGGACAGCTCGCCAGCCGGCATGCGGCGCATCAGGTCCATCTCGAAGAAGCGTTCCTGCGCATGCGCGTAGCCCAGTGCATAGCTGAGGTCGGTGCGGTTCTTTCCCTCGATGGTGACCGTGCCCCGTGCGTCGCGGTCGATGCTTACGGGGGCCGTCAACGCGGTTGCCTGGCGCGTGCCGTCGAGCCGGGCGCGGCTGCCGGCGAGCAGCCACCAGCAAGCCGCGAACGCAGTCAGCAGCAACGCCAGCAGGGCGATCAGCAGCGCGCGCAGGATGCGCCAGCGCCGCGCCGTGACAGGGCCTGACATCAGGGCTTGGCGAACACGGCAAAGATGCCGGCGTAGGGTTTGACCATGAACGCCGGCGCGCCGGCGTAACCCTCGCCGTCGACGTACAGCTGCGAGATGCTGCCGTCCAGGTACAGCGCGTCGCGGCAGCCGAGCTTGTCGCGGAACAGCCGTCCAAACGTGTGGAAGTTCACCGGTGCCTCGCTTACTGCAAAGATCACCTCGGTGGGGGTTTTCACGCAGACGCCGCTGCGCCATTTGAGGCTGGACGAATCATCGATGAACTGATCGTTGAGCTTGCCGTCGATCAGCAGCATCGGGCCGGACTGGGTGGCCCACTGCGCGCTCCTGCCCGCGGCCTTGAACGCCGTGCTGGTGCGTACCGTGGCATGGCCGTCCGGATACACCGCAAACACGCCGTTCGGCAGCAGCGAGAAATTTCCCGATGCCGGGTTGCCGTGCGCCAGGTTCAACGGCACCACCGTCTTGCCGTTTTCCACATGCAGCCCCAGCGGCGCAAACTGGCGGTCGTAGATGCCGGCGTTGGCGGCAAACAGCAGCCGCCGGCCGCGCGCCTCGCCCCACTGGCGCAGCGTCTCGATGCTGCTGAACGGCTGGCCGCTCTGCGGGTCGCGCCAGTGCAGGCTCAGGTGTTCACGCTTGAGATCCAGATGCACCACGCGGTAGTTCTGTCCCTCGAACGCCAGTGTGCCGCTGTCCAGCGCCTGTGCGGTGGGAGCGCAGGCGGGCATGCCGGTGAACAGCAGCAGCGACAACAGCGTGCGCGAGGACCAGCGCGCATGGCCGGCTCGGGATGTGAGTGAAACGAGTGGATGCATTCGCCGATGGTCGCTGCCCCGTCGCGCGCGTGCAAGCCCGGCCGCGCCGCGCGTTCAGGCCGGGGCCCTGCGCGGAACCGCCGCTGCCGCTAAACTCGTGTTTTTGCGGTGTGTTCGCCATGGCCTATACCCCGATAGTGGCAACGCTCGGTTACGTGTTGTCACCCGACCGCAGCGAAGTACTGATGATCCATCGCAATGCCCGGCTGGATGATCAGCACCTGGGCAAGTACAACGGCCTCGGCGGCAAGATGGAGCCGGGCGAGGACATCGCCACCTGCATGCAGCGGGAAATCCGGGAAGAGGCCGGCATCAGTTGCGAGTCGATGCAGCTGCGCGGCACGCTGAACTGGCCGGGTTTCGGCAAACACGGTGAGGACTGGCTCGGCTTCATCTTCGTGATCGACCGCTACAGCGGCACGCCGTTCATGAGCAACGCCGAAGGCACCCTGGAATGGGTGGCGCTGGAGCGCCTGTTGACCTTGCCGATGTGGGAAGGCGATCGCCACTTCCTGCCGCTGGTGTTCGATGCCGAACCGCGCCCGTTCCACGGCGTGATGCCGTACAAGGACGGTCGCATGAAGTCGTGGTCGTACAGCCGGCTGTAAGCGACGACGCCGGGATCATCCGCATCGTCGCCGCGGTGATCCGCGACGAATGGGGGCGCAACCTGCTGGTACGCAAGCGTGGCGCCACGGTGTTCCAGCAGCCCGGTGGCAAGCGCGACCCCGGCGATGCAGACGAGCTGGCCACGCTGGCCCGCGAACTGCGCGAGGAACTGGGCTGCGAGCTCGTCGCCGGTACTGTGCTGGATCGATCCGGTCGCGCCGAACGTACCTGCGAGCACATCCTGCCGCTGCTGCGGGGCGCCTCCGCGTAGGAGGGCACCTTGTACGCGACTGCTTCTGGCCGGAACTTACCGAAGAAAAATCACACGGGATTCTGCAGGCCGGTGCCGCGACGCGATCGCCGCGGCACCGACCGCACTCAGGGCTTGAACACGGTGAACGTGCCGTACGGTTTCAGTTGCGCGTCGATCGCCTTGGCGTCGCCGACGACCACGATGCTCTGGTCCTTCGCGGCGAAGTATTTGCGACCCATCGCCTGCACCTGTTTCGTCGTCACCTTGTTTGCCTCGGCGACGTAACTGCCGAGGAAGCCCGGTGGCAGGCCGTCGACCCAGTAGTTCGCCAGCGTGCCGGTCAACGCGCCCTGGATCTGGTTGCGCAGCAGGTAGATGCCGCCGACCAGGCGTTTGGCGCCGGTGAGTTCCTCTGCGCTGGCCGGCTGGCTGGCCATGCTGTCGTACAGTTTGGCCAGCTCGGCCAGGGTGGCGCCGGTGACCTCGTTGCGCACGTCGACGCTGGCCAGCGTGCTGCCGCCGACGCGGTTCGCGCTGAAACGCGACCACGGGCTGTACGAGTAGCCCTTGTCCTCGCGGATGTCCTGGGTGATGCGGCTGGTGAAGCCGCCGCCGAGGATGGTGTTGGCCACGGTCAGCGGAATGTAGTCCGGGTCGTTGGCCGGCACCGCGGGGCGGCCATAGCGGATGTTGCTCTGCACCGCGCCGTCGCGCGGCACCAGCAGCCGTTGTGGCGCCGCCTCACGTGGTGCCGGCGCGGTATCGGCCAGCGCCTTGCCGGTGGCTTTCCAGTCGCCGAACTGCTGTTCGACCAGATGGAACGCCGTGTTGGCGTCGATGCGCCCGACGATCACCAGCAGGGCACGATCCGGCCGGAAGCGGGCATCGTGCAGCGCCCTCAGCGAGTCGGGCGAGGCCGCCTGCACGCTGGCTTCGTTGAGCGAATCGCGCGAGTACGGATGCTCGCCGTAGGCGGCATGGCCGAAGGCGCGTTGTGCCTGCCAGTCCGGATCGGCCTCCTGCACCTTCAGCCCTTGCAAGGCGTTGGCCTTGGCCAGGGCGACCTCGTTCGCCGGAAAGCTCGGGTGCAACGCGGTGTCGGCGACCAGTTCCAGCAGTTTCGATGCGTGCGAAGCCAGTGCGCTGGCGCGGATGTCGATCGAGTCGTCGCCCGTGCCGGCGCTGTAGTCGCCACCGATCGCCTGCAGCGCCTCGGCGATGTCGCGCGAGCTGCGGCTGGCGGTGCCCTCGTCGAGCAGGCGCGCCATCATCTCCGACAGGGCCGGCGTGGCCGCATCGTCGGCGGCGGTGCCGCCGAGCACGGCCAGTGCCACGTTGATCTTGGGCAGGCCGTCACGCGGCACCACCCACACGGTGAGTCCGTTCGGCAGGGTGCGCTGGGCGATCTGCGGGGTCGGCAGCGGCTTGTCCGGGCCGTAGGCCGGCAGGTCCTTCGGCAGCGGTGCGTTGGATGCCTGGGCGATGCCGGCAAGGCCCAGGCCGAGCGCGAGGGCGAGCGTCTTGAATGTCGTGTTCGTCTTCATGGCGGTCCTCACTTGGCAGATGTCTTGGCGGTGGGAGCGGCAGCCGCGGCGACCGGGCGACGCACGATCACGCTGCGGTTGGCATCGGTGAGATAGGCACGGGCGACGCGCTTGATGTCATCGGAGCTCACCGCCTCGATCCAGCCAGGCATCCGGTTGGCGACGTTGGCATCGCCCCACAGCGTCTGCAGCTTGGCCAGCGTATTGGCGCGGCCGAGGAAGGATTCCAGCCCGCCGTACCAGTCCGACAGCATCTTGGTTTTCACGCGGGCCAGGGTGGCGTCGTCGACGCCATCGCTGGCGACCTTGCCGATCTCCTGGTCGATCGCGGCCAGCACCTGCTCCGGTGTGGCGTTGGGCTTGTACAGCGCGAACAGCCCCAGCAGGGTCGGGCCGGCGTAGTCGCTGCCGTCGCCCAGCGGGAAGTTCACGCCGCCGTTGATGTTCAGCAGCAGTTCGCGGCCCTTGACCAGGCCCTGGTAGAAGCGTGAGGCGTCGTCGCCGACCAGCAACTGCGACAGCACCATCATCGGGATCTGGTCCTTGCTGCCGCGCGCGGGCATCTTCCAGCCGATCGCCAGCGCCGGCACCTTGGCCAGCGCGTCGGTCTGCTCTTCATGGCGCGGCTTGGTGTTCAGCGGCTCGGAGACTTCCGGCCGAGGCGGCAGCGCGCGGGCGGGCAGGTTGCCGAAGTACTTCTGCGCCAGCGCGAAGGCCTGCTCCGGCGTGACATCGCCGGCGATGCCGAGTACCGCATTGGCCGGCTGGTAGAAGGTGTCGTGGAAGGTCTTCACGTCGGCGATGCTGGCGTGGTCCAGATCCTTGAAGGAGCCGTAGCCGTCGTGGTTGTTGGCCCACTTGTCGAACGCGAGGCGGTTCAGGTCGGTCCAGAAGAACAGGCCGTAGGGCTGGTTCTTCACGTTGACGCGGATCTCCTCCTTCACCACGTTCTGCTGGTTGGCGAGGTTCTTCGCGCTGAAGTCGAGCGACTTCATGCGGTCCGCTTCCATCCACAGGATCGGCGCCAGCGCGGATGACGGCGCGGAGGCGATGTAGTTGGTGTAGTCGGCGCGGGTGGAGCCGTTGAACACGCCGCCGCCGCCCTGGATCACGCGTTCGAAGCTGCCCTTGGGCGCGTCGGGCGTGCCTTCGAACATCAGGTGTTCGAACAGGTGGGCGAAGCCGGTGCGGTTCTGCGGTTCCAGCCGCATGCCGACGTGATAGACCATGCTGATGCCGACGGTGGGCGAGCTGTGGTCCTCGGACACCACCACAGTGAGCCCATTGTCGAGCTTCTTCACCGCGACCGGCAGCTTCCAGGTATCGGTGTCGGCCGCGTGGGCGGCGAACGCCAGGCATAGCCCGGCGACCAGTACGGATAGTCGTGAAGCGCGCATCTACGTCTCCTTGTCAACGCGAACGGAAAGTCGATCCTCCCTCCGGGCCGAACGGGCTGGCAAGTGACGAATGGCAGGTAGGTGCCGCGATGTCCGCCCGCTCAGGCGACGTCGGC
>DHXA01000058.1:12556-18891 GCA_002413455.1 Rhodanobacter sp. UBA5168 | reverse complement strand
GGCCAGTACGTTTGGTCATCGTGCGCGCCATCATGCTGCAGATGGCCGTCCGTATCGGCCAGCACGCCGAGGCCCAGCGGATCGGGCGCGATGTGCGCGTTGGTCAGCAGCTGGCTGACCAGCCGATGCCCGGTCCGGCGTACATCGGTGTTCAGGCCGACCGTCTGGATCACCAGGTCGGCGGTCAGCGTGTGCGACTGACCGGCCCGGTCCAGGGTCAGCTGCACGGCGTCGCCTGCGACATCGACGGTCTGCATGCGCCCGCGCTGGCGTTGCAGCCGGCCGCCCTGTTCCAGTGTGGTGAGCGTGTCGCGCACCTGTGGCGGCATCCGGTGGCGGGCGCGTTCCCAAGCCCAGCGCACATGGCGCATGAAGCGCGCGCGCTGTTCCCGCGGCAATTCTGCCCACAGGCCGGGCGAATGCGGCCGCAGGCTGTCGATGGTGGCGCGCCACTGGTTGCCCGTCTGCGCGATCGCCTCGCGCAGCAGGCGCAGCCAGTGGCGGATATCCGGCGTGTCGCGCATCGCATCGATCAGCTCGGCGCTGTCGCCGGTAGGCACGGCAGCCGCGGGCAGATGCGCCTCCGGCAACAGGCCGTGGCGCGAGATCGCGGTGAACGTGGTCTGCGGCCAGCGCGCGGAGAGTTCCAGCAACACATCGACCGCGGTCAGGCCCAGCCCGATCAGCACCACCTTGCGCGGTGGCTCCGGCCACGCGTCGCGATGGTCCAGCAGACGCCACGGATCCACCACGTAGCGACCGTCGTCCAGGGCCGCGGCACTGACGCCCGGCAGCGGCTGCGGCGGCAGCGCCCCCAGCGCCAGCACCGCGGCGTCCACGCGACGGCTCTCCTCGCCGTGAATCACGGTGACGCCATCGCGTTCGGGCACCAGCGCATCGACGGCGAACGGAATGATGTTCACGTCATGACCGTGCGCCTTGCCTCGCCGGAGCGCGCGCTCCACTTCCGCTTCGAGGTAGTCGCCATATCGGCGGCGGGGCAGGAAGTCGGTGCCGGCAATCGCCGGATCGTCGCGCTGCACGAAATCCAGAAAACCGCGTGGCTTGCCGGCGAACATGCTCATCGAGGCGGCCCGCACGTTCAGCAGATGGCGCTCCGACGTGGTGCCGTAAGCCATCCCGCGCGCGAGCGCCTGGCCGCCCGTATACCAGTCCAGATGCAGTGGCTGCGGCGGTTGGCGCTCCAGCAGTTCGCTGAGCAGCGTGGCGGCCGCGGCACCGCCGCCGATGATGGCGACCCGTCGAAACATGAAATTCCTCAGTGGTGGCGTCGTGCCGATCTAGCGGTGCAGGCGGCCGGCGATGGCGCTGCGCTGTGGTTGCGCGATCCATCGCCCGGCCGGTTCCGGCTGCTCGTAGGCGAAAAACCGTGCCAGGTCGCCACCGTAGACGTGAAGCGTCAACGCCGTATCGTAACGGGACAGGTTGCGGCAGCGATGCGCGTGGTTCTGGTCGCCTTCGAACCAGGTGCCGTCGCCGGGCCCGAGCCAGTCGCGGCCTTGCATGCGCAGGTCGCCCGAGATGGGGTCGCGCACATAGGACTGCACTTCCAGCGCGCCATGCAAGGTCATCTCCAGGCCCCACAATCCCGCGTGGTCGTGCACCGGGGTGCGGTGGTTCGGCGGCCAGGCCATCACCAGCACGTTGATCGATGGTTTGCTGCGTTCGGCCAGCAGCCAGCGCTCGAAGCCACGCTGACGCGTGCGCAACGGAGCGAGTCGGGTGGCCAGCGCAGCTCCATCCTGATGCACCACGCGGCCAAGTTCGCGCGCCATCGAGGCGAGATCGGGCTGTCCGGCGGTGGCGTGTTCAAGCGCGATCGCGCGCAGGGTTTTCAAGGTATGCAGCTGCTTGCCCATGCGTGAAACCTGGCAGGGTGAATGGGCGCCAGTGGAGCATGCGTATCGTTAAAGACGCGTAAGCCGGCGGCATCCGCGAGCCCGGCGCGCGCAGGCGATCACGTGCCATCGCGTGGTCATGCGGCAGGGGATGATTGTTGCCGCGGAACGCCCGGTCGGGCGTTCCGCGATCGGCTTACTCGCGCAGGTCGAAATTCACCGGCACCCGGGCCCAGGCGCGCACCGCGTGCCCGTTCACCATGGCTGGCTGGAAGCGCCAACTGGCCAGCACCTGGTCGCGCGCGCTGCGGTCGAGCAGGGCGTAGCCACTGCCGTGTTCCAACTGCACTTCCAGGGGTTTGCCGGTTTCATCCACCAGCACCCGCAGCAGCACGCTGCCATGCATATGCTGGCGCAAGGCTACGGTGGGGAAATGCAGCGGCGCCGAGCGATAGGCAAGGCTGGCCTCCACCGGCACGGTCTCCGTCGCCGTGCCCGGCATGTCGTTGGCGGGCAGCAGGCTTGGTTCACTGACCGGCGGGGCAGCGAGGCGGCCCTCGGTGCTGGGCACCACCGCCGGGGGGCTCAGTGGCACTGGCCGCACGCGAGCTTGTGGCGGCGTCGGCGGATGCGGCAACGGTTTCAGTTCGACCGCTGGCGGCAGTGGCAATACCGCCGGTGGCGTGATCAGGCGAACCTGCTGGATCGCGGCGGGCTGGTGAATCAGTGTGAGTTGCGCCGGGGTGATCGGCCGCGAGGCGATCAGGACAACGGCAAGGTTGAGTGCAATCGCTGCGCTGATGGCGGCGATGCGTGCACTGTCGGGATGTGCGCGATGAGCAACGGCCAGGCTTGCGGACGACATGAGCGACCTCCTGACAACGATGGGGTTGTGGCGGCAGTCGCGCGGCGTGAACCGGGGGGATCGCGCTGCCGCGATGGCAGCGTATGCCTGTACGGCGTAGTAGCGCAAGCGGACGGCTGGATGGCCATTTGTGTGGCGGAAATACCGGCGCGCGGTGGCTTGCGCGCGGCGGCTGAGAGCGCGCAGTCCGGGACAGCGGCCGGGCGCAGGCCCCCGGCAACAAACGATTTCACGCAGACATCGCCCATGGCGGGGTAGTCCTGCAACAATCAGTCATCGGCGGCGAGCCGGGCGGAACGGAGAACGGCATGAGTCTGATCAAATGGGCAGGCGTGGTGGGGTTGGCGTGTGGCGGGCTGCTGCCGGGCGCGCCGGCCCGGGCCGGCGACCTTTCCTGCAAGATGAGTTTTCAACTGTCTGGCTGGTCGGTGTTCTACAAGACCGCCAGCGGCAGCGGCACCGTTCGCTGCAGCAACGGCCAGAGCCTGCACGTGAAGTTGCGCGCCAAGGGCGGCGGCCTCACGTTCGGCAAAACCAGGATCACCGACGGCATCGGCAAGTTCAGCGGGATCAGCGACGTGCGCGACGTGCTGGGCCACTACGCCAACGCGGAAGCCCACGCCGGTGTCGAGGACAAGGCCGCCGAGGCGCAGGTGCTGACCAAGGGCAATGTGTCGCTGGCGCTCAGCGGCAAGGGCAGCGGCTGGAATCTTGGCGTGGCGTTCGGCGCGTTCATCATCGAATAGTGCAGCGGTTGTCGCGCGGACGGGATGGTGCGTGCCGCAGGCAGCACCGGAGCGCCCGCCCGGTTATGGCGCTGCGCGGCGCCTGCGGTCATGCCAGGAGCGATCCATGTCCATCCCTTCCGGCGCGGTGATCCCGCGCTACCGTTCCGGCGACGAGCTGGCCAGCAGTGTCATCCATGGTGTCGGCATCGCGCTGAGCATCGCCGGGCTGGCCGTGCTGGTGGCGTTCGCCGCCTTGCACGGCAATGCGCTCACGGTGGTGGCCTGCGCGGTGTTCGGTACCTCGCTGGTACTGCTGTACACCGCCTCCACCCTGTACCACTCGATTTCCGTGGCGGCGGCCAAGCCGGCGTTGCGTGCACTCGACCACATCGCGATCTATGTGTTGATCGCCGGCACCTATACGCCGTTCACCTTGATCGCGCTGCCGGGCGCCTGGGGCTGGAGCCTGTTTGTGGCGGTGTGGACGCTGGCTCTGGTCGGCAGCGCGCTGGAGCTTGGCTTGCTCAAGCGCTACCACAAGCTGGCCGTGCTGCTGTACGTGGGCATGGGCTGGATCGGCATGGTCGCGTTCGAGCCGCTCAGCAAACATCTGCAGACCGGGGGCACGGTATTGCTGATCGGCGGTGGCCTGGCCTATACGCTGGGCGTGCCGTTCTATCTGTGGCGGCGGCTCCCGTATCACCATGCGCTGTGGCATGTGTTCGTGCTGACCGGCAGCGTGCTGCATTTCCTCGCCGTGCTGCTGTACGTGATTCCCGACGCGCCGGCATGAGCGTGCCGGCGGCACTCGACGTCATGCGTGGCGAGCTTGAGGATGCGGCCGCGCATCTGGGCAAGCTGCACGATCTGCGCATCAAGCCGATGTTCGGTTGCCTGATGGCCTGGCTCGATGAAAAGCCGTGCGCCTGGCTGACGCCCGATGGACTGGCCTTGAAGCTGGCTCCCTCCGATCAATCGGCCTTGCTGCAGCTGACGGGGACATCGCGGCTGATCGCCAAGCCGGGCGCGGCGATCAGCCGGCACTACATCGTGCTGCCCGCGCCATTGAGCCGCGATACCGCGCAACTTGCCAGTTGGCTGGCGAAGGGCGCGCGGGCGGCGGCATGCGCGCGGCCTGCCATGCCGTCGCCAGGGCGTCGCCGCTGACGCCGCGCCGGCATGCGGGCGGCGACCACAGGACCCTCGTCGCGAGGGGATCGATCAGGGTTTGCGCCGGGCTGGCACGAATTGCGTGCGCACCGCTTCGGCCAGCTGTTCCGGTGGCAGCAGGCCCTGGCCGATCACGAAATCGTTGAATGCCATCCGGTCGAATGCCGGCCCCAGGGTCTGTTCGGTTTGCAGGCGCAGCTGCTGCAGGCGCATGTAGCCGTAGAAATAGGCGGTGGCCTGGCCGGGCGAATCGAACGTGTAGCGATTGATCTCCTGCCCCGCCAATGCCTCGGACAGGCCAACGTCATGAACCAGCACGTCATGCGCGCGTTCGGGCGTGATCAGGCCCAGGTTGAGCATCGGGTCGAGCCAGGCGCGCGCCGCGCGCATCAACCGATTCTGCAGGGCGATGAACTGACCCGCTGGCGGTTCGTACGGCAGCATTTCCGATTCGGCGTACAGCGCCCAGCCTTCCACGTTGACGCTGTTGAATGCGAACAGGCTGCGCGCCAGCGACACGCCGCGCTCGACCATCGCGGCGAACTGCAGTTCGTGGCCGGGCCGGCCCTCGTGCGCGGTGAGCGTCCACGCGGCCGCCTTGAAAGTGAAATCGTCGTAGGCCTGACTCTTGTCGCCGGCCGTCCCGGGATTGCCCATGGTCAGCACGAAGGTGCCCTGCTCGCCGTGGTTGTTGACGAACGGCGGCGGGTCCATGTGCGGTGCCGGCACCTGCGCCGCCTCTGCCTCCGAGGCCAGGCGCATCTGCATCTTGCGCTGCGGCAGGGTGACGAGGTGTTCGCGCCGGATGATCTGCTCGATGCGCCCGAGCACCTCGTGATACCACGGCACCACCTGGTCCTTGCCCAGCTGCTGTTTCTTCAGCGCCTTCAGCACGTCGCGGTAACCGGTGGCGTTGATGCCTTCGGCCTTCGCCACGGTCGGCGCCAGCACCTGCAGCATGCCGCGCAGCTCGACGAACTCGAGTTGCGCCTGCTGGATCAGCTGCTGCGGTGGAATGTCGATGCCGACCTGCTTGAGGTTGTATGCGTAGAGCGGTTCGGGCAGGCGGAAGTCGGCGCGGGCGCGCGGCAGCACGGTGCTGCGCACCCAGCTGTCGTACGCCTTCAGTTGCGCGTCGAGCGCGTCCAGCGCGGTCTTGCCGTCGGCGTCATCAAGCTTGTATTTGGCGAACAGCTGGCGGATCCCGTCGACGTAACGCCGGGTGTTGGCCAGCTTCTGTTCCACTTCGCCCTTGTAGGGGCCGAGCAAGGCCTTGTCGCCGAGCCTGGCGGTGGTCTGTGCCTCGGCCAGCTCGGTGATGGGCGTGCAGCCTGGTGTCTTGCCGACGTAGCACTGCAGCCGCCTCAGCGCGGAGCGACGGCGCGCGGCGGCGACGTCATCTTTCAGCAGTCCAAACTCGCCGCTGAAAATCAGCTGGCCGACGTCGTTGTAGGGCAGCAGGTATTTCCGGTTGAGGTCGATGCCCTCGATCTGTTCGTCAGCGGCCTTGACCAGAATTTGCAGATCCTGCCGCACATTGATGTCCTTCTCCGCAGCCAGCAGTGCCTGCAGCTTCGCCTTCGCGGCGACCAGTGCGGCGCGCGAGCGCTCGTCCACACCGGGCTTGAGATCGGCCACCTTGTCGTCGTAGCCGGCCACGCCCAGTTGCGAGGCGGATTCCGGGCTGAAGCGCACGATCTCGTCGAGCAGGAT
>DHXA01000058.1:8588-12340 GCA_002413455.1 Rhodanobacter sp. UBA5168 | reverse complement strand
GGCGACAACGAGGCGTCTGGACATGAGGTGATGGCTCCCTTGGATGGGCCACCCTAAATGGCTGTCGCCATGCGCGCCATGTGCCGAAGGTCGGGGCAAAACAAGTTCACGCCGCACCTAGCCGAACAGCATCGCCAGCCCGAACAGCCCCACCATCACGAACGAGAGCACCAGCTTGATCAGCGTGCCGAACAGCAGGCCGAGCCAGGTGCCGATGCCTACATGCGCCGACCGCAGCACGCTGGTGCCGGACGCCAGTTCGCCGGCAAGTGCACCCACGAACGGGCCCAACAGCAGGCCGGGGATGCCGAGGAACATCCCGCCCAGGGTGCCCAGGCTGGCGCCCCACAGGGCCAGCTTGCTGGCTCCCACGCGTTTGGCGCCGAGCGTGCTGGCGACGAAATCCACGATCACGCCAACGCTACCCAACGCACCGATGATCAACAGCCACCACAGGCCCAGGTGCTGATAATCGTCCAGCGCCGCCACCAGCCAGATGCCGCCGAACAGCATCGGTATCCCCGGCAGCGCCGGCAGCACCGAACCGGCCAGGCCGCCGACGATCAGCAGCGCGGCGAGCACGTACAACGCGATATCCAGCATGAGGTCCGTTATGTGATCGGGCGGCAGGTACACCGCGGATCGCACAACCATAACCGGTTGGGACACTATGGCGGTCAATGGCGCGCCGTTCGCGCCACCGGAATCCTGTGGACGCCGCCGAACCCATACTGCTCAAGGCCGATGAACTGGGCCGCATCGAGATCATCGAACGCGGCGGCGTGCGCATCGTCCGCCGCGACATCACCGCCGCCCGCGGGTGGGCCCGACCGGTCGCCTGCCGCGCCGCGGCGCGCGAGGCACGCGCGTTGATCGGACTGGCGGGGATCGACGGTGTTCCCACGTTGCTGGCATGGGACGGCCGCGAATTGCTGCGCAGCTACATCATCGGTGCGCCGATGCAGCAGGCGCAGCCGCGGCACCGCAGTTACTACCGCGATGCCCTGCGCCTGCTGGCGCGGCTGCACCGGCGCGGCATCGTGCACAACGACCTGGCCAAGGAGCCGAACTGGCTGGTGCGCGCGGATGGCTCCCCGGCGCTGGTGGATTTCCAGATCGCCTGGACCCGCGGACACCGCGGCCGACTGTTCCGCCTGCTGGCGCGCGAAGACCTGCGTCACCTGCTCAAGCACAAGCGCACCTACTGCGCAGCGGCGCTCAGTGCGCGTCAGCGCGCGATCCTGGAAACCCCTGCGCCACATTCACGCTTGTGGCGCGCTACCGGCAAGCGGCTGTACAAGCTGATCGCGCGGCGCGTGTTTGGTTACTGGGACAACGAAGGCAAGGGGCGCGTGCGCGACTGAGCCGCACCGCTCACTTTTCGACGAAGGCGCGCTCGATCACGTAATCACCCGGCTCCCGCGTGCGCGGCGACGCCTCGAAACCACGGCCCTCGAGCAGGCTGCTCAGATCGTCCAGCACCGCCGGGCTGCCGCACAGCATCACGCGGTCGGTCTGCGGGTTCAGCGGTGGCAGGCCGATCGCCTCGCTCATCACGCCGTCGACGATGGCGTCGGTAATGCGGCCGCGATGTCGAAACGTTTCGCGTGTGACCGTGGGGTAGTAGATCAGTTTCTCGCGCACCAGCTCGCCGAGGTATTCGTGCTGCGGCAGTTCGTGTTCCAGATAGTGCGCATAGGCGAGATCGTCGATATGGCGCACGCCGTGAGCCAGCACGATGCGGTCGAAGCGCTCGTAGGTTTCCGGATCGCGCACGATGCTGAGGAACGGCGCCAGGCCGGTTCCGGTGCCCAGCAGATAGAGGTGCCGGCCGGGCTTGAGGTCGTTCAGCACCAGCGTGCCGGTGGGCTTGCGGCTGACCACCAGCGGATCGCCCGGCTTGAGGTGTTGCAGTCGCGAGGTGAGCGGGCCGTTCGGCACCTTGATCGAAAAGAATTCCAGATGCTCCTCCCAGCTGGCGCTGGCGATGGAATACGCGCGCATCAGCGGGCGGCCCTCCGTCTCCAGCCCGATCATCACGAATTGCCCGCTGTCGAAGCGGAAGCCGGGATCACGCGTGGTGCGGAAGCTGAAAAGGGTGTCGTTCCAGTGCTGCACGTCGATCACGTGCTCGGTTGCCATTGCCACCATGATGGTTGTCTCGCGTTGTTGCCGTGCCGGGTTGTCGGGGGCGCGCACTCGACCAGTCGGTTGCGCCGGAGGTGAGACTCGCGGGGAGGCGCGGCGTGCCGCGGTGCCTTGCGAGCGCCGGCAGGGGCGCGGCGACCAGCGCCTAGAATACGCGATCCGGCCCCGCCGCAGCGGAGTCGGGCAGGCGAAACAGGCCCAGGCCGGCGATCTGCGGCATCATGCCGCGACCATCTTTCATCACGGAGTCCGACCTTGCATGAACAGCCGCGCAGATGAGCCAGTCATTGATCGTGTGGGCCAGCGCCATCTCGACCGGCTGGTGATGTTGTCCGACGGCATCTTCGCCATCGCCATCACCCTTTCAGCCATCGAGATACGGCCCGAACTCAAGCCCGGCCAATCGCTGTGGCAAGCCTGGTCGGGCGCGTTGACGGTCTATTTCCTGAGTTTCCTGCTGATCGGAGTGATCTGGGTCGGACATCGACGTATCGTTTCGCACCTTCGCGACATCGATGGCATCGGCACCGCGATCAACCTGCTGCTGCTCAGCCTGGTGGCGCTGATGCCGGTGGTGATCCGTTTTTCGCTCAACGATGCGACGCAGGACATGGGGTTCGTGGTCTATGCGGTGGCGATTGCGGTGACCTTTGCCTGCATGGCGGCACTATGGTTCCACGTGGCATTCATCGCGCACCTCGCGCCCGACCTGGAGCCGCAGCTTGCGCGAATCTGGTTGCTGGAAATGATCGCGGCGCCGCTGATCATCGGCGCCACGGCGTTCTATCAGATGCATCTCAAGCCGATGGCCCTGATCCTGACCCTCGCTGCCGTGGCCATGTGGCTCAGCAAGGGCTGGATGGAGCACCTGCGCAAGCGCGGCCGTTAGTCCGGAGCAAAGCGGTCGGCACCCCTTACAATGGCGGCATGCCCCACACGACTTCCCCGCCCACCGCCTTGCAGCATGCCGATGACTGGCGCGTCTGCGTGGCCCCGATGATGGACTGGACCGATCGGCACTGCCGCTATTTTCATCGGCTGCTGTCGCCGCGGGCGCGGCTGTATACCGAGATGGTGACCAGCGCGGCGCTGGTGCGCGGCAAGCAGCTGCGTCTGCTGGAGCACAGCCAGCAGGAGCATCCGCTGGCGCTGCAGCTGGGTGGCAGCGACCCGCACGAACTGGCGCAGGCGGCGCGTTTCGGCGCCGAGGCCGGCTACGACGAGATCAACCTCAACGTGGGCTGCCCGTCGGACCGCGTGCAGTCGGGCCGTTTCGGTGCCTGTCTTATGCGCGAGCCGGCGCTGGTCGGCGATTGCGTAAAGGCGATGCGCGATGCGATCAGCATCCCGGTCACGGTGAAGTGCCGCATCGGTGTCGATGAGCAGGACGACTACGCGGGGCTGCAGCAGTTCACCGAGATCATGCTGGAGGCCGGGGTTGGGGTGCTGATGGTGCATGCTCGCAAGGCGTGGCTGCAGGGGCTGTCGCCGAAGGAGAACCGCGAGATCCCGCCGCTGGACTACGAGCGCGTCTACCGGCTCAAGCGCGAGTTTCCGCAGCTGGTGGTAGTGATCAACGGCGGCATCACCACGGTCGAACAGGT
>DHXA01000058.1:438-8314 GCA_002413455.1 Rhodanobacter sp. UBA5168 | reverse complement strand
GTACGGCGAGCCGCTGCCGCAGCGCGACGACGTGCTGCGGCGCATGCGCCCGTATGTCGAGGCCGAGCTGGCGCGAGGTACTGCACTCAAGCACATCAGCCGGCATCTGCTCGGGCTGTACCAGGGCGAGCCGGGCGCGCGCGCGTTCCGGCGCACGATCAGCGAGGGTGCGCATCTGCCGGATGCGGGCTGGGCGTTGCTTGAACAGGCCTTCGCGCCGTGTTCGGTGGCGGCGTGACAGCCGCCGTCCGTCCGGTCAGTATTCAGGCCTGGTTGCCTAGTCTGGACGCTACGGCAGGTGCCGGGCGGAATCTTCACGCATGACAACGCACAAAAGCTTCATCCTTGCTCTGCTGATATGGGGAACCTTGACTGCGGCCGCGATGGCTTCGCAGGCGGGTGAGCCAACACTGACGCTGGATCAGGCGGTGCTCAAGGTTCAGCAGGATACGGGCGGCAGGGTGTTGTCGGCCGAGCCGCACCGGGTCGACCGTAAACTGAAATACTTCATCAAGGTGCTCAAGCCGGACGGGCATGTGCAGAAGCTGGTGGTTTCGTCCGAGGCAAGCAAGAATCCCGCTTCCGGTCAGTCAACCAAGAATCCGCCCGCGAAACGCGCGGGCAGCAAGGAGAAACACTGATGCGCATCCTGTTGGTGGAGGACGAGGCGCCGTTGCGCGAGACGCTGGCGGCACGCCTGAAGCGGGACGGTTTTGCGGTCGACGCGGCGCAGGATGGCGAGGAAGGCATCTACCTTGGCCGCGAGGTACCGTTCGACCTGGCGATCATCGACCTGGGCCTGCCCAAGATGTCCGGCATGGAGCTGGTCAAGGCGCTGCGCGAGCACGGCCAGCGTTACCCGATCCTGATTCTGACTGCGCGCGGCAGCTGGCAGGACAAGGTCGAGGGGCTGAAGTACGGCGCCGACGATTACCTGGTGAAACCGTTCCACGTCGAGGAGCTGCTGGCACGCATCAACGCGCTGGTGCGCCGTGCCAGTGGCTGGTCCAAGCCGATCCTGGCCTGCGGCATGATCAAGCTCGATACCACCGCGCAGACGGTGACGGTGGAAAGCAAGCTGGTCGACCTCACCAGCTACGAGTACAAGGTGCTGGAATACCTGATGCTGCATGCTGGCGAGCTGGTCTCCAAGGCCGACCTTACCGAGCACATCTACCAGCAGGATTTCGACCGCGATTCCAACGTACTCGAAGTGTTCATCGGCCGGCTGCGGCGCAAGCTCGATCCGGAAGGCACCCTCAAACCCATCGAGACGGTACGTGGACGCGGATACCGCTTTGCCATCCCGCGCACTGACGGCGACGACGAGTAAGGAACCCGCATCGCCACTGAGTCGCCCGCTGTCGCTGGCGGCGCGCGCGGCGATCGCGACCGGATTCGTGCTGGCGGGGTTTCTCGGGCTGGTCGGGCTGACTTTGTCGCAGGCGAACAAGCAGCGCGCGTTGAGCGCGTTGCACGATCGGCTGCAGAACTTCGCAATTGCGTACATCACCCATACTGACGTCAACCGCTACGGCAAACTGCTGCCGCCGATCGACACGCTGCCTGATCCGAATTTCTCGGGACCGGGGTCCGGGTTGTACGCGGTGGCGATTGGCGACCGCGGCTTCCGCTGGGAGTCCTCGTCGGCGATCGGGCGCGACTTCAGTTTCCTGAAGCCGCTGGAACCGGGCCAAAGCCAGTTCGTCGGCCCGATCGATACCCGCATGGGGCGGCTGTATTACTACAGCTATGGCGTGGCGCTCGACACTGAGGACGGCAAGTCGGTGCGGCTCACCATGACGGTGGCGCAGTCCGAGGATCAGCTCGAAGGCGAAAACGCGGTGTTCCGCCATACCCTGGTGATCTGGCTGTCGATCCTCGGCGTGATGCTGATCGTGCTGCAGTTGCTGCTGCTGCGCTGGAGCCTGACGCCGCTGCGCAAGGTGGCCAGCGACATGAGCCGGGTCGAGCGCGGCGACAGCGAGCAGCTCGACAGCCAGTATCCGATGGAGCTCACCGGCCTCACCGAGCGTATCAATGTGTTCATCAATAACGAACGCGAACAGCGCACGCGCTATCGGCATACCCTGGCCGATCTGGCGCACAGCCTGAAGACGCCACTGGCGGTGATTCGTTCGCAGCTGGAGTCGCCCGCGGCAGACGAGCCGACGCGACGCAGCAGCGTGCTTGACCAGGTGCGGCGAATGAACGAACTGGTGGCCTATCAGTTGTCGCGCGCAGCCACCTCCGGGCGGCAGACTTTCGCCAGCGCGGTACCGATCGCCGGGCATGCCGAGGATCTGGTGCAGAGTCTGGAGAAGGTCTATGCGAGCAAGAATGTGCTGTGCGAATTCGACATCGCCGATGGCGCGGTGTTCTACGGCGAACAGGGTGACTTGCTGGAGCTGCTCGGCAACCTGCTGGAGAACGCGTTCAAGTGGGCTGGTCACCGCGTGCTGCTGGTGGTGAAGATGCAGCCTCAGGCCGGTCGGCAGCGTCCGGGCTTGTTGTTGGTGGTGGAAGACGATGGTCCGGGCATTGCCGATGACAAGATCGAAAAGGTGCTGCAGCGTGGCGTGCGCGGTGATGAGCGGGTGCAGGGGCACGGCATCGGCCTGTCGATCGTGCAGGACATCGTGCATGCCTACCAGGGCGAACTGACGGTCGATCGTTCGACGGAATTCGGTGGCGCGCGTTTCAGCGTGAAACTGGCGGCGAGCTGAGCGCTTGCGTTCGAACGCTCAGCGCGAGCGGCAGAAGCCGGGCGGTTCGCAACCTTCGGCCGGCGAACGGCCGTAGAACGCTTCAAGCAGCTCGGCAATGGCCGGCTCCGCCTGGCGCAACAGCGTCGGTTGCGAGTAATGCAGCTCGCTGACCACGGCGAAATACTCGCTGGCGCTTTCCGTGGCGTAGTGATCGATCGGGCTGTCACGGCTATCGGCCGGCATGCCGACCAGGCGGTCGTAAGCCTGCTGGAACTGCACGATCCAGCGCCGCCGCGGAATCTCTACCAGCGGCGGCACGCCATCGGGTGGGCCATCGAGCATGTCGAGCTTGTGCGCCATCTCGTGCACGACCACGTTGTAGCCGTCCCACGGCTGCTCCAGATCCAGCTGCACATCGGCCAGCGACAACACCAGCGGCCCGTGTTCCCAGGCCTCGCCGGTCAGTACCTCATCACCCTCGGTGACCACGCCGGTACGGTCGTCGTGATGGCTGCGGCGGACCTTGAATTCCCCCGGATAGATCAGTACCTCGCGCCAGCCGCGCAGGCTGGCGGCACCTTGCTGCAGCGCCGGCAGGCAGGCCTGCATGGCTATCAGCAGCCGCCAGTAATCGTCCAGCACGGCACCGGCCAAGGCATGAAAGCGTTTGCGTGCGAGAAACAATGCGGCGAGCCGGCGCAGTTGTTGTTGTCGTTCGGGATCCAGCCGGCGGGCCAGTGGACAGGCAACCAGCGCGCGCCGCCACAACGGGTCGGCCACCGGCGCAGGTTCAAGGCGTGCTCGCAGCGATTGCCACCAATGCCCCGGCATGAGGCCGAGCGCTTACTGGATGGAGCCAGGCAGCAGCGATTGCCAGCCCAGATGCTGCCGGCGGGTTTGCGTCGGTGCAGACGAGGCGCCGCCGGAATGGTCGCTGCCGTTGCTGGAGTTGTTGCCGGAGTTGTCGCCGTTGCTGGCCGGCGGGCAATCGCGGGCCAACCCCAGTGCGTCACCGCCGCTGGCATTGCCGCCGCGCGTGGTGGTGCTATCGGCTGTTGCGTGCGGCGAACTGTCCAAGTCCTGGGAATCCAGACTCGTCGCCGCGGCACCGCCGATCCCGGCGATGCACAAGGCGCAACCGACAAACCAAAAAGTGGCACGCATGGCGATCGAACCCCGTGACATGCAAGCGAAGGCCCGGATCGTCTCAGAAACACTGGCGCTGTGCCAGTGCTGCCGTTTGACGGTGTTTGCACGCTGTGGCGAAGGCAGGTGCCGCTCGATGGGCGCGCCGGGCTAAAATCCGCCGATGCCCATCCTGTCCCGCCTTCCCGCCCCCTGCCGCCCGACTGGCGTCGCGGCGCCTGGGTCCTGTTGATGCAGCCGGTGCAGTTGCTGGCACTGCTCGCGCCGGGTGAGCCGCTTTCCGGCGCCGGCCTAGCCACGCAGGCAGGCGTAACCCGCGCGGCCATCTGGAAACAGATCGAAGCCCTGCGTGCCCGTGGCGTGCCGATCGAGGCGCGCGGCCCGGCCGGATACCGCCTGCCGTGGCCGCTGCAGATGCTCGATGCCAGCCAGATCCGCGCCGCCCTGCCGGCGCCTCTGGCGCGTTCGCTGGGTGCGCTGGAGGTGCATTGGGAACTGGATTCCACCTCGACCGAACTGCAACGCCGCGGCACGGCTGCCAGCGATCTCAGCATCGTGCTGGCGGAAACCCAAACCGCGGGTCGCGGCCGGCGTGGTCGCCAGTGGCTGTCGCCGCCGGGGCTGAACTTGTATCTGTCATGCCTCAAACGGTTCGAGCGGGGCTTCGCCGCCTTGAGCGGCTTGTCGCTGGCGATCGGGGTGATCGTGCTACGCGCGCTGGAGCACCTCGGCATCGCCGGCGCTGCCCTGAAATGGCCGAATGACATACTTGCCATCACGGACGGGCAGTCCGGTGGCAAGCTGGGCGGGATCCTGGTCGAGTTGAGCGGTGAGTATCAAGGGCCGTGCGCGGCGATCATCGGCGTCGGCCTCAACCTGCGATTGACTCCGGCGCTGCATGCACAGGCCGGACAGCCGGCAGGCGACCTGGCCACCCTGGCCGGCGGTACGCCGCCGGATCGCAACCTCGTCGCCGCGTCGCTGATCGCGGCGCTGGTGGAGGGCCTGCGGCAATTCGAGAGCGAGGGCTTTGCCGGCTTCCTCACCGACTACGCGCGACATGACCTGCTGCGCGATCGGCCTTTGCACCTGAGCGGCGCGCTGGGTGCGTTCGACGGCATCGGCGCTGGCGTGGACGCCCACGGCGCGCTGCAGGTGCGCATGGCCGACGGCAGCGTGCGCCGGATCGACAGCGCGGACGTCACGGTGCGCCGCGCATGAGGCTGCTGCTGGACATGGGCAATACCCGGTTGAAGTGGGCGCTGCAGGCGCAGCCGCTCGGGTGGCTGGCGCGTGGCGCGGTGGACTGGCAGGAGGCCGATATCCCGGCGCTGCTGGAGTCGGCCTGGGCCGGCCTGCCGCGGCCGGACAGGGTGGTCGCAGCGTCGGTGGTTGATCCTGCGCGCGAGGTGCAGGTGGCGGCCGTGATCGAGCGCCTGTTTGCATGCGCTCCTGATTGGTTGCGCACACCCGCCAGTGCCTGTGGCGTGCACAACGTCTACGCCGAACCGCAGCGATTGGGCGTGGACCGCTTTCTGGCGATGGTGGCGGCCTTTGCTGATGGCCACGCACCTTGCGTGCTGGCCGGCGCGGGCACCGCACTCACGCTCGATGCGCTCGCGTTCGATGGCCGGCATCTGGGTGGCCTGATCGCGCCGGGCCCGCAACTGATGCAGCAGTCGCTGCTGGCGGCGACGGCCCGCGTGCGGCTGGAGCGGCCTGGCGACATTCTGGAACTGGCCGACAACACCGCCGATGCGGTGACATCAGGCTGCTGGCTGGCGGCAGCGGCGTTGATCGAACGTTTCGTGGCGCAGATGACTTTGCGGCTCGGCGCCACCCCGACCCTGATCCTGGGTGGCGGCGATGCAGCACGGCTGGCTCCGCTGCTGTCCTTGCCATCCCGGTTGAGCCAGGACGGCGTGCTGCGTGGTCTGGCGGTGTGGGCAAACGCGCATATGGCGGCTGCATCGTCCGACTAGAATGACGATGGCTGCGGGTTGATGGGGGTTGGATGTTTCTGCGTCTGCTGTTTGTCCTGTTGAGTGCGCTCAATATCGCGGTAGGCGCCTGGTTGTTGCTGGGCCAGCCGTACGCCCGTGGCGGCAGTCCCGCCGATCCCGGCGTGGCGGAACTGCGCCTGCTGTCGGAGGTGCCCGAGCCGGGCGCTGCGGCATCCACGTCCGCCAACATGGAGGCGCGGACCGCGGACACGTCGCAGCCCGATCTCAGCTACAGCTGCCTCGCGCTGGGTCCGTTCGCCACGCCGCAGGATCTGCGCAATGCGCGGCAGGCACTGGCCGCCCAGGCCACGCGCATGCGCTCGCGCCAGGAGCAGGCCAGCCAGGCCAGCGGCTGGTGGGTGTACCTGCCAGCCGCCGGCAGCCGCACGCAGGCACTGGAACAGGCGAGGCAGTTGGGTGCGCACAATATCGGCGACTACTTCGTGGTCAGTTCCGGCGATCAGCCCAACACGATTTCGCTGGGCCTGTTCAAGGACCCCGACAATGCACGCAAACGCCGCGACGATGTCATCGCCGCCGGCTTCCCCGCCCGCATGAGTGAGCGCACCGAAAGCGTTCCCGAATACTGGCTGGATCTGGTGGTTG
This sequence comes from Rhodanobacter sp. UBA5168, assembly GCA_002413455.1. Taxonomy (GTDB): domain Bacteria; phylum Pseudomonadota; class Gammaproteobacteria; order Xanthomonadales; family Rhodanobacteraceae; genus Rhodanobacter. The sequence continues at coordinate 1,851 of DHXA01000058.1, read as the reverse complement.
CCGACCGCACCCGTTTCGACTGGCGCAGCCACGTCCCGGCCAGCGGCGTCGGCTCGCACAGCACCGGCTGTTTTTGAGCACGCGCGGCGGCGGGCCTGCTAGAATTCCCGACCTTCGCCGGCATAGCTCAGTTGGTAGAGCAACTGATTTGTAATCAGTAGGTCCCCAGTTCGAATCCGGGTGCCGGCACCATGAAATCAGGGTTTGCAGTGATGCGAACCCTTTTTTTTGTTGCCCGGAATCCGGATTTTGCTGTCCGCCCTGGAAAGGATTCGCGGCGGTCGCCCATGAATCCACGGCGGTTTCTTTTTGCGGCAATCAGCGCCACTGCTACTGCGTGGATTGCCCGTCATCGGCGTAAAAAAGCCCGCCGAAGCGGGCTTGTCCATCTATGCCGGGGGAAGGCTTGGGATCGCACGCCTCACGGCGAAATAGCTACAGAGGTGATGCGTTTCACATTTACTCATGTTCATCGATGTCGATCCGTGACTTGAGTCACAAATGAAACCCGCGCGACATATCCGCCCCTCCCTGGAAGTTGGCGAGAGCATCGCGTAGCTCCGCAACCGGCCGGTTGCCGCCCGCTCCGATTTTCGCCGGACGCTGGCGTGCAGAACGTCGCTACGCCGCTGGATCGCGCAGCAAATCGGTGGCGTGTGCGGTGTGGAAATGCCGTTTGAACGGTACGTCGCCGGATTCGGGCTCCTCCAGTTCACGCGCGTAGCGGTGGCCGGCGTAGACCGCGTGGGCGATCAGTCCCGGTGCCTCGGCGTCGCCGAGGCAGCGCAGCGAGCGGATGCCGGCCTCGTTCCATGCCGCTTCGTGCTGCCGCAGTTCCTGATGCAACGCATCGTCGGGCACGCGCGCGGTGACGGTGATCACCGCATCGCAGGCGAGTTCGTGGCGCTGGCCGCTCCAGACATCTTCCAAGGTCAGCGTCGAACCGTCGAAGCCGGCGATGTTGTGCGACACCACCGGCTCGATCCCGAGCTTGGCCATGCGCTTGCGGATATGCCGGTAGTCCAGCGTATTCAGGCTCCACGGGGCGATGCTGTCGTCGGGGGTCACATAGGTCACGTCGCAGCCGTGCGCGCGCAGCAACTCGGCCGCGACGCTGGCGTAGTAGAAGCCGTCGTCGTCGAAGACCACCACGCGGCCCTGTGACAATCGGGCTTCAGGCAGGCGGCCGTCCATCAGGTCGTCGGGCGTGAACACGCGCGGGTTGCCGGCGAAGCCGGCGATGCCGAAACCGTTGCTGCGGCCGTAGCCGTCACGGCGCCAGTGGCAGCCGGTGGCGAGCATCACGTGTTCCGCGCCGAAGTCGAGCACGTCCTGCGCACTCAACGCGGAATCGAGATAGACGGCCACATTCGCGAGCTTGCCGATCTGGCCGACGCGCCAGTCGCGCACGCG
>DHXA01000058.1:0-233 GCA_002413455.1 Rhodanobacter sp. UBA5168 | reverse complement strand
AGCGCTCGCGCGGCCTCGAGCCCGGCCGGGCCGGCGCCGACCACCAGCACGCGGCTGGCCGAGCGCTTCGGTTGAATGCGTTCCGGGTGCCAGCCCTTACGCCATTCCTCGCCCATGGTCGGGTTCTGCGTGCAGCGGATCGGCGAGACGGTCATGTCGCCGGAGACGCAGATGTTGCAGCCGATGCATTCGCGGATGTCGTCGATGCGGCCTTCCTCGATCTTGCGCGGCAG
>DHXA01000140.1:4014-8025 GCA_002413455.1 Rhodanobacter sp. UBA5168 | reverse complement strand
AACGGATTTTTGCGGCGCAGTCATGCGCGGTACTCCTCGGTATCTTGCTCGGCGGCGTCGGGTTCGACGTCCACGGCGGGGTTCGCTGCCTCATCGGCAGTGGCAATCGGGTTCTCGGCGGATGGGCTCGTGTCGGAGCCAGGTTCGTCGGACTCGGATGAAGCGGCAGGCGCGTGGGCGTCGGCCGTGATGTCGGTGTCTTCTGCATCCGCGGTATTTACGGGTGCATGGATTTCGGTATTGCTGTCTGCTGCGGATTCCGCATCGACCTGGCCACTCTCGCCCAGCACTTCCTCATCCGGATCGATCGGCAGGTCGCGCACGATGCGGGCAGGGAAGGGCTCGGGTTCGAAGCGCAATTGCGGATCTTCCATGTCGCGGATTTCCGACAGCGGCGGCAACTGGTCCAGCGATTTCAGGTTGAAGTAATCGAGGAAGGCGCGGGTGGTACCGAACAATGCCGGCTTGCCGGGCACGTCACGATACCCGACCACGCGGATCCACTCGCGCTCCTCCATCGTCTTGATGATGTTGGAGGACACCACCACGCCGCGGATCTGCTCGATCTCGGGGCGGGTGATCGGCTGGCGATAGGCGATCAGCGCCAGCGTTTCCAGCAGCGCTCGCGAATAACGGCTGGGCCGTTCCGTCCACATCCGCGAAATCCAAGGATGCACGTCCTGGCGCACCTGGTAGCGGAAGCCGGAAGCGACCTCCTTCAGCTCGATGCCGCGGCCGGTGCAATCGTCGGCCAGCGCTTCCAGTGACCTGGCGATCTGCTCGTGGCCGACATCGTCGGCTTCATTGAACAGGTCACCCAGTTGATGGATAGTCATCGGCTGGCTGGAGGCCAGCAGGGCCGCCTCGATGATGGGTTTGAGTTGCTCGATCTGCATAACCTTGGGTCGGATGCCGATTTCAGTGGATGTCGTTCATTTGCCGGACGATTCGATCAAAGCCGATTCGCCCGTCTGCGCGTCGTCTGCCGGGCCCTCGGCGATTTCTTCGGCGTGGCTGATCTTTGCCTTTATGTAGATCGGCGCCAGCGGCTCTTCCTGAACGATCTCGATCAGCATTTCCTTGGCCAGTTCCAGCATTGCCAGAAACGTCACCACGATGCCCGGGCGTCCTTCGCTGATGTCGAACAGGCTCTCGAAGCGGTGAAAACTGCTGTCGTCGAGTCGGCTCAACAACTCGCCCATGCGCTGGCGAACGCTGAGTGCCTCGCGCTTGATCGCGTGATGGCCGAACAGTTCGGCCCGGTGCATCACGTCCTTGAGCGCCAGCAACAACTCGGTCAATTCCAGCGGCGGCGGCAACTTGATCACGTTGCGCTCGCCCACTTCGGCATGCACCACCACGCTGTCGCGTTCGATCCGCGGCATGGCCTCGATATCCTCGGCCGCCCGCTTGAACCGTTCGTATTCCTGCAATCGCCGCACCAGCTCGGCGCGGGGGTCCTCTTCCAGCCCTTCCTCGACCGGTGGCCGCGGCAACAGCAACCGCGACTTGATCTCGGCCAGGATCGCGGCCATCAGCAGGTATTCGGCGGCCAGCTCCAGCCGCATCACATCCCGCATCAGCTCGATGTAGGTCATGTACTGCCGGGTGATCTCGGCCACCGGGATATCCAGGATGTCCAGGTTCTGCCGGCGGATCAGGTACAGCAGCAGGTCAAGCGGACCCTCGAACGATTCCAGGATAACCTCGAGCGCGTCCGGCGGGATGTACAGATCCTGCGGCATCTGCAGCATCGGCTGGCCGCGCACGATGGCCAGCGGCATTTCCTGCTGTTGCGGTACCGACGCGAACGCATCCTGCGGTGCGGCGGCCGGGCTGTGTGGCTCGACTGGCTCAGTGATCATCAATGCATGTCATGGGGCCGTCTTCAGCGGCTGGCAGTGCGTTCAACATGATCGGAATCATTCATACATCGGCACTAATTTGCGGAATGTCCGTGCTCGGAATACGGCGGCGACGCGGTATTCCCGGGTATTGCGATCTTCACCTCTTCAGCCGGGGCGCGGCAGGCGCCATGGTCGCGACGGGCAAGATGAAGCCACTCGATGGTGGTTCGGTCAGGCAGGTCGCAATCGGCCATTGCATGCCCCGGGTTGTCAGCCACGGCAAGGGCACAAGTCACAGGTGGCGAAGAGCGGCGCCACTGACTGCTTACTGGTCGGTTCGAGAGCATCGGGTGGAAGCCAGGGTCGCCGGAGGTGATCGGCAAACGTATTCCATGGAGCCACGCGTGGATGAAAGAGTAGCCGCTAGGCGAGCGCAAGTCCAGCAAGATGAGCATCGGCCGTCGATGGCGTTCCGATCGATCCTGTAGCGGCTGGTTTCATCGCCGCGGTCGTGACAGGCACAGCCTGCGACCGGGAAAGGGTCTATCGGCAATGCAGGGCGGCATGTGACCCAATGTGACGATAAGCGGCAGCGCTGCGGGGCGCGCAGGTGAAGCAGCTGTTCCCCGCAGTTCCTGCGTGAGGCCGGGTTCTGACGATGGCGCGCGCAATAGGGTTTCGATGCGGCATAGTCCGGGCGAGCCATCGTCTATCATGGACGAGTGGCACGACGATTGCTTGGGTACGCTTGACCTCGCAGCCGGCCGGTACCGGCGTCATGCGGGCCACGTGAGGTTTGTCTGCGGCGTCGGTGAATGATGCGGCGGAAAGATTTCAGGATGACGATGTACTCGTGTCACTCCGGCGGCAGACGCAAGCGCAAAACGGACGGTATAACTGATGACAATCGACAAGAATGGACAGGGCGGTGGCGAGCGGGAACAGCTGCGTCCGGCGCGCATGCAGATCGAAACCACGGTGCTGATGAGCTGGCATGGCGAGTCTCATCCAACCGAACTGGTCGATATATCGGCTACTGGCGCATTGTTGCGCCGTCCGTTGGGCTGGTCTGGCGAGACCGGACAAAGCTGGGTGCTCGACATGATCTTCGGGCACAACCTGCACATCCATCTGGAAGCCATCGTTGCACGCATCTCCGATCATCACATCGGTTTTTCGTACAGCCGCATTCCCGAAGACAAACAGGTTCCGCTGTGGAATCTGCTGGGCGGCTACGCCGACATTCTCGAGTACTGGAAAGACAGCTGAGCGAGCGCTGTCGCTGGAACCGGAAACGCCCGCCTCGTGCGGGCGTTTCCGGTTGCAGATAGCAGGATCAGGCGGAGGTTTTGCTCTCGTCGCGCAGTTCGCGGCGAAGAATCTTGCCGACGTTGCTCTTCGGCAGACTATCGCGGAACTCGATCAACTTGGGACGCTTGTAACCGGTGAGATTCTCGCGGCAGAACTGCCTGAGCGCCTCTTCGGTAAGGTTCGGATCCTTGCGCACCACGAACAGTTTCACCACTTCACCGGAATGCTCGTCGGCCACGCCGACCGCAGCTACTTCGAGCACACCGGGATGTGTCATCACGATGTCCTCGACCTCATTCGGATACACATTGAAGCCGGACACCAGGATCATGTCCTTCTTGCGATCGACGATATAGAAATAGCCGTTGGCGTCCATCCGGGCGATGTCGCCAGTGTGCAGCCAGCCATCGGCGTCGAGCACGTTGGCGGTTTCGTCCGGCCTCTGCCAGTAACCCTTCATCACCTGCGGACCTTGCACCATCAGTTCGCCGACTTCGCCGACCGGCAGCGGCTGGCCGTCTTCCGACCAGATCGCCACGTTGGTTGATGGCACCGGCAGGCCGATCGAGCCATTGTAGGCAGCCAGATCCAGCGGGTTGATGCACACCGCTGGCGAGGTTTCGGTCAGCCCATATGCTTCGGCAAGAGTGCATCCGGTGATTTTTTTCCAGCGTTCGGCTACCGCGCGCTGCACGGCCATGCCGCCGCCGAGTGTGAGATGCAGGCGCGAGAAATCCAGCTCGGCAAAACCGGGTGTATTGAGCAGGCCGTTGAACAAGGTGTTCACGCCGGTCAGTGCGGTGAAGCCGGACTTGCCGAGTTCCTTGACGAAGCCGGGCATGTCGCGCGGGTT
>DHXA01000140.1:851-3815 GCA_002413455.1 Rhodanobacter sp. UBA5168 | reverse complement strand
AGCGGCAGCGCGGTGATGATCACCTCTTCACCGGGTTTGACATTTGTGCCGACCCAGGCCCCCGCCTGCAGCATGTTCGCGATCATGTTGCCGTGGCTCAGCATCGCTCCCTTGGCCACACCCGTGGTGCCGCCGGTGTACTGCAGGAAGGCGATGTCGTCGTGATTCAGTGTGATCGGTTGCAGCGGATGCGCGGCGCCGCGTGCCAGCGCGTCGCGGAAACGCACGGCCTGCGGCAGGTTGAACGCCGGAACCATCTTCTTGACGTGCTTGAGCACGAAGTTGATCAGCACGCCTTTCGGGCCCAGCAGGTCGCCAATGCCGGTGGTGATGATGTGCTTCACGTGGGTTTCCGCGACGACCTGCTGCAGCGTCGCGGCGAAGTTGTCCAGCACCACGATGGCCTTGGCGCCGGCGTCCTCCAGCTGATGCTTGAGTTCGCGTGCGGTATACATCGGGTTCGTGTTGACCACGATCAGGCCCGCGCGCAACGCGCCGAACAGCGCGATCGGATATTGCAGCACGTTCGGCATCATGATCGCGATGCGATCGCCCTTGCCGAGCATGAGTTCGCCGGTGAGGTAGCCGGCGAATTGACGGCTCATTTCGTCGATCTGGCCATAGGTCAGCCGATGGCCGAAATTCGCGAAAGCGGGCCGTTCGCGAAACTGCTTGAACGCTTCCTCGAGCACGGCCGGTACCGAGGCATAGGCATCGACGTCAATCTGGCTGGGCACGCCTGTTGGATAGTGATCCAGCCACGGACGTTCGATGCTCATGCTTGGGTTCCCTGTGTGGATGATCGAGGATGGACTTCGCATGACGACGGCATTCATCATGGATCATATGCTGATTCATTTGAGCATACGCCCGCGTACAGCGGCAAGCCGCACCGCAACGAGTTTCGCCCATGATCCGGTTGAGAAAAAATACCTGTCTGTTGACCGCTTTCGCGCTGTTCGCGCTGGTCCTGTCGGGCTGCCGACACACGCCGGACGAACAGCAGGTGCGCGAGGCGATCGCTGCGGTCGCGCAGGCTGCCGAAGCCGGCGCCGCGAGCGACGTGAGTGCGCCGCTCAGCGATGACTTCGACGGCAATGTCGGCGAACTGGATCGGCCTGGGTTGACGAACATGGTCAGGCTCCTCGCGCTGCGCGGCGAGCACATCGGCGTGACGATGGGACCGGTGTTGATCGAGCATCGCGGCGAACGGATGGTGGCCACGTTTACCGTCACCCTGACCAGCGGCGGCAAGCTGCTGCCCGACCAGTTGGGCCTCTACGAGGTCGAGTCGGCATGGCGCAAGGAGGATGGCAAGTGGCGTTGTTATACGGCGAGCTGGAAACACGCAATATAGAGCCCGCTCGCCGCGGGCTCCTGCAATTTCCCGCACATTGAGAGAAGCCGCCCCAAAATCCGGGGCGGCTTTTTTGCATCGACTCAAACAGAAACTCAGGCGGCTTTCTTGCCAGCCAACTGGCGCAGCACGTACTGCAGGATGCCGCCGTGGCGGAAGAACTCGCGCTCCTTCGGGGTCAGCAGCATCACCTGCACGGTGAATTGCTTCTTGCTGCCGTCGGCACTCGTGGCGGTGACGGTGGCTTCCTTCGACTTGCCGTCGTCGAGACCAGCGATATCGAAGGTTTCCTTGCCGGTCAGGCCCAGCGACTGTGCGTTCTCGCCGTTCTTGAACGTGCACGGCAGCACGCCCATGCCGACCAGGTTGGAACGATGGATGCGCTCGAAGCTCTCGGCGATCACCGCCTTTACGCCCAGCAGCAGGGTGCCCTTGGCTGCCCAGTCACGCGATGAACCAGTGCCGTATTCCTTGCCGGCGAGCACCACGAGCGGTGTCTTGGTCGCCTTGTATTTCATCGCCGCGTCGTAGATCGCCAGCTGTTCGCCGCTCGGCACGTGCACGGTGTAGCCACCTTCCACGCCGTCGAGCATCAGGTTCTTGATGCGGATGTTGGCGAACGTGCCGCGCACCATCACGTCGTCGTTGCCGCGGCGCGAACCGTAGGAGTTGAAGTCCTTCGGCTCGACACCCTTGCTGATCAGGAAGCGGCCCGCCGGGCTGTCCTTCTTGATCGAGCCGGCCGGCGAGATGTGGTCGGTGGTGATCGAGTCACCGAACAGGCCGAGCACGCTGGCGCCGTGGATGTCGTCGATCGTGCCGACCTCACGGGTCATGCCATCGAAGTAGGGCGGGTTCTTGATGTAGGTGGAATCGTCCCAGCGGAACAGCGCCCCATCCGGCGAGGCGATCTGGTTCCAGCGGCTGTCGCCCTTGAACACGTCGGCATAGTTCTTCTCGAACATCGCCGGATTGATCGCACCGGCGATCGCATCGGAGATCTCCTGATTGGACGGCCAGATGTCCTTCAGGTACACCGGCTGGCCATCGCTGCCGATGCCGAGCGCATCCTGGGTCAGGTCGATGTCGAGCGTACCGGCCAGCGCGTAGGCGACCACCAGCGGCGGCGAGGCCAGGTAGTTCATCTTCACTTCCGGATGCACGCGACCCTCGAAGTTGCGGTTGCCCGACAACACCGAGGCGACCGCGAGATCACCTTCGCCGATGGCATGGCTGATTTCGGCCGGCAACGGGCCGGAGTTGCCGATGCAGGTGGTGCAACCGTAGCCGACGATGTAGAAGCCGATCTTTTCGAGTTCTTCGAGCAGGTGGGTTTTTTTCAGGTAGTCGCTGACCACCAGAGAGCCCGGTCCGATCGAGGTCTTCACCCACGGCTTGGCCTTCAAGCCAAGCGCGGCAGCCTTCTTCGCGACCAGGCCGGCACCGAGCATCACCGCCGGATTCGAGGTATTCGTGCAGGAGGTAATCGCGGCAATCACCACGGCGCCATCGCGCAGGTGGAACTTTCTCGCCGTTCAACTCGACGTGCATGACCTTCCGCCCAGTGCGCTTTCATCGCGGCCGACGGCGGTCGCGCCGCCCTCGTT
>DHXA01000140.1:0-591 GCA_002413455.1 Rhodanobacter sp. UBA5168 | reverse complement strand
GTGTCGACCTTCGGCTTGCGGCCCGCGGTGAGACCGATCAGCGCGTCATGGAAACTCTGGCGCACGCCTTCCAGCAGTACGCGATCCTGCGGACGCTTCGGGCCGGCCATCGACGGACGCACGTCAGCCAGGTTCAGTTCCAGCGTGGTGGTGAACGTGGGCTCGGTCGAGTTCTCGTCATGCCACATGCCCTGGGCCTTGGCATATGCCTGGACCAGCTTGATCTGCTCGGCGGTACGGCCGGACAGCTGCATGTAGTTCAGCGCTTCCTGATCGATCGGGAAGATGCCGCAGGTCGCGCCGTATTCCGGCGCCATGTTGGCGATCGTGGCGCGGTCGGCCAGCGGCAGGTGCTTGAGGCCGTTGCCGAAGAACTCGACGAACTTGCCGACCACGCCCAGCTTGCGCAGCATCTGGGTGACGGTCAGTACCAGATCGGTGGCGGTGACGCCTTCCGGCAGCTTGCCGGTGAGCCGGAAACCGACCACCTGCGGAATCAGCATGGAGGAGGGCTGACCCAGCATCGCGGCCTCGGCCTCGATACCGCCGACGCCCCAGCCGAGCACGCCCAGGCCGTTGATCATGGTGGTG
>DHXA01000059.1 GCA_002413455.1 Rhodanobacter sp. UBA5168 | reverse complement strand
GCCATCCAGCCACAGGTGATCCGAGGCCTGGGTCAGCTTGACCTTGATCGTGGTGGTGCCGGAAAAGTCCTTCTGCGCCGGATCGACCTTGAACGCGAGCTGGTACGACTGCGGTACTGCCCAGCCCGGCAGCCGGCCTTGCGGCGCCTGATCGGCGGTGGCGGCGAACGCCGCGCCACAACAAGTGGCGAGCGCAGTGAGCAGGAGAGGACGGACAAGACGGCGCATGGGGCGTTTCCCTGAAAGTGGAGAATCCCAACGCTAGGGGCGGGGTGACTTTCGACCCAGTGCCAGAAGGCACAGGCGCGCGGTCCGTGGCGCAGCCACGGTCAATAAATCAGGCTCGGGAAATCCGGGACAAAAAAAGCGGCGAGGTGAACTCGCCGCCGGGGGAAGCCCACGCGCAGGCGGGGGGAGGGAGAACTCCGGCGCGCGGGGTGTTGCAAAGGGCAGTGGAAGCCACGATAGAACCTTCGCTTGTATTGCTCCAATTGATTGTTACCATCCCGACCATAGCGTAAGGCTATTGCAATGGTGGCCCATGAATCTGCGTGATCTTCAGTACCTCGTTGCCCTCGCCGAGCACCGGCATTTCGGGCGCGCCGCCGAGGCCTGCTTCGTCAGCCAGCCCACCCTTTCCACCCAGATCAAGAAGCTGGAGGACGAGCTGGGCGTGCCGCTGGTCGAGCGCACTCCGCGCAGGGTGCTGCTGACCGAGGTCGGTCGCGACATCGCCAGTCGCGCACGCGACGTGCTCAACGAGATCGAGCAGATCCGCGGCGTGGCACGGCGCACGCTCGATCCGGAATCGGGCACGGTGCGGCTGGGCATCTTCCCCACGCTGGGGCCGTACCTGCTGCCGCACGTATTGCCCCTGGTGCGCAAGGCGTTTCCCAAGCTGGAGCTGCTGCTGGTCGAGGAAAAGACCGAAACCGTGCTGCGCCTGCTGCGCGAGGGCAAGCTGGATGCCGGCATCCTCGCGCTGCCGCTGCATGAGGACAGCCTGCACAGCGAGTTCCTGTTCGAGGAACCCTTTCTGCTGGCGGTCTCGGGCGAGCACCCGCTGGCGCACAAGCAGGGTCAGCTGAAATTGGCCGACCTGACCAACCAGAATCTGCTGCTGCTGGAAGACGGCCATTGCCTGCGCGATCAGGCGCTGGAGGTGTGCCACATGGCCGGGGCCGGCGAGCACAGCGGTTTCCGCGCCACCAGCCTGGAGACCCTGCGGCAGATGGTGGCCGCGAACGTCGGCATCACCCTGCTCCCGGTCACCGCGGTGAAGCCGCCGGTGGCACCGGTGGAGAACCTGCACCTGATCGAGTTCAAGGGACACCCGCCGAGCCGGCGCGTTGCCATGGTCTGGCGCAAGAGTTCGGCGATGGACGGATTCCTGAGCCGGCTGGCGGAGGTGTTCCGGCAACTGCCCGCCGATCTGCTGAATCCCCATACCGCAGCCACCACGGCAGCGATTTCCCGCTGAGTATGCGCAAGCTCCTGATCGGCGCCCTCCTGCTGCTGGTGATACTGGGTGCGCTATCGCACTGGCGACACCGCCCGCTGCACCCGCTGCCTGGCGTGCTTGCGGCCGACGTGCCCGAACAGGTCGACCTCGACCACGGCGCGCAACTGCAGCGCGGCGACGTCACGCTGACCACGCGTGCCCATTTCGACATCACCGCGCGCGTGCTGTCGCGCAAGGATTACTCGTGGAGCGCCGATGCCGAGCTGGTTCCGGAGGATCTCGCGCTGGGCTGGGGTCGCATGTCCGACACCGACGTACTGGCGAAAGTCGACATCACCCAGTCCGGCCGCTTCTACTATTGGCATGTGAACGAGTTTCCGATCCCGCGCCGCGAAATCGAAACGTCCAGCGCGAACATGCACATGATCCCCGCCGATCCCAACGTGAAACACCAGCTCGAACAGGTGCGCCAGGGGCAGGTGATCCATATCGAAGGCTTCCTGGTCGACGCCAGCCGCAGCGACGGCTGGCACTGGAACACCTCGATGACGCGTGACGATACCGGCGCGGGGGCGTGCGAATTGATCTATGTGGAGAGCCTGGGCGTGGTGGCACCGTAAGCGTCGCGGCGAATTTTGCAGCGAATCGGTTTGCGCTCGTCGCTTACGGCATGGCCGATGGCGCAAGTGGTCGGTGCAGGTCAATAACGCAACAGGCTATGCAGCGGTTTGTCGCCTCGCCAGCGGTCCCGCCCTTGCAGTCCGGGCAGTTCGATGACCACGCTGGCGCCCACCAAGTCGGCGCCGAGCTGCTCGACCAGCAGCCGTGCCGCCGCCAAGGTTCCGCCGGTGGCCAGCACGTCGTCGATCAGCAATACCCGCTCTACGGGCTTCAGCGCATCGCGCTGAGCCTGCAGTCGATCGCTGCCGTATTCCAGCTGATAATCCACCGACACCACTAGCGGCGGCAGCTTGCCGGGTTTGCGCAGGGGGACGAAACCGGCGTGCAGTTTCTGCGCCAGCGCGGCGCCGAAGATGAAGCCGCGCGCCTCGATGCCGCCTACCGCCTGCATGCCGCTGCCCTGCCACGGCTCGGCCAGTGCATCGATGCAACGGGCAAAGGCGCCGGCATCGGCGAGCAACGGGGAGACATCACGGAACATCACGCCGGGGCTGGGGAAATCCGGCACGGCGCGAATCAGTGCGGCGAGATCTTGCATGAGGTTTCCCGAAGGCGTCGCAAACTGGGTATCGGCGGGGCCGCTTCGATCAGCAAGGTGCGGTCAGCGGATCGCCGGAGAGATCGTCGTCCTGAATGGCCAGCCGCGCCTCGCTGAGCCGGGCTTCGACTTCGCTCACGATCCCCCGGGCCACGGCCAGGCTGGATTCGGGCACCATCACCGCGATGTAGTCCATGGCTGGCAGCTGGCCCACCGCACCGGTGAGGTATTCGCCGGCGATAAATGCCGGGATGCCCTCTGCTTCCAGCGCATCCTTCACCAGATGGGCATCGAACAGGTTTTCCGCGCGATAGATGATGTGCATGGCCTGCACGCTAACCCGCGCGGCCACGCGGGGCAAGGCGTCCCGGCAGCCTGCGCCCGATGGCGGCGACAGGGTAAACTTGGGTGTTTCCGCTACCGCCTGCGAGCCCCACCCGATGTCGACCGACAACCCCGCCACCGCACTCGCCACGCCAACGGCCACCGTGCACCAGGCGGCTCCGCAGCCGGCCCCCCATCAGGATTTCATCCGGCAAATCGTGCGCGACGATCTCGCCGCGGGCAGGCACCAGGCCATCCACACCCGCTTTCCGCCAGAGCCGAACGGCTATCTGCACATCGGCCATGCCAAGGCGATCTGCCTGAGCTTCGGTATCGCCGCCGAATTCGACGGCTGGTGCAACCTGCGCCTGGACGACACCAACCCCGGCAAGGAAGATCCCGAGTTCGTCGAAGGCATCAAGGACGACGTGCGCTGGCTGGGCTTCGAATGGCACGAATTGCGCCATGCATCGGACTATTTCGAAGTGTTCTACCGCTGCGCGCTGAAGTTGATCGAGGACGGCGTGGCCTACGTCGATGATCTCGATGCCGAGCAGATGCGCGAGTACCGCGGCACGTTGACCCAGGGCGGACGCAACTCGCCGCACCGCGAGCGCAGCGTGGCGGAGAATCTGGACCTGTTCCGCCGCATGCGCGCGGGCGAGTTCGCCGACGGCAGCAGGACGCTGCGCGCGAAGATCGACATGAGCGCCGGCAACATCAACATGCGCGACCCGGCGATCTACCGCATCCGCAAGATCGCTCACCAGAACACCGGCGACGCCTGGCCGATCTATCCGATGTACGACTACGCGCACTGCCTGTCCGATGCGCTGGAAGGCATCACCCATTCGCTGTGCACGCTGGAGTTCGAGGATCACCGGCCGCTGTACGACTGGTTCGTCGACAAGGTCGACCTGCCGAATCATCCCGAACTGTGGCAGCCGCTGCTCGACGCCGGCCTGCCGACGGTACCGGCCAAGCCGCGGCAAATAGAATTCTCGCGACTCAACCTCAGCTACTGCATCACCAGCAAGCGCAAGCTGGCGCAGCTGGTGAGCGAGAGTTTTGTCGATGGCTGGGACGACCCGCGCATGAATACGCTGCGCGGCCTGCGCCGGCGGGGCTTCACCCCGGCCGGGTTGCGCCTGCTGATCGACCGCGTCGGCGTGAGCAAGCAGAACAGCGTGATCGACTACGCGATCCTGGAAGGTTGCATCCGCGAAGATCTGGACGCCACGGCGGCGCGCCGGATGGCGGTGCTGGATCCACTGAAACTGGTACTGACGAACCTGCCGGAAGGCCATGAGGAAACACTGGCCTTCGCCAACCACCCGAAGGACGACAGTTTCGGTACGCGCGCGGTGCCGTTTGCACGCGAGCTGTGGATCGAACGCGAGGATTTCGCCGAAGTGCCGCCAAAAGGCTTTCACCGCCTGAAGCCGGATGGTGAAGTGCGCCTGCGCGGTGTCGGCATCATCAAGTGCGAGCAGCTGGTCAAGGACGCCGACGGCAACCTGACCGAGCTGCACTGCACGCTCGATCCGGAAACACGCCACGGCATGCCCGGCGCCGACCGCAAGGTGAAAGGCACCATCCACTGGGTCAGCGCGAAGCACGCCGTCGCCACCGAGGTGCGCATCTACGACCGCCTGTTCAGCGTGGCCGCGCCGGACAGCGAGGAAGACGGCAAGAGCTGGCTGGACCACGTCAACCCGCAGGCCAAGCGCGTGGTTCAGGCATGGCTGGAACCCGCCGCCGCCAGCGTCGAGCCGGAGCAGCGCTTCCAGTTCGAGCGGCTGGGCTACTTCGTGGCCGACCGTATTGATCATCGCCCCGACGCACCCGTGTTCAACCGCACTGTGACATTGCGCGACGCATGGACCAAGCAGGCCGGCCAGTAACCGGTCCGCGTCACGAACGGAGCAATCGCATGCTGCCGCTGCAAATCCATCTGACCTTGCCACCGTGGATCGGCGATATTGCCGACAGCAACCGGCGTTACCAGGCCGACGAGGAGCGGGTCGGGCTGGCGATCGAGCTGTCGCGGCAAAATGTGGAGCGCGGCGGCGGTGGCCCATTCGGCGCCGCCGTGTTCAACAGCCACAGTGGCCGGCTGGTCGCCGTTGGCGTGAATCGCGTGGTGCCGCAAAGCTGCTCGGTCGCGCACGCCGAAATGATGGCGATCATGATCGCCCAGGCGCGGCTCAGCCGGCATCGGCTGAACGAGGACGGTGGCCATTACGTGCTGGCGACCAGTTCGCAGCCTTGCTGCCAGTGCTATGGCGCCAGCGTATGGGCGGGTATCGACGAATTGTTGATCGGCGCCCGTGCCGAGGATGTCGAGGAACTCACCGAATTCGACGAAGGCCCGCTGCCGGCCGACTGGATCGGCGAACTGGAACGCCGCCACATCGCCGTGCGTCGCGATATCCAGCGCGACCAGGCACGCAGCGTGCTGGCCATCTACGGCGCCAGCGGCCCATCGTATTGAGCCGCTGGCGCGCCGCGCTGCCGTTGGCCCTGCTGATACTGGCAGGCATCGTGCTATTCGCCTCCGGCTCGCTCGATCAGCTGAGCCCCCGGCAGCTGGTGGTGCATCAGGCGGAATTGCAGCTACAGATCGCCACACACCCGTGGCTGAGTCGGCTGGCCTATATCGGCCTGCTGACACTCACCGTGTCCACCGGCATTCCCGGCACCATCGTGGTGATTCTCGCCGGCGGTTTCGCGTTCGGGGTGGTCGATGCCACCGTCTCTTCTTCAGTCGGACTGACGCTGGGTTCGCTGATCCTTTATCTGGCCAGCCGCTATGCGTTTGGCCCCGGCAGCCGGCGGCCACCGGCGATCGTGGCGCGGCTGCGGTTGGGCTTTGAGCGGCACCCTGTGAGCTATACCTTGTTTCTGCGCTTCGTACCGGTGGTGCCATTCGGTGCGGTCACGGTCGCGCTGGCCTGGCTGCGCTGCCCGTTGTGGCTGTTTCTGGGTGCCAGCTGGCTCGGCGGCACCATCACCTTGATCTTCGAGACGTCGATCGGCGCCGGGCTGGGCGATGCGATGAGCCAGAGCGACAGCTTCGGCGTCGGCCTGTTCATGCACCGCGGAGTGCTGCTGCCGCTGGGCGCGATCGCGCTGCTGGCGCTACTGCCGCTGCTGATCGAGCGCCTCACCCGCCGTTATCGACAAACCGGCAGAGACAGCGACTGACCCCGCGCCGACACGGTTGGCGGCAGCTGTCAATTCGCTCGTTTCGCGCTAGTGTTGTGCGGCATCCGTGACAGCGACATGGCCGTGGATGGACAACTGGTTTGACCTCGATGCGCTGGGGAGATACCGGGCGAATGGACATGGCGACCAACTCCTGGCCCATACGGTTATGGCAGCGCACATCGCTGATGCAGCGGCTGGCCTTCGTCGCACTGGTGCCTTCGTTGATCACGGCCGCTTTGCTGGTGACCTTGCTGACCCAGCGCCAGCTCGTCAGCCTGCGCCAGATGGCGCAGAGCAATGCCGACGCCATCGCGACACAGACCGCCTCGGTCTGCGTGCAGCCGTTGCGCAACCTGCAACTGCGCGAGTTGCTGCGCATCGCCGATTCGATCGGTGACCTGCCGCATGTGACGCGCGTGCAGATCCGTACGGCAGCCGGCCAGATCCTCGCCGACCATCGCGAACCCGGCGACAGCAATAGCCAGCACGACATCCTCACCGTGGTGCGCGATGTCGTCGACAGCGATCAGCCCGGCCATGCCCTGCTCGGCTCGGTGCTGGTGGACGTGAGCCTGCGCGACGCGATCGCCGCACAGCATGCCAGTCAGCGCCATGCCCTGTTCGCGTTGTTGCTGAGCCTGCTCATTGCGGGCGTCATCGGCTGGCTGGCAGCACGCTGGATCAGCGCGCCGCTGGTTCACCTGGCCGGCGCCGTGCGACAACTCGGCCAGGGCGATCGCCAGGTGGCCGTGGCGGTCACCGACCGCACCGAGATCGGCGAATTGCAGCAAGGCTTCAACCATGCGGCAGCCACCTTGTTCGAAGTGCAGCGCGGGATGGAGCAACAGATCGAACAGGCCACGCTGGAACTGGCCGGAAAGAATGCCGCACTCGAAGCGGCCAGCGTGGCCCGATCGCGCTTCCTGGCGGCAGCCTCGCACGACCTGCGCCAGCCGCTCTATGCGCTGACCTTGTTCTCCTCCGCCTTGGCGGTGGACGAACACGATCCGCAGCGGCTGGACCGGATCGCCCATATCCAGGAGTGCGTGCAGTCGCTCGATCACTTGTTCAGCGAGCTTCTCGACCTTTCGCGACTGGAAACCGGTGCGATCCAGGTGGAGATCAGCGAGTTTCCGCTTGACGAGGTCTTTGCCGAGGTCAACCGCAATTTCGGCATGGTGGCCGAACAGCGCAACTTGCAACTTCATACACGCCCAACCCGCCTGTGGGTGCGCAGCGACCGCATCATGCTGACCCGGATACTCAACAACCTGGTCAGCAACGCGCTGCGCTTCACCCATCATGGCGGCGCCGTGGTCGGCGCACGGCGCGCCGGCGACGGCCGCGTGCGCATCGAGGTGTGGGACACCGGCAGCGGCATCGCGCCAGAGCATTTGGCGAGCGTGTTCGACGAGTTCTACCGCATCGACGACCATCTGGACGCCGGCCTCGCCGACGGCTCGCATTCCGGTCTGGGGCTGGGTCTGGCCACGGTGCAGCGGTTGGCGGAACTGCTCGACACCCAGGTCCTGGTGAAGTCCCGGCTGGGCCGGGGCAGCGTGTTCCATTTCCAGCTACTGGCGGCCGACGCGCGATCGGAAATGGTCGCCCTTGACGACGACCCACCTACCGACCTGACCGGTAGGCGCGTGCTGGTGCTGGACGATGATCCGGCGATCCTTTCCGGCATTCGCTTCCTGCTGCGCAGCTGGGGTTGCGACGTGGCAGTCGCCGAGGATCGGCTGCAGGCGCTGGAAGCCATCGAGCAATGGCCCGGCCCTGCCGACATCGTGATTTCCGATCTGAACCTGCGCGACGGCGAACGCGGGCTCGACGTATTTGCGGCACTCGATCGCTACTACCAGCGCGACGGCGAGAAGCCATTCGCCCGGATGCTGATCACCGGCGAAACCCGCATCGATCGCCTGCGCGAAATCATCGCTGCGAAAATCCCGTTGCTGTACAAACCGGTCTCGCCGCAGCAACTGCGCACGACCTTGATCTCGGTCTGGGCCGCCGCCAACAGCGACCGTTGAGCCGGACGTATATCCGTGACGGGCAAAAAAAGAGCGCCCGACGGGCGCTCTGAAAAACTGGTGGGTCGTCCGGGATTCGAACCCGGGACCAATAGATTAAAAGTCTACTGCTCTACCAACTGAGCTAACGACCCATCA
>DHXA01000008.1 GCA_002413455.1 Rhodanobacter sp. UBA5168 | reverse complement strand
TATCCACTGCGGCATCCGCCACTGCTGCCAGCGACAGCGCAGCGCTGGCGTCGGCCGTGGATACGTTCCTCATCGGCGTGTTCCAGCACAACCCGGTGTTCGCCGCCAACGCCGGCAAACACGAGTTCGACGGCAAGCTGCCGGATTACAGCCCGGGCGGCTTGAAGGCGACGGCCGACTGGCTGCACGCGCAGCGCAACACGTTCGCCGCCTTCGCCGATGGCAAGCTCGACGCGCAGGGTCGCTTCCAGCGCGACTACGTGCTGGCGGTGATCGACGGCCAGCTGTTCTGGCTGGAGGATTCCGGCGCGCCCTACCAGAACCCGTCCTGGTACACCGGCGACCTGTCGCCGAGCATGTACCTGACCCGGCCATATGCACCGCTGCCCCAGCGCATGGCGGCGTTCGTCAGCTACCAGGAGGCGCTGCCCAAGGCGCTGGCGCAGATCAAGGCCAATCTCAAGCTGCCGCTGCCGGCGTCGTACATCGATGTGGGTGTCAACTCGTTCGGCGGCTTCGCCAGTTTCTTCAAGACCGACGTGCCCGGCATCTTCGCCGGGGTGAAGAACGACGCCCTGCAGGCCCGATTCAAGGCGAGCAATACCGCGGCGATCAAGGCCTCGCAGGATCTGGCCGACTGGCTGAAAGCGCAGAAACCCCACGCCACCCAGGACTACGCGCTGGGGGCCGAAAAATTCTCCAAGATGCTGCACGCCACCGAGCTGGTCGACCTGCCGCTGGACCAGCTCAAGGCCATCGGCGAGTCGGATCTGAAGCGCAACCTCGCTGCACTCAAGACCGCCTGCGATCAATTCGCGCCAGGTAAATCACTCAGTGCGTGCGTAGCCCGGGAGAGTGCCGACAAGCCGGTCGGCGGTGCCGTGGAAGGTGCGCGCGCGCAGCTAGCGAGCCTGCGCCAGTTCATCGTCGACAAGGATCTGGCGAGCATTCCCGGCACCGAGCAGGCCAAGGCCGAAGAGGCGCCGCCGTTCAACCGCTGGAACTTCGCCTATATCGAGATTCCCGGCCCGTACGAGAAGAACCTGCCGTCGGTGTACTACATCGCTCCACCCGATCCGACCTGGAGCAAGGCCGACCAGCAGGCTTATGTACCAGGCAAGGCCACGCTGCTGTTCGTGTCTGCGCATGAGGTCTGGCCGGGTCACTTCCTGCAGTTCCTGCACGCCAACCGTGCGCACTGGAAGTTCGGCCAGTTGTTCGTCGGCTACGCCTTCGCCGAAGGCTGGGCGCACTACGCCGAGGAAATGATGTTCGATGCCGGGCTCGGCGGCGCCACGCCGGAAATCCATATCGGCCAGCTCACCAACGCCCTGCTGCGCGACGTGCGCTACCTTTCCGCCATCGGCCTGCACACCGGCGGCATGACCGTCGCCCAGTCCGAGCAGATGTTTCGCGACAAGGCCTTTCAGGACCCGGGCAACGCCCGCCAGCAGGCGGCGCGCGGCACCTACGATCCGGCCTACCTCAACTACACCCTGGGCAAGCTGATGATCATGCAGCTGCGCCAGGACTGGATCGCCGCGCATCCGGGCCCGGATGCGCTGAAAGCTTTCCACGACCAGTTCCTCAGCTACGGCGGCCCGCCGATCCCGCTGGTGCGCGCACAGATGCTGGGTGGCAAGCCGGAAGCAAAGCTCTGGACGGCGAACGCAGCGGCTGCGCCCGAAGCGATGCCTGCCGTGCCACCCAGGTAGGACACTCACCGGCGAGGTATCGATCAGGCGGTCAGGTTCATTGGTTACTCAAATCGAGTGAGCCCGACCGCCTTTCCGGTGTGGCGAAACAAAACCTGGCCCTTGGTTTTCTTCACCATGCCGTGGCCATTGAAGGGTTTCGGGTGGATGGCAGTGGCTGCAATGGCTGCGGCGGGGTGATGACGTTTGCGATCCGGGGGATCGAGGGTGGGCCATCTCACTCCCTGCACCGGGAAGTCGATGGCCGGGCGCGTGCTGCATCGTCCGCGTCGCCCGCTCTGGCCAGCGATTGTGACCGCCATCCGTGCACGGCAGCCCGTCCAGGGCCACACTACTTGCACGACCCGTGCAGGGTCGCCCACCACACGTTGTGGCAGGCTCTCGATACAAGAACCGAAAGCACAAGCCGGCTTCCAGGTACCGCACCACCAGCTCTGGAACATCGCCAGATGAAAATGCACGTCGGGATGTCCCGAGCCTATGGGCCGCTGCTGCTGGTCCAGCTGGGCGTGATCGCCTGGGCGCCGCCGCATCTGCTCACAGGAAGCTACGCCGTCGTGCTGGCCATACTCGCGTTGACGGTGCTGGCGTGCTGGCGCCGGCTTCGCCTCAGCGTCCGTCACAACCGTCCGCTGTGGAGCCTGCTGTTGCTTGCGCTGATTGCCCAGGGCGGCGCGTTCGGTCTGCTGTTCACCGATTCGCTGTCCCATCCGCTCGGCACCCTGGTGGCCTTCGATCCGACCCTCTACTTCTGCCTGAGCAGCCTCCTGCTCATCATCGCCGCGGCCTACAACCCGATCGCCACGCTCTACCGCTGGGCCAGCATCGTCGACGGCCTGCTCGCCTGCGCCATCGCAGCGCTTTTCTATTACACCCTGCGCGGGGTGCTGAATGCGGCTTCGCCGGAATCCACGTCGGCGACCTTCGTGATGTGGATGTTCGACGCGATGGGGTGGTTCGTGGCGGTGTTCGCCACGCTGCGTCTGGTTTCCACGAAACGCTCGGATGAACGGCGGTTCTTCTTCGTGCTGACCGTCTTCGCCTGGCTCGATGCGGTGCTGCCCGGCATCCACAACCGGTTCATTCTCAGCAGCGAATCGTACCTGCCCGAACTGCTGCTCGGCCTGCCCTTCGTGGTACTCGGCTTCCTGCTGGGCCGGCGGCGAAAGGTCTGGTTCCGCAGCTATCGCCCGAGCCGCCGGATCCGCCACGTCGCCGAAAGCATCAGCCCGTTCGTGATGAGCCTGGCTTTGTGCTGCCTCGCGTTCGCGCAGCTGGGCAAGAATCCCTTCCTCGCCACCGCCACGTTGGTACTCGCGATCACGTCCTACGCGGCGCGCAATGCCATCGTGCTGGGACAGCACCTGGCCTTCGAGGACGACCTGCGACAGCTCAAGCGTGGCTTGCAGCAAGCCATCGTGCGCGACGAGCTGTCCTCCCTGCTCAACCGCCGCGGCTTCTACCAGCGACTCAGCCGCGAATGGGAAAACGCGCTGAAAACCGGCCGCTCGCTCAGCGTCGCGATGATCGACATCGACAGCTTCAAGGCATTCAACGACACCTATGGCCATCTCGCCGGCGACGACTGCCTGGCCGCGGTCGCGCATGCATTGCAACGCGAGGCGAGCCAGCAGCCCGACGTGATCGTGGCGAGGTACGGCGGCGAGGAATTCGTCGCCCTGCTGAGTGGCTACGACGTC
>DHXA01000118.1:3633-7778 GCA_002413455.1 Rhodanobacter sp. UBA5168 | reverse complement strand
CTTGATGCATTGAATCCGCAGGTGGCGGCGCGGCTGGCAACGGCATTCAACGGCTGGCAACGGCTGGAATCGCAACGTCGTGATGCTGCGCGTGTGGCCATCGCCGAGCTGGCTGGGCATGCCGGGCTTTCCCGCAACCTCGCCGAAATCATCGGCGGCGTGCTCAACCACTGATCGGCGGTGCGCCACCGGCAGTCCGGGGCGACGGCAGACAGCGTCCAGGTGCGTGGTGGTAGACCACGCACGGACGAATGCCTGATTCAGACGGCCAGATGATCGAGTGCTTCGAGCAGGCTCTGCATGCGCGATTCCAGACCCGGCTGCAATGCGCCACGCTCGTTGTCTTCGCGCTCGCTCAGGCCGTCGATCGCCATTTCGACCTGACCGAGTTCGATCATCAGATCGTGGCGCGGATAAACCGGTTGAAAATCGAAGCTCATGTCCATGACTTTCTCCATCGGGGTGGGTGATGGGATGAATGCAACCGCCATGCCAATGTGTGATCCCCATCACAACGATTTTGGTCTCGATATCACGCGACTGACGCAGCACGTCATCTGCTGCCGCGGGTCGACACAAAATCACTTTTCAGTCACCCCGCGTTCACGCGTTTGCGGTGAATATCGAATCGTGTCCACGACAGCGGAAACGCTATCTGCGCCAGCAGCTACCGGTTTCTGGCGCTCGGCAACACGGTCATCCTGGATTCCCCCTGTTCCTGAGACCGCCGAGCGCCAGATCTATAAAGCACAAGGCCCCGCGGCCGGAAAGCCGCGGGGCCTTGTCTTTGCTGGCCTCGAAAGAATCGCCTGGCACCAAAAAAAACGACGGCACCCCGAGGGGTGCCGTCTTGCTTCCTTTCCTGGTACGCAATCGAACCCCTGTCCGTCCGATCTCGGCGCGCGATGGTCGCGCAGCGTCTGCCCCTGAAAGTGCCCGATAATCCAAGCAGGAAACATGCCAGTTTGTCGAATCGGCTCGCAAGGTGTTGATGGCGCTACCATAGCGCCCTGTTTTGTCACTTTTTGCACGCTCAGGGCAGTTCCATGCGCCACCCGACCTACTACGACGTCATTGTCATCGGCGGCGGCCACGCCGGCACCGAGGCGGCACTGGCTGCTGCGCGCGCCGGTGCACGGACACTGCTGCTCAGCCACAACATCGAGACGATCGGGCAGATGAGCTGCAACCCGGCCATCGGCGGTATCGGCAAGGGCCACCTGGTCAAGGAAATCGACGCGCTGGGCGGCGCGATGGCGCACGCGGCCGACCGCGCCGGGATCCAGTGGCGCACGCTGAACGCGTCGAAGGGTCCGGCCGTGCGCGCCACCCGCTGCCAGGCCGACCGCACGCTGTACAAGGCGGCGATCCGCCGCATAGTGGAAACCCAACCGAACCTCGAGCTGTTCCAGCAGGCCGTGGACGACCTGATCATCGAGAATGGCCGTGTTTGCGGCGTGATGACCCAGATGGGCCTGTCGTTTGCAGCAAGTGCGGTGGTGCTCACTGCCGGCACCTTTCTTGCCGGCAAGATCCATATCGGCCAGGCGCAATACGCCGGTGGCCGTGCCGGCGATCCACCGGCCAGCACGCTGGCTGCCAAGCTGCGCGAACTGCCGGTCGCGGCCGACCGCCTGAAGACCGGCACGCCACCACGCATCGACCTTCGCAGCATCGACTTCAGCGGTTTGCAGGAGCAGCCCGGCGACTCGCCGGCGCCGGTGTTTTCCTACCTCGGCACGCGTGACGATCACCCGCGCCAGGTCAGCTGCTGGATCACGCACACCTCCGAACACACCCATGAACTGATCCGCGGCGCGCTTGACCGCTCGCCGCTGTACACCGGCCAGATCGAGGGCGTGGGTCCACGCTACTGCCCGTCGATCGAGGACAAGGTGGTGCGCTTCGCCGAAAAGTCGTCGCACCAGATCTTCATCGAGCCGGAGGGGCTGGACACTTTCGAGGTCTATCCGAACGGCATCTCCACCTCGCTGCCGTTCGACGTGCAGCTGGCGCTGGTGCGCTCGATCAAGGGCTTCGAGCACGCGCATATCACGCGTCCCGGTTACGCGATCGAGTACGACTACTTCGATCCACGCGGACTCAACCCGTGGCTGGAAACCAAGGCCATCCCCGGTCTTTACTTCGCCGGCCAGATCAACGGCACCACCGGCTACGAGGAGGCCGCCGCGCAGGGCTTGATCGCCGGCCTCAACGCTGCGCTGGCGACCCAAGGCAAGGCGCCATGGTACCCGCGCCGCGACGAGGCCTACATCGGCGTGCTGATCGACGACCTCACCAGCAACGGCACGATCGAGCCGTACCGCATGTTCACCTCGCGCGCCGAATACCGGCTGCACCTGCGCGAAGACAACGCCGACCTGCGCCTCAGCGAAACCGGCCACGCGCTCGGCGTGGTGCCGCAGGCACGCTATGACGCGTTGCGAGCCAAGCGCGAGGCGGTCGAAAGCGAGCTGCAGCGGCTGGGCGGACTGTGGGCGACACCGGGCAACGCGCTCGGTGCCGCGATCGAGCGCCAGCTCGGCATCGCCGTCAGCCGCGAGACCAACGCGATGGATCTGTTGCGCCGTCCCGAACTCGATTACGCGCAACTTGCCGCCGTGGCCGGATTCGGACCGCCGGTGGCGCGCGACGACGTCGCCGCTCAGGTCGAAGTGCAGGTCAAGTACGCCGGCTATCTCGAACGCCAGCGCGAGGAGATCGAGCGTCAGCGCCGGCATGAGCACACCACGATTCCCGCCAGCTTCGACTACGACAAGGTGCGCGGACTCTCCGCCGAAGTGCTGCTCAAACTGAAACGCACGCTGCCGGCCACGCTCGGTCAGGCGGCGCGCGTCAGTGGCGTCACGCCGGCGGCGATCTCGCTGCTGCTGGTGCACCTGAAGCGCCGCGACGCCGCCTGACCAGCGTCGCGGCAACGCGTGCGCCGCCCTCGCCCAAGTCCACTCATGGCATCATGCGCACTTCACCGGCGAGGAGAGTGCGCAATGGAAATCTGGATCGGCCGCGACGGCGAACGGCATGGCCCGTACAAGGAAGAAGACGTCCGTCAGTGGTTGCGCAGTGGCCAGGTCAGCCCGAAGGATCTGGCGTGGTACGAAGGGCTCGCCGACTGGCAGCCGCTGTCTGTGCTGTTCCCCGATGAAGCGGTGCATGCGGCGGCGCCGGCCAACCCGTATGCCGCTCCCACCGCACCGCTGCTGCCGCAGATCACCACCGCCGCGCTGGAAGATCATGCCGGCTTCTGGAAGCGTGTGGCCGCCTATATCCTGGATGCGATCATCCTGTACATCCCGCAGCTGATCATCCAGAAGGCGTTCGGTGTGGATGCGGCCCAGACTGCGCTGCAACAGGCGGTTGTCGACGCGGCGGGCGACATGCAGCGGGTAATGGCGGCGCAGGAACAGTTCTATGCCGCGATGTGGCCGGCCATCCTGCTCAGCTTCGTGATTGGCTGGCTCTACTTTGCGGTGTGCGAGAGCTCCGCCTGGCAGGGCACGCTCGGCAAGCTGGCGCTGGGTATCCGGGTCACCGACATGCAGGGAAAGCGGATCAG
Organism: Rhodanobacter sp. UBA5168; assembly: GCA_002413455.1. Classification (GTDB taxonomy): domain Bacteria; phylum Pseudomonadota; class Gammaproteobacteria; order Xanthomonadales; family Rhodanobacteraceae; genus Rhodanobacter. The sequence goes on along the minus strand of DHXA01000118.1, from coordinate 4,201 downwards.
CTTTCCGCGGGCGCTGGGGCGCTATGCCGCCAAGCTGCTCAGCTTCATCATCCTGGGCGTTGGCTTTTTGATGGTGGCCTGGACCCAGCGCAAGCAGGGATTGCATGACATCATCGCCAGCACCTTGGTGTTGAACGGCCGTGCCAGCGAGTTCAAACCGAACCAGACGGCATCCGACAACCACTCGTTCAGCGCCTGATCTCGTGTGAGCCCACAAACGGCGCCGCGGTGCAACCGCGGCGCCGTTGCTGTTTGCGCAGCTGCGTCGCCGGCGTCGTCAAATCGCTTGTTATCATCAGAAGCTTGATCCCCTTCATGCGGCGCAGCGCGTCGCCAGGAACCGATTGCCACCCATGCTCAGCATCGAACAACGCATTGCCAACGATATCGCCGCCAATACCGACCAGGTGCGCGCCGCCGTGGAGCTGCTCGATGGCGGCGCCACCGTGCCGTTCATCGCGCGCTACCGCAAGGAAGTCACCGGCGGTCTCGACGATACCCAGCTGCGCCTGCTGGAGGAACGCCTGCGTTATCTGCGCGAACTGGAAGAGCGCCGCGCAGCGATCCT
>DHXA01000118.1:3170-3463 GCA_002413455.1 Rhodanobacter sp. UBA5168 | reverse complement strand
ACCAAGGCGCGGCTGGAGGATCTGTACCTGCCGTTCAAGCCCAAGCGCCGCACCAAGGCGCAGATCGCGCGCGAGGCCGGGCTGGAGCCGCTCGCGCTCGGTCTGCGCGAGGACCCCACGCTGGTGCCGGAAGCCTTCGCCGAATCGTTCGTCGATGCTGACAAGGGCATCGCCGACGTGCGCGCCGCGCTCGATGGCGCCCGCGCGATCCTGATGGAAGCGATCGCCGAGGACGCGTACCTGGTCGGCGAGCTGCGCGACTGGCTGTGGGCGCAGGGACAGATTCGCGCCAA
>DHXA01000118.1:0-2877 GCA_002413455.1 Rhodanobacter sp. UBA5168 | reverse complement strand
CTGATGCGCGCGCGCAACGAAGGCGTGATCGAGCTGGAGCTCAGTCCCGCGGCCGACAGCGAGCAAGGTCATGCCGAAGGCGAAGGCCGCGTCGCCGCCCGCGCGGACATCCACCAGCGCGGCCGCGCGGCGGACGCGTGGCTGCGCGAAACCGTGCGCCTGACCTGGCGCGTGAAACTGCATCTGCACCTCACGCTCGACCTGTTCGGCCGCGTGCGCGAAGGCGCCGAGGACGAGGCGATCCGCGTGTTCGGCGACAACCTCAAGGACCTGATGCTGGCCGCACCGGCGGGCGCCACAACCGTCATGGGGCTGGACCCGGGCATCCGCACCGGGGTCAAGGTCGCGGTGGTCGACGGCACCGGCAAACTACTGGCCACCGACGTCATCTACCCGCATGAGCCGCGCAAGCAGTGGAACGAATCCATCGCGCAATTGGCGAAACTGAGCAAACAGCATGGCGTGAACCTGATCGCCATCGGCAACGGCACCGCCTCGCGCGAGACCGACAAGCTGGCCGGCGAACTGATCAAGAAGCACGCCGAACTCCAATTGTCGAAAATGGTGGTCAGTGAGGCAGGTGCCTCGATCTACTCGGCATCCGAACTGGCGGCGAAGGAGTTTCCCGGCATCGATGTCACCTTGCGCGGAGCCATTTCGATCGCGCGCCGGCTGCAGGATCCGCTGGCCGAACTGGTGAAGATCGAACCGAAGGCGATCGGCGTAGGTCAGTACCAGCACGACGTGAATCAGATCAAGCTCGCCCGCGCGCTGGATGCCCGCGTGGAGGATTGCGTCAATGCGGTTGGCGTCGACGTGAACACCGCGTCCGCCGCACTGCTGTCGCGAGTCGCCGGGCTGTCCTCGACGGTGGCCGAGAACGTGGTGAAGCATCGCGACGCGAATGGCCCGTTCCCGAACCGCAAGGCACTGCTGAAAGTGCCGCGGCTCGGCGACAAGGCCTTCGAGCAGTGCGCCGGCTTCCTGCGCGTGTCCGGTGGCGACAATCCGCTGGATGCCAGCGCGGTGCATCCGGAAGCGTATCCGGTGGTCGAACGGATCATTTCGCAATGCGGTCGCGAAGTGCGCAACATCATCGGTGATGCGGGGTTCCTGCGTGCATTGAAGCCCGAGCAATTCACCGATGAAAAGTTCGGCGTGCCTACCGTGCGCGACATCCTGAAGGAACTGGAGAAACCCGGGCGTGATCCGCGCCCCGAATTCGTGGCGCCCAGCTTCGCCGAGGGCGTCGAAGACGTGAAGGATCTGAAGCCCGGCATGATCCTCGAAGGACGCGTCACCAACGTTGCCGCGTTCGGCGCGTTCGTCGACATTGGCGTGCATCAGGACGGGCTGGTGCACGTCTCGGCGTTGTCGCACACGTTCGTCAAGGATCCGCGCGACGCGGTGAAAGCCGGTGACATCGTCAAGGTCAAGGTGATGGAGATCGACCTGCCGCGCCAGCGCATCGGCCTCAGCATGCGGCTCGACGACGAACCGGGGCAGGCACGCGGCCGCCCGGGTGCCGGCGCGGACGCGCGCGGCCAGCGCGACAGCCGTCCGCCGGCACGCACCGGGACGCCGCCCAAATCCGCCTCTGCTCCCGCTCCGGCCAACAACGCCTTCGCCGATGCGCTGGCTCGCGCCCGGCAGCGTTGATCCGAGGCGCATATTGTCATGCACTGCAGCATGCGCTTCCGTATGGTTTGGATTAACGTAACGAAGTCATAACAAGACCACCTTTCCAGGAGTGCTACCCATGCCGCGTAACCGCTACCTCGCCGGCGCGATCACCGCCGCTCTGCTGTTTGGCGCCAGCGCCAGCGCTACCGACTTCAGCAACGTCATCGTCTTTGGCGACAGCCTGAGCGACAGCGGCAATATCGCCCTGGCGAGCGGCTCGCCCGTTCCGATGCGCTTCACCACCAATCCCGGCACGACCACGGCCGAGAACGTCGCCACCGGACTCGGCTTCACATTGGTGCCATCGCTCGCCGGTGGTACCGACTACGCATTTGGTGGCGCCGGCCTGGTCAACAACGTCGCCGCGGTTCCCACCCTGCCGCAACAGTTGCAGATGTATCTCGGAGCCAATGGTGGCCAGGCCGACTCCCATGCGCTGTACCAGGTATGGGGCGGCGCCAATGACATCTTCTACCTGAGCGCGGCGGTGGCGGACCCGAACGCGGTGGCCGCCGGCACAATCAGCGCAGCGCAGACCGAACTCGGCCTGCTCAACGGGTTGCAAACTGCTGGTGCCAAATACGTGGTGGTCTACAACCTGCCTGATCTCGGCAAGACGCCCTCGGCCGCCGCTGGCGGCGCGGCTGCCCAGGCTGGCGCCACCCAGCTTGCAGTGCTCTACAACGGCGTGCTCAACAGCGGCATCGCCCAGCTCAGCAACAACGGGCTCAATGTGATTCCGGTGAACACCTTTGCGCTGATCAACGAAGTGATCGCCAATCCTTCCGCCTACGGCTTCGCTAACGTCACGGCGCCGGCCTGCACCGGCGGCAGTGGCAGCTCGATCGAATGCGGTCCGCAGGGCTCGGGGGCACCGGTCACCTACGCACCGGGTACGGAGCAAACCTACCTGTTCGCTGACGGCGTGCATCCGACCACCGCGGCTCACGCCATGCTCGGGCAGTACGTGCTGTCGGTCATCCACGCACCAGAACAGATCTCGTTGCTCGGTGAAGCGCCACTGGCGAGCAGCGGCGCGCAGACCCGCGCCATCCGCAACCAGATGCTGGTCGATGCCGCTGGCGGCGAATCCCGCACCTTCGTCAACATCGACTATGGTCGCCAGCGGTTCGATGCCAGCAACGGCTCGCCGAAAACCAACAGCAACAACTTCAACCTCACGCTGGGCGCGGC
>DHXA01000073.1 GCA_002413455.1 Rhodanobacter sp. UBA5168 | reverse complement strand
ATCTCCTTCGCGACGGTGACGCCGTCCTTGGTGATCCGCGGCGCGCCGAACGACTTGTCGTTGACGACGTTGCGGCCCTTGGGGCCGAGGGTGACCTTGACCGCGTTGGCCAGGGTGTTCACGCCCTTGAGCATGCGGGCACGGGCGTCTTCGCCGAAACGTACTTCTTTAGCTGCCATAAAATTTTTGCCTCAAAAATTTTGAATAGGAATGGTTTTTTTGCTTTTCGAGCGGTAGCGCAAAGGCTCGGAGCCGGGGAAGGTCAACGTGCGCGGATGTACGCGCTCTGAGAACCCCGATTTCCAGCTATCAGCCTTCGATCACCGCCACGATGTCGTCTTCCTTCAGGAACACCAGATCTTCGCCATCGATCTTGATTTCCTGGCCGGCGTACTTGCCGAACAGCACGGTGTCGCCAGCCTTCAGCGACATCGGGCGCACCTTGCCGTCGGCCATGATCAGGCCGGTGCCGGCGGCGACGACCTTGCCGCGGGTCGGCTTTTCGGTGGCGCTGTCGGGGATGACGATGCCGCCGGCGGAAACGCGCTCTTCTTCCAGACGCTTGACGATGACGCGGTCGTGCAACGGACGCAGTGTGCTCATGGACAACTCCAGCTGACTATTGAGGTGGGACAAGGCTTTCAAGACCCGATCAGCAATCTTGCTAGCACTCAGGGTATATGAGTGCCAATTTTAGCGGTACAGAGCGCCGCTGCAAGAGCTTTTGAACCGGGAACGAACAGCTAATTGGGTGGGCCGGGATGGGTTTCAAGGGCCGGTGCGGAAATCGACCCCTACGACCATGCGCGCTTTGCGATTACGCTGCCGCCATGACACCGCCAGCCATGAATCCCGACGCCATTCTGCTGTGCTACTGCAGCTGCCCCGACACCGCGAGCGCCGAGCGCATCGCCGAGACGCTGGTGGGCGAGCGTCTGGCCGCCTGCATCAGCCGTCTGCCGGGAATCCGCTCGACCTACCGCTGGCAAGGCGCGGTGACCACCGACAGCGAAGAGTTGCTGCTGATCAAGACCGTCGCCGGACGGTATGAGGCGCTCAGAACCCGCCTGCTGCAGCTGCATCCCTACGAACTGCCGGAACTGCTCGCGGTGCCGGTGGAACGTGGCCACGACGCCTATCTGGAGTGGGTGCGCGCGAACGCCACAGGCTGATCGGGGCTTGCGCCGTGACGACTGGGCCATAATGCGCACCTGCGCCTTACCTGGAGTCGTGATGCGACCGTCGTCTGCCGCCCGAAGGGCTGTTCGTCTGCTTGTCTGGTTGGGTCTGCTGCTTGGTGCGCTGCCTGCGTTCGCGCAGGGCACCGATGATCTGCTGCCCGTCACCGAAGCCTACAAGTTGAGCGCCGACACCTCCACGCCCGGCGTGCTGAAACTGCACTGGACGATTGCGCCGGATTATTACCTCTATCGCGGCCGCATGAAGTTCAAGGGTGGCGACGGTGTCACGCTGGGCGCAGCGCAATTGCCGGACGGGGAGAAACATCACGACGAATACCTTGGCGACGTGGAAACCTACCACCACGGCATCGACGCCAGCATCCCGTACACCGTGGGCGCCGGCAGCACGCGGTTGAAGCTGAGCGTGCAGTACCAGGGCTGCCACGAGGTCGATCCCAAGATCTGCTATCCACCGCATACCGAGCAGCTCGACCTGCCGCTGCCCGCCGGTGTCGGCGTTACGCCAACGGTTGCTGCCGGCAAGTCGCTCGGCGCGGCGCTCGGCCAACTTGGCGGCAACAGGCATGAGGCCACGACCGGCATGGACAGCGCGCCGCTGCCAGCCGAGCAGGCGTTCCGCTTCGAGGCGCTGGCGCAGAATCCGCATCAGCTGTTGCTGCGCTGGACGATGCCGAAGGGTTATTACCTGTATCGCGACCAGACCACGCTGAAGCTCAAGGACGCCGCCGGGCTCCGCCTGAAACCGGCATGGCCGGCGGGCACGGCGCATCACGACGAGCACTACGGCGACGTCACCGTGTATTTCGATCAGGTGGAGTTGCCGGTCGCGGTAGAAGGTGGTCCTGGTGATCGCAAGCCATTGGCGCTCGAAGCCAGCTTCCAGGGCTGTCAGGATGGTGGCCTGTGCTATCCACTCATGACTCGTGCGTTGACCATCGACCTTGGCAGCGCCGTCGCCACGTCCGGTATCGCGACGCAGGCGGCGCCTGAAATGCCACCGGCCAACGCCGGCCCAGGCCCGTTGCAGAGCAGCCTGATCGGTGCCTTGCTGCTCGCGCTCGGCGGCGGACTGGTATTGAATCTGATGCCTTGCGTGCTGCCGGTGCTGTCGATCAAGGCGGTCAGCGTGCTGGAGAGCGGCGAGAACCGTGCGACGGCGCGGCGTCACGCCTTGTTCTATACCGCCGGCGTGCTGTGCAGTTTCGCCGCACTGGGGTTGGGCATCCTCGTGCTGCGCGCGGCAGGTCATGCACTGGGCTGGGGCTCGCAGTTGCAGCAGCCGTTGCTGGTGGGTGCGTTGGCCTGCGTGATGCTGGCCGTCGGGTTGTCGATGTCCGGCGTGGTGCAGTTCGGCGCCTCGCTGGGCAATACCGGCGCCGGCCTGGCCTCGCGCTCCGGCCCGACCGGCGATTTCTTCACCGGCGTGCTGGCCGTGGTGGTGGCCAGCCCGTGCACCGCGCCCTTCATGGGCAGCGCGTTGGCCTATGCGTTCGCCGCACCGATGCTGGCGGCGCTGCTGGTGTTCCTGGCGCTTGGCATCGGACTGGCGCTGCCGTTCCTGGCCGTAGGTTTCGTGCCGGCACTGGCGCGCCTGCTGCCGCGGCCGGGACGCTGGATGGAAACGCTGAAACAGGTGCTCGCGTTCCCGATGTACCTCACCGCCGCATGGTTGGTGTGGGTCTTGGCGAACCAGCGCGGTGCCGATGCCGTCGGCCTGGTGCTGGTGGCGATGGTGCTGCTGGCGATGACGCTGTGGTGGTTCGAGCGCAGCCGTTCGCGTGGCGCGATCAGCAAGGCGCTGGTGGCGGTACTGGCAATCCTCACGCTGGTACCGGTATACCTGCTTGCCCACGTGCCGCCGCTGTCGAACGTCGCTGCAGTCGAGGAAGGCGTAGTCGCCTATAGCCCGGAGAAACTGGCCGCGCTGCGTGCAGCCGGCACACCGGTCTTTGTCGACATGACCGCCGACTGGTGCGTCACCTGCAAGGCGAACGAGCACACCGTATTGGATACGCAAGCCTTCCGCGACCTGCTCCAGCGCAGCGGCGCGGTCTACATGAAAGGCGACTGGACCGACGTCAACCCGAGCATCAGCGCGTTCCTGCAGCAGTACCACTCGCCAGGGGTGCCGCTGTACGTGGTGTTCCCGAAAAATGGTGGTCCGGGCAAACAGTTGTCGACGGTGCTGACCTCATCGCTGGTCGAACAGGCGCTGACCGAGGCGGCGCGCTGATGCTGAGCCGCAGCAACTGGCTGATCCTGGGTCTGGCCGTTCTGGCTGCCGCTGCGGGCGGCTATGTCGATCATCGCCACCAGCAGCCGATAACCATGGATTCCACCTTGGTCGGCCAATCGTTGCCCGCACTCGCCTTGTCCGACCTCGATGGCAAACTGCACCCGTTAGGCGATTACCGCGGCCGTCGTGTGCTGCTGAATTTGTGGGCCAGCTGGTGCAGACCGTGCCTGGAGGAGATGCCGGCGCTGAACCGGTTGCAGGAAAAGTTCGGCGAACGTGCGCCGATCGTGATCGGTATAGCCATGGATGAGCCTATTCATGCGCGCGACTTTCTGGCCGCGCATCCAGTGAATTACCCGATCTTGTTGGGTCAACTGACTCCGCCGAGCACCTCGTTGCAACTGGGCGATGCTCGGGAAATGCTGCCTTATAGCGTACTGATTGGCGCGGATGGGCGCATTTTGGCGACACATGTTGGAGTCTTGTCCGCCTCACAGCTGGAACAGTGGCTCGGGCCGGTCCCCGCGACGCCCTGAGCAGCGCTGACATACGCTTACGCACGGAATATGGCTCTTCTCCGGTAAACATCGCCGATCTGCAGTGAACTGGACAACATCCCCGACTGCGCGCACACTGCGCTGGGTTCCGGAACCTCCGGACGCAAGCTGGACGATTCTGTGGCAAAGATCCTGGTCCTGCACGGACCCAACCTCAACCTGCTGGGTGCGCGCGAGCCGCAGATCTATGGCCGCGAAACGCTGACCGACATCAATCAGCAGCTGGCCGAGCGCGCCCAAGTGGCCGGACACGAACTGGCTTGGTGCCAGTCCAACGCCGAGCACGAGCTGGTCGGGCGCGTCCATCAGGGCCGGGACGATCAGACCGCGATGATCCTGATCAACGCCGGTGCCTTCACCCATACCAGCATTGCTCTGCGCGATGCGTTGGCCGCGGTAGCGATCCCGTTCATCGAAGTGCATCTGTCGAACGTGTTCGCCCGCGAGCCGTTCCGCCATCACTCATATCTGTCGGACCTCGCGGTCGGCGTGATCTGCGGCTTCGGCGGCGACAGCTACCGACTGGCACTGGAAGCGGCGATCCAGCGGTTGCGGGCGCCAGCACCCAGCGTTGCATAAGCAGGCATACGGCCGCATGGCCAACCCATCCACTCCGGCCACTCCCGTGGCATGACTGACGAAGGCTGATCCGATGGATTTGCGCAAAATCAAGAAACTGATCGACTTGCTTGAGGAATCCAACCTCGCCGAACTGGAGATCAAGGAAGGCGAGGAAGTCGTCCGGCTGTCGCGCGTGCCCAAGAGCACCGCACCCGTCATCGCCGCCCCGGCCGCCGTGGCAGCCGCCCCTGCCCCCATCGCTGCCGCGCCTGTGGCGGCTGCCATCGAGGCGCCGGCCGCCGATGCGCTGCCCGCCGGTCACGTGGTGAAGGCGCCGATGGTCGGCACGTTCTACGCCTCGGCCACACCTGGCACGCCAGCCTTCGTCAAGGTCGGGCAGCAGGTCAAGGCCGGCGAGACGCTGGGCATCATCGAGGCGATGAAGATGTTCAACCAGATCGAGGCCGACGTGGCCGGCACCGTGCAGGCCATCCTGGTCGAGAACGGCCAGCCGGTGGAATTCGAC
>DHXA01000209.1 GCA_002413455.1 Rhodanobacter sp. UBA5168 | reverse complement strand
GCCAGCAGCTTCAGCGAACGCTACTTCAACAAGGGCGTGATGCGCGCCTATCTGCAACAGGTTCCAGTACGACTGATCGAGCACGGCCAGCTTGGTGTCATCGGCGCCGCAGGCTGGTTTCTGGATGAGCGGCAGGGGGAGTGAGATGACTGCCATCCAGTGACACGGCGCCAAGCCAGCCGCAACACAAGTCCACGGCCGTCGCCATGACGGTCCTGATTCGAGCCAGCCTCTGAGGGGAGGACATCATGAATTACCGCAAGACATTGCTAGCCGCCAGCATCATCACCAGCCTGTGCATGTCGGGAGCGCTGTACGCGCAGGACACGACGCAGTCCAGTCCGACCGACCAGACCAACCAGCCGGCCAGGAAAGACGTCAAGCAACTGGGCACGGTCATGGTCACCGGCATCCGCGACAGTGAGGCGGAATCGCTGGCACTGAAGAAGGATGCCGCTTCGCACATCGAGGTCGTCACCGCCGAAGACATCGGCAAGTTGCCGGCCAAGAACGTGGCCGACACGCTGCAGCGGTTGCCGGGCGTCAACATCAGCTCCGCCAGCGCCAGCGAGGGCGGCTTCGACGAAAGCGATCGCGTGAGCCTGCGCGGCACCAACCCCAGCATGACCCAGACCCTGGTCAACGGACACACCGTGGGCACCGGCGACTGGTTCGTGCTGAGCCAGGTCACCACGGTCGGCCGCAGCGTCAGCTACAGCCTGTTGCCGGCGGAGATCGTCAGCGAAGTCGTGGTGCACAAGACCTCCGAGGCCAAGATCCAGGAAGGCGGCGCGGCGGGTTCGGTGGACATCATCACGCGCAAGCCGCTGGAGTTTGCCAAGAACGTCACCGCCGAAGGTTCGGTGGGTGGCGTGTACGCGGATCTGCCGGGCAACACCAAGCCGCAGTTCAGTGGCTTGTTCAACTGGAAGAACGACAGCAATACGTTCGGCGTGATGGTGCAGGGCTTCTACGAGAAGCGCAGCCTGCAGCGCAATGGTCAGGAGCTGGTCGGTGGTTACAACCAGATCGCCGCCACCGACGCCGTGGCCGTAGCCCATCCCGATCTGGCCGGCGTTTACTACCCGCAGGAAATCGGCGCCACGCTGTTCACCCAGACGCGCACACGCAAGGGTGGTTCGGTCGATGTGGAGTTCAAGCCCACCGACAACCTGACCCTGAACCTCAACGCCTTCTACACCAAGCTCAAGGCCGACAACTACAACCGCAACTACATGTTGTGGACCAGCCAGTTCATCAACCAGGGCGGCTTGCAGCCGGGCTACACGGTGAAGAACGGCGTGCTCACCAACGCCTCGTTCGGCCAGGTGGCCGGCAACACCAATCCGTCCATCGTCTACGACCAGATCTCGCGCCCGGGCGCGGCCTCCAGCTCCGGCTACGTGACCCTCGACGCCGACTGGCGCGCCACCGACCAGCTCAGCTTCAAGGGCCAGGTCGGCACCACCGAGGGCAAGGGTTCCAGCCCGGAACAGAACGTGCTCGAACTCGGCGCCAACGCCGGCGCCCCTGCCAGCTGGAACATCAACGGCAGCGGCAAGCCCACCGACTGGTCGGTGGGCGGATCGAACAGCACGCCTTCGGGCATTCTCCCGTCGTTCGGCTGGATCTTCGGTGGCCAGGGCATCAAGACCAAGGACAAGGAAAACTGGGGACAGCTCGATGGCGAGCTGGACTTCGATGGTGGTTCGCTCTCGTCGCTGGAATTCGGTGTGCGCTACGCCGACCACACACGTGAGAATCCGTTCGAAATTGCCCAGGGGCCGTCTGGCGACTGGACCAACCTGGCCAACTATCCGGCGACATACGGCAACTATCCGGGCGATTTCGGCAGCAGCCTCGGCGGCTCGTTCCCCGGCAACATCTGGTACTACTCGCCGGCCCAGCTGGCCGCGTTCGATGCGCAGTTCACCAATCGCGATCCGGTGAGTCGTTTCTATTTCAACGACGTCTACAAGGTCAACGAGAAGGACAGCGCCGCGTACATGCAATTGAATTTCGCCGGCGAAGGCTGGAGTGGCAACCTGGGCATGCGTTACGTCGAGACTAAGCAAAACATCGGCTACACCAGCACCAATCCCGATCCGGGCGCGACCACTTCCACCGGCCCGATCGTGGGCTCGGCTTTCGGCAACTACTACTGGAACACGTACAAGAACAAGTATTCCAAGTTCCTGCCCAGCGGCAACCTGAAGTTCGACATCACCGATCAGCTGGTGGCCCGCATCGCCGCCTCGCAGACGATGACCCGGCCGGACTATTCCGCGCTGGCCGGCTTCGTGTCGCTCAACGATCTGACGCTGGCCGGCAGCGGCGGCAATCCGAAACTCAAGCCGCTGATCTCCAGCAATTTCGACGCGGCGCTGGAATGGTATTTCGCACCGCGCGGCCTGCTGTCCGCCGGCGTGTACAAGATGACCCTGAAGGACTACGTCAACTTCAGCAATGAATTCCAGACCTACAAGAACATCCAGGCGAGCACGCTCGCCGGCACGGATGTCTTCAGCACCTACACGGTGAGCGTGCCATCCAACACCAATGGCCAGGTGAAGGGCGTCGAGCTCAACTACATCCAGCCGATCGGCAAGAACTTCGGCGTCTCCGCGAACTACACCTACGCCAGCGGCAGCGCCACCGGCGACCAGCCGTTGCAGGGCACCTCGAAGACGACCGCCAACGCGTCCGCCTTCTTCGAGAACGACCGCTTCAACGCACGCGTGAGCTACACCTACCGCTCGTCGTTCTATGCCGGCGTGGCCCGTTCGGACACGTTCTACCAGGCGGGTGTTGGCAACCTCGCGGCATCGTTCGGCTACAACATCAACGACTGGATGTCGCTGTCGTTCGACGCGATGAACCTCAACAACCCGAAGCTGAAGTACTACACAAAGACCGATGCGATCGGCAAGCAGCCGTATTACTTCTACGACAACGGTCGCCAGTACTACGTGAACCTCCGCTTCAAGTTCTGATCCGTTTCATCCCGACGCGAGCCATGGACGGCTGCGCACTCTCCCCTTCCGGGCCCGAGCAATCGTTTTCGGGCCCGATTTTTTGAAAGCGTCATGGCCATGCCGGGCATGGCATTCTGCGACGCTTGCGACGGAGATTGCCGATGACACGCCGTTTGTTCCCGCTGTTCTGCGGATGCCTGTTTGCCGGTGCGGCCCTGGCCGCGGCGCCCGTTCGCGCCCCGCATGCCGCTGCGGAAAATTCAATTTCGCTGATTCCGCTACCGGCGCAGCTCACGGTTGCCGGCGGCAGTTTCAAGGTCGACGCGCATACGCCGATCGTGGTCGCCGATCATGCCGAGTCGACCCGGCGCACGGCGCACTATCTGGCCGAGTTGATCGCGCGCACCCGCGGTCTGCATTTGTCGGTGAAGCAGGGCGCCGCTAAAGCGTCTGCAATCGTGCTGCGGCGCGACCCGCGCGCACCGGTGGCGAACCGCGAAGGTTATGCACTGGACGTCTCGCCTCAAGGCATCCGCATCACCGCACGCGACGACGCCGGCCTGTTCTATGGCGCGGTGACCGTGTGGCAACTGCTCACGCCGGACGCGCAGCGCGGCGCGGTGCGGGTGCCGGCCATGCACATCCGCGACGAACCGCGCTTCACGTGGCGTGGCCTGATGCTGGACTCCGCGCGGCACTTCCAGAGCGTGGCGGAGATCGAGCAACTGCTGAACCAGATGGCCGAGCACAAGCTCAACGTATTCCATTGGCACCTCACCGACGACCAGGGCTGGCGCATCCAGATCAAACGCTACCCCGAGCTGACCCGCATCGGCGCGTGGCGCACGCCGCCGGATGCCGGGCACGACGGCGAGCCGCCGCGCTACGGGGGCTTCTATACGCAAGACGAGATCCGCCGCATCGTCGCTTACGCCGCCGCGCGGCACATCACCGTGGTGCCGGAGATCGACATGCCCGGCCATGCGCAGGCGGTGGTGGCGGCGTATCCGCAGTTCGGCGTCACCGGCCAGCGTCCGCCGGTATCGGTCGACTGGGGTGTCAATCCGTATCTGTACAACGTCGACGACGCCACCTTCCGGTTCATCACCACCGTGCTCGATGAAGTGATGGCACTGTTCCCGTCGAAGTACATCCACGTCGGCGGCGACGAGGCGGTCAAGGACCAGTGGCAGGCCGCGCGCGCGGTGCAGGTGAAGATGCATGCGCTCGGTCTGAAGGATGAGGACGCACTGCAGGGCTGGCTGATCGATCGCGTCGGCCGCTACCTCGACGCGCATGGGCGGCGGTTGATCGGCTGGGACGAGATCCTCGATGGCGGCGTGCCGGCGGACGCCACGGTGATGTCGTGGCGCGGCACCAAAGGCGCGATCAAGGCGGCGCAGGACGGCCATGACGTGGTGCTGTCGCCCGCACCGGACCTGTATCTCGACCAGCTGCAGAGCGATCGCGCCGACGAGACCGCCGGACGCATACCCGTGCGCGACCTGGCCAGCGTGTATGCGTTCGAGCCGGTGCCGAAGGAACTCGATGCGGCGCAGGCGCGACATGTACTGGGTGCGCAGGCGAACGCATGGACCGAGCACATGCCGACGATGAGGCACGTCGAGCACGCGGCGTTCCCGCGCCTCGCGGCGCTGAGCGAGGTGGACTGGTCGCCGGCGGCAACGCGCGACTGGAGCAACTTCACCAGCCGGTTGCCGGCACAGTTCGCGCGTTACCGCGCACAGGGCATCGCCTATGCCGACAGTGCGTTCGCGCCGGATATCGCGCTGGATCGCAACGCCGCGCTGGCCAGCGGCACGGCGCAGGTCAGCCTGTCCAATCAGGCCGGCAGCGGCGTGCTGCACTACACGCTGGACGGCAGCATGCCGGGGCGCGATTCGCCGGAGTACCGTGCGCCGTTTGCAGTGAAGTTGCCGGTGACGGTGCGCGCGGTGACGCTTGCCGCCGATGGCAGCGTGCTGGCGGCGCCGCGCGAACGCGTGCTGACGCGAGCGGCTCTGCTCAGCGTCAGCGGCAACGAGATGCCCAACTGCCCGGGCAGCGATTTCCGCCTGCGCGTGCAGCCGCTGCCCGACGCCACCTCGCTGGCGCCGGTGTACAGCGTCAACGTGTTCAACACCTGCCAGCTGTACCCGACCGTCCCGATGGACGGCAAGGGGTCGATCCACGTGGACGCGGTACGTCTGCAGCGCAACTACGCACTGGCGCACGAGGCGAAGCTGGTGGTGTCGCGTCCGCACAGCACGCCGTTCGGCGAACTCGTCGTGCATCTGGATCAATGTGACGGACCGCTGCTGGCCAGCATGCCGTTGCCCGATCCGGCGCACAGTGCGCGCCACTTCGTACTGAACGCAAGGTTGCCCGCGCAGCATGGCGAACACGCGCTGTGCCTGATCTACACCGCAGCCACCGATGGTCCGTTGTATGCGCTGGATCGGGTGGCACTGATGCCGGATGGAACAACGCGGTGAACGTAACACCACGTCGGCTCGCCTCGCTCGACGCGCTGCGCGGCTGCACCGTAGCGGCGATGCTGCTGGTCAATGATCCGGGCGACTGGGATCACGTCTACCGGCCGCTCGATCATGCGGCGTGGAACGGCTGCACGCCGACCGACCTGGTGTTTCCGTTCTTCCTGTTCGTGGTCGGCGTGTCGGTGGCGCTGGCGATCCTGCCGCGGCGGGAGCAGGGCGCGGACCGCACGGCGCTGATGCGCACTGCGATGACACGCGCGGTGCGCATCGTCGGTCTCGGCGTGCTGATCAACGTGCTTGCCTGGTGGTGGATGCCCGGCGCACACCTGCGCTTTCCCGGCGTGCTGCAGCGGATCGGCGTGTGCTACGCCGGAGTGGCGCTGTTCGCGCTCTACACCCGGCCGCGCACGCAATGGGCTGCGATCGCGGTGCTGCTGCTTGGCTACTGGGGGTTGCTCGTGCTGGGCGGATCGCTGGAACCGTGGACGAATATCGTCAGCCGCACCGACACCGCGGTATTCGGCCGCTTCGTCTACCTGATCGATCCGGCCACCGGGCGCGGTCACGATCCCGAAGGCCTGCTCGGCACGCTGCCATCACTGGCCACTGCCCTGCTCGGATTGCGCGCCGGTTGCCGGTTGCGTGCGGGCAAACTCGGATCGCTGCTGATCGGCGCCGCGCTGGCGCTGCTGCTGGGTGCGTTGTGGTCGCTGTGGCTGCCGCTCAACAAGAACCTGTGGACATCCTCGTTCGTCATGTGGACGGCCGGTTGGGCCACGCTGGCGCTGCTGGCGTTCCATCTGTTGATCGATCGGCGCGGCTGGCCGGCGTGGGGGAGGCGCTTCGGCGTCAATGCGATCGCCGCCTATGCCGGCTCCGAGCTGATGCAGATCCTGCTGCCCGCGCTGGGGCAGGACTGGCTGTACCGACACCTGTTTGCCGGCTGGATGACGCCTCCGTTCGGTCCCTACATCCCCTCGCTGGCCTTCGCGATGGTGTTCGTGGCGGTGTGGTGGTTGATCGTGCGGGCGATGGATCGCCGGCGTATCTACCTCAAACTCTGAGCCTGGTCGCACCCCTGGCTTTTGCGGGAACGGCTTCAGTTCAGCTGCGATGTTCTTGTGGGAGCGGCTTCAGCCGCGACGCTTTTGATCGCGCGGCGGGATTGTCGCCAAAAGCATCGCGACTGAAGTCGCTCCCGCCGGTGGTGTTCTCGTGCTTCGCGGTGTTGGCGGTTAGCGGCCCCCGCCTGCAGCTGCCGCGGCGTCCGGCAACGAGGGCGGATAGCGCAGCAAAGCGTGCTTCGCCATTTGGGTATCGGCGGCCGACAGCTCGATCAGCGGCGCGACCTTGCCGCCGATCAACGCAGCGATCGTCGCACCGTCGCGATACAGCACGCGCGAGCCGGCCAGCGCCGGCACCTTGTCGCCGACCAGCACGGTGCCGACCAGGTTCAACGGATCGCTGCCGCTGAGGCAGACCAGTTCGCCGTCGTCCGCGCGCTGGCGCACCGCACGCAGCGGCGCGATCGCTTCGGGCAGGGCGAACTGTTCACCGACCAGGCCCTCGACGAAGCGGCCGCCGCGGATCTCGCCGCGCGCCTCCAGCCGGTGATAGACGCGCAGCAGTTCGCGCCACGACGGCAGCCACGGCGCCTCGCGCTCCAGCAGCTTCCAGAACACCACGCCGTAACGGCGCAGCAGGGTGCGGGCGATGTGCTCGATCGCGTCGGGATCCACCGGGCTGCCACCTTTGCCGGCGGGGACGGCAGCGCCCTTGGCTGCGCTACGCGCCAGCGACCAGCGCCCCGCATCCTCGATGCCGTTGAGCTGATGCCGACGCAGGCGCCGATGGCGGCCGCCGTCGCGCTTCGCCGCCGGCAGCAGCAGCGCGCGCAGGCCGGCGAAGCTGTCGGCGCTGACCCGGCCGGCGGCGACCAGTTCGCCGAGCGCATCCTCCAGTTCGGTGCGCAGCAACCGGGTGGCATCGAGCAACTCGTCGAAGAACAGCGCGCCCTGTTCGCGCAGCGCGTCGGCGACGGCCTGGGCGCGCGACGACAGCAGAATTTCCTGCGGATCGTCACCAACAGAAACAGACGTCCAGACGGCCATGTCGCGCCGTGGCAGCAGCACGATCGGCGTGCTGCGTACTGGTCCTCCACCACCGCCGCTGCCGGCGCGCAGGCGCGCCCAGCTGACCCGACCGGCACGGCACAATTCGTCCAGCCAGTGGATCGAGTAGTCGTCGATGCGCGCCGTCAAGATCTCCGATTCCCACGCACCGGCTGCCGCCTCGTAGCCTTCCAGCTGCGCCAGCGTGGCAACCAGTGCATCCGGCCCGTTCAGCCGCGTCGCCGCCGACACGTGCTGCCAGTCGAACAGGAAACGCATCAGCGCGCGCCGGCTGACCGGTTCTATCTCGCGGCGCAGGCGGCCGATGGTGTAGCGGTGGATGCGTGCCAGCAGGTGCCGCTCGCACCATTCGGTGTCGATGGCATTGGCGCTGAAGCGGCCTTGCATGACATAGCCTTCGGACTGCAGCCGGATCAGCGCGGCTTCGATCTCGCCCGCCTCGGCCGACATCGACCGGGCCAACGCCGCCACGGTGACCGGCCCGAGCCCACCGAGGCGATGGCGCACCAGTTCCAGCAACGCATCCTCGCGCGTCCAGGTTTGCGCGACGTATTCGGCGGGTGCAGCGATCGGTGGCTGCATCGGCGCGGCGGGATGCAGCGCCTGCCACAGCGGCAGTTTTTCGGCGGCCGTCCAGACGGCCGTGTCCGCGGCCGTCCGGGTGGCGCGCTTCGCTCCGGCCAGCGCGTGCAGCCGTTCGCTCCAGCCGGGATTGGCGGCGACTTCGTCATCGGTGATGAAGCCCAACAGGGTCAGCGCCTCATGCATCTCGTCGGCGTCGCGCACCTGCGGCCAGGCCTCTTCGCGCACGGCGGCGATCGCGTCGGGATCGAGCTGGCCGAGGTCGTCGGCATTGTCGGCCTCATTCCAGCGGCGCGTCTGCACGGCCTGGGTCCGACGTTCCTCCAGCGGCGCGTCGTCGAGGAAGGCGTATGGCGCCGCGTTCAAGACCTCGGCGGCGAGCGGGCTGGGCGCGGTGAGGTCGCGCGCCACGACGGCGATGGCGCCGCTCTCGATCGAACGCAGGATCGCCAGGAGTCCGTCCACGTCCATCGCTTCGCGCAGGCAGTCGTGCATGGTCTGGTTGACCAGCGGATGATCGGGCACCTCGCGCTCGCCCACGATGTTTTCCAGGCACGCCACCTGATCGGGGAACACCGCGGCGAGCAGGTCCTCGCTCTTCATCCGCTGCAGCGGCGGCGGGGTCTTCTTGCCGCCGGTGAAACGCGGCAGCGCCAGCGCGGTCACCGCGTTCCAGCGCCACCGCGCGGGGAACAGCGGCGCGTCGAGCAGGGCCTGGACCAATACATGTTCGGCGGTGTTCGAGTGCAGGTAATGCGCCACTTCCTCCAGCGGAAAGCTGTGGCTGGTCGACAGCGACAGCACGATCGCGTCCTCGGTCGCCGCCGCCTGCAATTCGAAGTTGAACTGGCGGCAGAAGCGCTTGCGCAGCGCCAGCCCCCAGGCGCGGTTGATGCGGCTGCCCCACGGCGTGTGGATCACCAGCTGGGTGCCGCCGGACTCGTCGAAGAAACGCTCCAGTACCAGCGTGTGCTGGCTCGGCAGCACGCCGAGCGCGGCCTTCGCGCGGGCCAGGTAGTCGGCCAGCTGCTGCGCGGCCGCTTCATCCAGGCCGAGTTGATCATGCAGCCACGCCACGGCCGCGGGTACGCCGCCGGCATCCAGCTGTCCGGAAATCTCGTCGCGCAGGCGCGACACGCCGAACGACAGTTCGTTGCTGCGCCCCGGCGCCTCGCCCAGCCAGAACGGAATGCTCGGCGGCGCGCCATGCGCGTCCTCCACCCGCAGCCGATCGCGTTCGACGCGCTGGATCCGGTAGCTGGTGTTGCCGAGCTGGAAGATGTCGCCGGCCATGCTCTCGACCGCGAAATCCTCGTTGACCGTGCCGACAATGATCGCCTGCGGCTCCAGCACCACCTTGTAATCGGCGGTGTCGGGAATGGTGCCGCCGGAAGTCAGCGCGGTGAGCCGTGCGTTGCGCCGCGGGCGCAGCTGCCGGTTCACCGCATCGCGGTGGATATAGGCCGCGCGCGGTCCCTGCCGCGTGGTGAAACCCTCGGCCAGCATGCGCACCACGGCATCGAATTCAGCGCGCGCGAGATCGCGGTACGGATACGCGCGGCGCACCAGCGCGTACAGCGCGTCCTCGTCCCATTCGGCGCAAGCGACCTCGGCGACGATCTGCTGGGCCAGCACGTCGAGTGGTTGCGGCGGCATGATCAGCGCGTCCAGCTCGCCACGGCGCACGCAGTCGAGCATGGCGGTGCATTCGATCAGGTCGTCGCGCGTGGCCGGAAACAATCGAGCCTTGGGCGTGCCGTCGATGCTGTGGCCGGAACGGCCAGCGCGCTGCAGGAACGCGGCGATCGAACGCGGCGAGCCAAGCTGGCAGACCAGGTCGACCTCGCCGATGTCGATGCCCAGCTCCAGCGACGCGGTCGCCACCAGCACCTTCAGTTCGCCGCGCTTGAGCCGCTGCTCGGCATCCAGTCGCTGCTCCTTCGCCAGGCTGCCGTGATGCGCCGCCACATGTTCCTTGCCCAGCCGCTCGGACAGGTGCCGCGCGGCGCGCTCGGCCATCCGCCGCGTGTTGACGAAGACCAGGGTGGTGCGATGCGCCTGCACCAGCTGGGCGAGCCGGTTGTAGACCAGCTCCCAGCTGTCGTTCGACATCACTGCTTCCAGCGGCACTGGCGGCACCTCGATCGCGAGGTCGCGCGGGCGGGTGTGGCCCGTATCAATGATAGTAACGTCGCTCTTCGCGTTCGCATCCTCTCCCCTGCGGGGAGAGGATTGAGGTGAGGGGCAGGTGCTCGCGGTGAAGTGGCCTTCGACAGCCGCTTTGTTGTTGCTTCCCGGCGACCCCGACCCCTCATCCCGGCCCTCTCCCCACAGGGGAGAGGGGGAAGGAGCGCCGACCAGAAAGTCGGCGATCATTTCGATCGGCTTCTGCGTCGCCGACAACCCGATCCGCCGCAACCGCCGCTGGCACAACGACTCCAGCCGCTCCAGCGACAGCGCCAGATGCGAGCCGCGCTTGCTGCCGGCGATGGCGTGGATCTCATCGACGATCACGGTGCGCGTGCCGGCCAGCATCGCGCGGCCGGAGTCCGAGCCCAGCAGTACGTACAGCGACTCCGGCGTGGTCACCAGGATATGCGGCGGCTGCTTGCGCAGCAGGTTGCGTTCGGCCTGCGGGGTGTCGCCGGTGCGCACCGCGGTGCGGATCGCCACGTCGGGCAGACCGAGTTTCTCGAGCTCGGCGCGGATGCCTTCCAGCGGCGCTTCCAGGTTGATGTGGATGTCGTTCGACAGCGCCTTCAGCGGCGACACATAGACCACCGTGGTGGCATCGGCGAGCACGCCGCCGTGCGCCACGCCTTCGCGCACCAGGGTATCGATCGCGGCGAGGAAGGCGGTCAGCGTCTTGCCCGAACCGGTCGGAGCGGCGACCAGGGTGTGATTGCCGGCGCGGATCGACGGCCACGCCGCCGCCTGCGCCGCGGTAGGCGCGGGAAAGGCGGCGCGGAACCAGTTCGCGACGGCGGGATGGAAGTCTTGCAGTGGCATCGGCGGGCCCGCTGGGCAGGGGCAGAGTCCCATCCTAGATGGGGGCGGATGAGCG
>DHXA01000233.1 GCA_002413455.1 Rhodanobacter sp. UBA5168 | reverse complement strand
ACAGGGTTGAGGCCGGCCACGGCGTTCTTGAAGGTCATGCCGCGCGACAGCCGCAGCCCGTCGTTCACCGCTTCCTGCTCGGTCTTGTACGGCCACATGCGCAGACCGCCGAGCGCAGGGCCCAGCACCGTGTTGTGGATCGCGATGATGGCCTTGAGGCCGGCGTCCTTGTTGTGGCAGAAGACGACTTCTTCGTGACCGGTCTTTTCGATGGTTTCAAAGATCATTGCAACGGTGACTCCATGATTTATGGTGCCGGAGGGCATCTGCAGATGGGCGGCGGAGAGGGGATGTCGGGACCCCGCCAGAGGGCTATGAAAACGCCGGAAACTCATCGCCCCGACCGGGGCCGGGGCGAGAATCAAAGCGCGAAGTTTAATACTTCGTCCCGGCCGATGGTGATGCAGCGCAACAAGCCGTGGCCGTATGGAGCGCGATCCGGCGAAGAACGCCCCGTCCGGCGGGGCGTTCCCATTGTCGCGCATTGCGTGCTCAGTGACGCCAGTAGCCGTCGTGGAAACGCCAGCCGTGGCGTCCATGCACCCAGCGCGCAGGTGCATAGCGATAGCCCGGGCGAGCCTGTACCCAGTGGCCGCCGGCCCAGATGTGGCGATGCCCATCCCAGCGCCAGTAACCGGGCGCCCAGGCATAACCGCGGCGCGGCGGCGGCACGCGCTCGAAGCGGGGCGGCGGCGGTCCCACGCGGATGCCCACGCCTATCGATACCTGCGCCGCGGCTGGCGGCGCGTAGGTGACGCCGGCGAAGGTCAGGCCGAGTCCGGCGAGCAGGGCCAGCTTGAGAGGCAGCGTGTTTTTCATGGTGGTCTCCGTCAGTGCCGCAATACGCGGCAGGCAAGACGGAAAACGGGGCATCCGGTGAATTGTTGACGCGGCAGACCCGGCGTGTTCAGGTTCGGGACGGCGGTTGAAATAAAACGAACGGTCGTGCTATTTTTACTCCATGACTACCGCCATCCAACCCGGCAAACGCGCCAGCACACGCGAGACAATCCTTGATCATGCCTATGCGCGGGCCCGCCACGACGGGCTAGAGGGCCTGTCGATCGGCACCCTGGCGACGGATGTGGGCATGTCCAAGAGTGGTGTGTTCGCCCACTTTGGTTCGCGCGAAGATCTGCAGATGGCCGTGCTCGATACCGGCAGGCGGCGCTTCATGGACAGGGTGCTGCTGCCCGCGCTGAAACAGCCACGCGGCCTGCCGCGCCTGCGCGCGATCGTGGCGAACTGGTTCGAGTGGAGCCGCGAGCACCAGAGCGGTTGCGTGCTGCTGTCCGCCGCCAGCGAATACGACGGCCGCGACGGCGCGCTGCACGATGGCGTGGTGCAGCAGCAGGCCGGCTGGCGCGGCGAGTTGCAGAAAGCGGTCGATCAGGCCGTACAGGAAGGTCATCTGGGCACGCACACCGATGCCGCCCAGCTCGCCTTCGAGATCTACGCGTTGATGCTCGGCCTGCACCACGACGGCGGGCTGTTCGGATTCGACGAGGCAAGCCGCCGCACCATGGCGGCCTTCGAGCGCCTGTGGCGCAGCTGGCAATCCTGAGGTGATCCCATGTCTGCCAAACCTTCCGCCCTGAACCATCCAGGCCTTGCTGCCCGCCTCAAGCTCGGCAGCGTGCGCGCGGGCTTCGCGCTGGGCAGCCGGCTGGCGCCCAAGCGTACCGTGAACCGCGCCGCACGCCTGTTCGCCACCCCGTTCGCCAGCAGCCGCAGCCGCGCGCAGGCGGTGCAGGGCGACGCGGAGATGCAGCGCGGCGAGCTGCAGGTCAACGGCGAGACCATCGCCACCTACGTCTGGGGCGATCCGTCGAGCCAGCCATATGCGCTGCTGGCGCACGGCTGGTCCAGCTTCGGCCTGCGTTTCCTGCCGTGGGTTACGAAGTTGCGCGCGCTGGGTTACGCCGTGGTCACGTTCGACCAGCCCGGCCACGGCCACAGCAGCGGCAAGCTGTGCACGCTGCCGGAATTTACCGCCACGATTCGCGCGGTCGGCCAGTACTACGGCGACGCCGCGCTGGCGATCGGCCATTCGCTCGGCGGTGCCGCGGTGACACTGGCGCAGGACGAAGACTGGCGCGCCCGCAAACTAATCCTGGTCGCGCCCGCCGCCGACATGGCCGCCGCGGCCGGTCGATTCTTCCGTTTCGTGCGATTGGGTGAGCACCTGCGCCAGCCGTTCTACGACTGGCTGCTGCGCCGCACCGGCGTCAGCGTGGAGCAGCTGCAGGTGCATCGTCATCTGCCCGCGCTGAGCCAGCCTGCGCTGATCGTGCACGACCTCGACGACGCGGACGTGCCGTGGAGCGAGGGGGAGCGCTACGCCCAGTACTGGCCCGGCGCGCGGCTGTTCACCACGCAGGGGCTGGGCCATCGCCGCGTGCTCGATGCACCCGAGGTGATCGAGGCGGGGCTGGCGTTCGTGCAGGGCGAGCAGGTGGGTACCCGCGTGGTCGGCAGCCCTAATCTCGCGCTCTGTGTCTAGTTTCCCTCTCCCACCGGGAGAGGTTGCCGAAGGCGGGTGAGTGTGCGGGCGGAGCGAAGTGCCGAGCCTCGCGCAGTCTTCAACTCCATCGCACTCCCGAACCCTCACTCCATCCCCTGTGTCCCAAGGGGAGAGGGGCTAAAGCTCCGTGCTTGACCACGATCCACTAGAATCGACAAGTTCAAGCACACGATGTCGGAGTTGCCATGAGTTCCCCCGCCAAGCACGTCCCCGCCAGCGCCACGCAGACGGAAACCACCCCACTGCGTTTCGTCACCGCGGCCAGCCTGTTCGATGGCCACGACGCGGCGATCAACATCATGCGGCGGATCATCCAGTCGCAGGGAGCGGAGGTGATCCACCTCGGGCACAACCGCTCGGTGGAAGACGTCGTGCGCGCCGCGCTGCAGGAAGACGCCGACGCGATCGCGCTGTCGTCCTACCAGGGCGGCCACGTCGAGTA
>DHXA01000206.1:56452-93909 GCA_002413455.1 Rhodanobacter sp. UBA5168 | reverse complement strand
GGCGCCGAGCTGCGCCGGCCGCTGGGCGTGTCGATCGTGGGCGGCCTGCTGCTGTCGCAGCTGGTCACGCTCTACACCACGCCGGTGATCTACCTGTACATGGAGCGTTTCTCCGACTGGCTGGCCGTGCGCCGCGAACAGCGCGCGTTGATCCGCGCGCAGACAGACGGCGCGGTGTGAGCCGTCGCGCCCGGCTGGCCGGTCAAAAACACCCCCTCCCAGCTTCCTCCTGCAAGCAGGGAGAGAAATGATGGCAGGCAGCTCCGCTCCGCTCCTCCCTCTGCGAAAGCAGGGGAAGGGCCGCTGCTCGCGCGCAGTTCGCCGATCAACCTTTTCGCGGCTCGGGCGTTGATGGTGGGATGATCCGTCCACGTCCCGCCTGTCATCCGCCCGCTCCCCGCCCCCCGCTCGCGTCGACTCCATGAATATCTCCGGCATCTTCATCCGCCGTCCGATCGGCACGTCACTGCTGGCGATCGGGCTGTTCGTGGTCGGCATGATCGGCTATGCCCTGCTCGGCGTGGCGGCGTTGCCGAACATGCAGTTTCCGGCGATCTTCGTGCAGGCCAGCCAGGCCGGTGCGGATGCCAGCACCATGGCCTCGACCGTGGCCGCGCCGCTGGAGCGGCACCTGGGCCAGGTGCCCGGCATCGACACCATGCGTTCGTCCAGCTCCGAAGGCAGCACGTTCGTGTTCATGATGTTCCGGACCGGCACCGACCTGGACTCGGCCGCGCGCGACGTGCAGGCGGCGATCAACGCGGCCGCACCGGACCTGCCCAGCGGCCTCAACGGCGCGCCGAGTTATCAGAAGGCCAACCCGAACGACGACCCGATCATCGCGCTGGCGCTGACCTCGGACACCCAGTCCGCCGCCGACCTCTACAACGCTGCCGACTCGCTGCTGGCACAGCGACTGCGCCAGCAGCCGGGCGTGTCGTCGGTGGAGATCGCCGGTGCGGCCACGCCGGCGATCCGCGTCGACGTGAACCTGCGTGCGTTGAACGCGATGGGCCTCTCGCCGGATCAACTGCGCAACGCACTGAGCGCGGCCAACGTGACCTCGCCGGAGGGGTTCCTCTCCAACGACACCACCACCATGGCGGTCAGCGCCACCACCCAGCTGCACAGTGCCGATGATTTCGCCCAGCTGGTGATCGCCAGCCACGATGGCACGCCGGTGCGTCTGGCCGACGTGGCCAACGTCTACGCCGGCCAGCAGGATGCGTACCAGGCGGCATGGT
The DNA here is from genome assembly GCA_002413455.1 of Rhodanobacter sp. UBA5168. GTDB lineage: Bacteria > Pseudomonadota > Gammaproteobacteria > Xanthomonadales > Rhodanobacteraceae > Rhodanobacter. The sequence goes on along the minus strand of DHXA01000206.1, from coordinate 92,665 downwards.
TCCACGGCAAACCGGCGGTGCTGATGTATGTCTACAAGAAGGCCGACGCGAACGTCATCGCGACGGTGGACCTGGTCAAGGACCAGCTGCCGCTGCTGCGCGAATACTTGCAGCCGGGCACCGAGCTGACCCCGTTCTTCGATGGCACGCCGACCATCCGCGCCTCGCTGCATGAAGTACAGGCGACGCTGCTGATCTCGCTGGCGATGGTGATCCTGACCATGGCGCTGTTCCTGCGCCGGCTGGCTCCCACGCTGATCGCCGCGGTGGCGGTGCCGTTGTCGCTGGCCGGTGCGTTCGTGGTGATGTACGTGCTCGGCTACACGCTCAACAACCTCACGTTGCTGGCGCTGGTGATCGCCATAGGATTTGTGGTGGACGATGCGATCGTGGTGATCGAGAACATCATTCGCCACATCGACGAGGGCATGACGCGCATGCAGGCCACGCTGGCCGGCGCGCGCGAGATCGGCTTCACCATCGTGTCGATCACGGCCTCGCTGATCGCCGTGTTCATCCCGCTGCTGTTTGCCGGCGGCGTCACCGGCATGTTCATGCATGAGTTCGCGGTGACGCTGGTGGCCGCGATCGTGGTGTCGGCCACGGTGTCGCTGACCTTGACGCCGGCCCTGTGCGGGCATTTCCTGCGTGGACATCGCGACCACGGGCGCAGCACCCGGCCGCCCTCGAAACTCGATCGCGCGCTGGAAAGCTTCCACGCCGGCATGCTGCGGGTATACAGCCGGGCACTGAATTTTTCGCTGCGCCACGCGCTGCTGTTCTCGCTCACTCCGCTGGCGCTGATCGTGGCGACGTTCTACCTGTTCGGCGTGGTCAAGACCGGCCTGTTCCCGGCGCAGGACACCGGCCTGATCTGGGGCCGCGCCAACTCCAGCGCCACCGTCTCGTTCGCCGAGAGCAAGCAGCGCCTGCAGCGGCTCACCGCGATGCTGATGGCCGATCCGGATGTGGCCACCGTGGGTTCGCGCCTGGGCAGCAGCCGGCAGGGCACCAGCGGTTCGTTCAACATCGACCTGAAGACCCGCGCCGACGGCCGCAAGGACGACACCTTCGCGGTACTGGCGCGCCTCAGCGCCAAGGCGGCGAACTATCCGGATCTCAATTTGCGCCTGCGCCCGGTGCAGGATCTACCCAGTGGCGGCGGTGGCACCAGTCAGGGCGCGCAGTACCAGGTGTCGCTGCAGGGCAACGACCTGGCCGGGCTGCAGAAGTGGCTGCCGAAACTGCAGGCCGAGCTGAAGAAGAATCCCAAGCTGATGGATGTCGGTACCGACGTCGACGATGCCGGCCTGCGCCAGAACATCGTGATCGATCGCGACAAGGCCGCGCGCCTGGGCGTGTCGGTCGGCACCATCGATGGTGCGCTGTACGACGCGTTCGGCCAGCGCCAGGTGTCGACCATCTATTCGGACATCAACCAGTACAAGGTGGTGGTCAACGCCTTGCCCGACCAGACCGCGACGCCGGAAGCGCTCAACCGCATCTACGTGCGCTCGAGCAGCGGCAAGATGATCCCGATCACCGCGTTCGCCCGGCAGGAAGCGGGATTGGCGCCCTCGCAGATCCGCCATCAGAACCAGTACACCACGATGGATCTCAGCTTCAATCTCGCGCCCGGCGTGAGCATGGGCGAGGCCACCGCGATCATCCAGGCCACCGTGCAGAACATGCGCATGCCGGGCGACATCAAGCTCAACATGGGCGGCGATTTCCGGCGTTTCGCGGAGGCGCAGAGCGGCATGGGCTGGTTGATCCTGGCCGCCGTGCTCACCGTCTACATCGTGCTCGGCATGCTGTACGAAAACCTGGTCCATCCGATCACCATCCTGTCCACCTTGCCGGCCGCCGGTGCCGGTGCGCTGCTGGCGCTGTGGCTGACCGGCACCGAGTTGTCGGTGGTGGCGCAGATCGCGCTGGTGCTGTTGATCGGCATCGTCAAGAAAAACGCGATCATGATGATCGACTTTGCCCTGGTGGCCGAGCGCGAGCACGGCAAGAGTCCGCTGGAGGCCGCGCGCGAGGCGTGCATCGTGCGCTTCCGCCCGATCATGATGACCACCATGGTGGCGATCCTCGCCGCGCTGCCGATCGCGATCGGCCTGGGCGAAGGCTCCGAACTGCGCCGTCCGCTCGGCATCGCGCTGATCGGCGGCCTGCTGATTTCGCAGAGCCTCACCCTGCTCAGCACGCCGGCGCTGTACGTGATCTTCTCGTGCCTGGCCGAGCGGCGGAAAGCGTGGTGGGCACGGCGGAAGGGGCGCACCGCCGCACGCCGGCGACCGGTGGCGCAAGCCTGAGTTGGTCCGGAAGGGCGTAGCGCAGACACCGCATCGACGTGAACGGCACGCCTGCGGCGCATGCGCCATAGCTGAACGCATCGGCAACTTACTCACAACCCGTTAACTGCAAGGTGGCTATCACTGATTCCCCTTGCGGTACGGAGATGCGTTCGATGGGTAATGAAAGCAGCAAGTCGGATTTCTCCGATGTGCGCGGGGCAATGACATCCACCGCGGCAGATGTGCCGCCTGCGGCCAAGGCCGATTTCAACGATGTGCAATCGCACGTCGGTTCGACTGTGGACGAGACAACCATCTACACCGTAGCGACCGGCGACAACCTGTCAGCGATCGCCAAGCACTTCTACGGCAACGCGAATGCATGGAAGGCGATCTTCGACACCAACCGCGATCGGCTCTCGGATCCGGACAAGATCAAGCCCGGCCAGATGTTGAAGATCCCCGCCAAGTCCTGAAACCCCCCACGTTCCGAAGCAGGAGATGCCTTATGAAAATGACCCGCGAAAAACCCTTGATCCTTGCCGCTGCACTGGCCGCCGCGCTGGCATTGAGTGCCTGTGGCAAGAAGGACGAATCGGCTTCGTCGATCCCAAGTACGCCGCCACCCACCGCCAGCGCGCCGACGATGGCGCCGGCACCGGCCTCGACGGCGGGCATGGCGCCAGCCAACGACGCCACCGCCGCCGTCACGCTCAGCTCGGTCGAACTGGGCTCGACCGTCGACGCCAACAACAAGATCCTCGCCAGCGGTACCAGCTTTGCGCCCAAGGACACCATCTACGCGTCGGTGGATACCAGCGGCAGCGGCAGCGCCACGCTGGCGGCAAAGTGGAGCTATCAGGACGGCCAAACCGTGCATGAGGACAGCAAGACCCTCAATGCCACGGGCCCGGAAACCACCGCGTTCATGATCAGCAAGCCCAGCGGTCTCCCGGCCGGCAATTACAAGGTCGATATTTCCCTGAATGGCAATCAGGTTGCCAGCAAGGATTTCACCGTCAAGTAAATCGTCTTGGCGACAGGTGTTCCAGCAAGGGCGCGGCCAGGCCGCGCCCTTGCCGTTGTGGGCGAGGGTGGTTCACGACGCGACCGCCAGCGACGTTCGCGGGTGCAGCGTCAGGCCGGTGACACGGTGAAACCGCTCGGCCAGCTGTTGCCGGTGCGTGGCCCATTCCGCCGCCGCAAGATCGACCCCGTGAAGCTCGACATGCCGGCACACCGCAAGGCCGGCCAGCTGCGTGCCGATCACTTCCGGGCGGCGGCGACTGTCGCCCTGCCAGCACACCGCCACTCAGCCTTCCTCTGCCGCGGCATGCGATTCGTCGACCGGCAGGATCAGCGTGCCATCGAGCAGCGACAACGCGCCTTCGTGGCCGTCGGCGTGCTGGCAGGTCTGCAGCGGCAACAGCTGGGCGATGAAATCGACGATGGACTGGCTGAGACGGCTCATGACGTTTCCTTGTCTGTTCGGTGATGGTCTGCGGGAGGGTGGCGGCGCCGTGGCCCACGGCATGGCATTCGCGCCGCGGGCACGGCGACACATCGCGCGCCGCTGCATGGCCTGCGCGGAGCCCACGCGAGCGCCGTGGCGGCCGCGCGCTTTCGCCTGTCCGGTGAAAACGCGACAATGGGAGGCTTTCGCGAGTTCCGAGCCCCTTGCAGGTGCTGCGGCGACCGGTCGCCGCCGGCGTCACGCCCACCGGCATCGGGTCGGAACGCCAGCATCCATTCCCAGATTGCCGTAGCCAACGAGGTTCATGCAGACCATGCCTTCCACGCCAAAGATCATCTACACGCTGACGGATGAAGCCCCGTTCCTGGCCACGCAGTCGCTGCTGCCGATCATTGCCGCGTTCACCGGCACGGCCGGCATTGCGGTGGAGACGCGCGACATCTCGCTGGCCGCGCGCATCATCGCGCTGTTTCCCGAAGCGCTGAAGGACGGGCAGAGGATGGCCGACGATCTGGCCGAACTGGGCCAGCTCGCCACCACGCCCGAGGCGAACATCATCAAGCTGCCCAACATCAGCGCCTCGATGCCGCAGCTGAAGGCGGCCATCAAGGAACTGCAGGACCAGGGTTACGCGCTGCCGGACTATCCGGACGAGCCGAAGGACGCGCCGGCGAAGGACATCAAGGCGCGCTACGACCGGGTCAAGGGCAGTGCGGTGAACCCGGTGCTGCGCGAGGGCAACTCTGATCGTCGCGCGCCGGCCTCGGTGAAGAACTACGCGCGCAAGCATCCGCACAAGATGGGCGCGTGGAGCAAGGATTCGAAGACCCACGTGGCGCACATGGACAGTGGCGATTTCTACGGCACCGAGACATCCGCGCTGGTCGAGAAGGCCGGCAACGTCAGCATCGAATGGTTCGGCAAGGATGGCAGCCACACCGTGCTGAAGCCGAGGACCGCGCTGCTGGCCGGCGAGATCATCGACGGTGCGGTGATGAGCCGGCGCGCACTGGCCAGTTTCATCGACACGCAGATGGCGGACGCGAAACAGCAGGGCGTGCTGTTCTCGCTGCATCTGAAGGCGACCATGATGAAGGTCTCCGACCCGATCATGTTCGGCGTGGCGGTGGGCGAGTTCTACAAGGATGTGCTGGCGAAACACGCCGCGGCGCTGAAGCAGATCGGCTTCAATCCGAACAACGGCATCGGCGACCTGTACGCGCGCCTCGGTGCGCTGCCCGCCGACCAGGAGGCCACGATCAAGGCCGATCTCGACGCCGGGTACGCGCAGCGCCCGGCGCTGGCGATGGTCAACTCGGACAAGGGCATCACCAACCTGCACGTGCCCAGCGACGTCATCATCGACGCGTCGATGCCGGCGATGATCCGCGACTCCGGCAAGATGTGGAACGCGAAAGGCGAGTTGCAGGACATCAAGGCGGTGATCCCGGATCGCTGCTACGCCGATGTCTACCAGGCGGTGATCGACGACTGCAAGGCGCATGGCGCGTTCGACCCCGCGACCATGGGCAGCGTGCCGAACGTGGGCCTGATGGCCCAGGCGGCCGAGGAATACGGGTCGCACGACAAGACCTTCCAGGTCGCCGGCGACGGCGTGGTCAAGGTGATCGACGAAGCAGGCAGCGTGCTGCTGCAGCACGACGTCGAGGCCGGTGACATCTGGCGCATGTGCCAGACCAAGGACGCACCGATCCAGGACTGGGTGAAGCTGGCGGTAGGCCGAGCGCGCCACACCCCGGCGGTGTTCTGGCTGGACCCGGCGCGTGCCCACGATGCGCAGGTGATCCGCAAGGTCGCGCGCTATCTGAAGGACCACGACCTCAGTGGCCTGGACATCCGCATCATGGATCCGGTGGCGGCGACGCGTTTCTCGCTGGAACGCATCCGCCAGGGCCTGGACACGATCTCGGTCACCGGCAACGTATTGCGCGACTACCTCACCGATCTGTTCCCGATCATGGAGCTGGGCACCAGCGCCAAGATGCTGTCGATCGTGCCGCTGATGGCTGGCGGCGGCCTGTTCGAGACCGGCGCCGGTGGCTCCGCGCCCAAGCACGTGCAGCAGTTCGTGCAGGAGAACTACCTGCGCTGGGATTCGCTGGGCGAGTTCCTCGCGCTGGCGGCATCGCTGGAGCATATGGGCAATCGCTACGGCAACATCGAGGTCGATGTGCTGGCCAAGACGCTGGACCAGGCCAATGGCAAATTCCTCGATACCGACAAGTCGCCGTCGCGCAAGGTCGGTGGCCTCGACAATCGCGGCAGCCATTTCTACCTGGCGCTGTACTGGGCACAGGCGCTGGCCTCGCAGGACACGCACGCCGGGCTCAAGGCGAAATTCGTTCCGCTGGCCGCGGCGCTGCAGGAGAACGAGGCGACCATCGTCGGCGAACTTGCCGGCGTGCAGGGCAAGCCGGTGGATATCGGCGGTTATTACCACCCAAGTCTGGAAAAAGTCAGCCGGGCGATGCGCCCCAGCACGACCTTCAACGCCGTGCTGGCGACGCTCGCTCCACGCTGAAGGCGTCGTGGGTGATTGGCCATCCATACGACCGAACAGAAGTAGGCGCCACCGGCGCCGCGCCTCTGTTCGGTCAAGCGCCTCGACAAAGGCCAGGTGAATGCCAGGGTGTGCCGTCAACGCAGAGCGGCACGCCACGGTCGCCCGAGGCGGTCGGCCGCCATGCGTTTGAGCGAAAGTTCAACGCTGTCTCGATGGCAGAAGCCCGCGGCTCAGGGTGGCCCTGCCACAATGGCTGCCTGTAACACGGGAGCCACTCGAAATGCGTCTGCTGCATGCGATTTTTCTGTCCGTGCTGTGCGGCCTTGCGCCGGTCGCCGCGCAATCGGTGATGAGCAGCGCGGTGCCGCCGCAGGTGGCCGATCTTGCGGCCGTGGTGGTCACCGGCGTGCAACCCGGTCCCGGCCTGTGGAAAGTGTCCAGGAAGGATCCGGCGACCGGCAACCATGTGATGTGGGTGCTCGGCACGCTGTCACCCTTGCCGCGCAGCATGCAATGGCAATCGCGCGAGCTGGAGCAGGTGATCGGTGGATCGCGGCAGGTGCTGTTGCCACCCTCGGTGAAGGTCAAGGCCGATGTAGGGTTCTTCGGCAAGCTGTTCCTGCTGCCGTCGGCGTACAGCGCGCGCAAGAATGGCGATGGCCAGACCCTGCAGCAGGTGCTGCCGCCGCCGGTGTACGCGCGCTGGCAGGTGCTCAAGCAGAAATTTCTTGGCGACGATCGCGGCATCGAACGCTGGCGACCGATCTTCGCGGCGCAGGAGCTGTACAAGAAGGCGATCAAGGCCAACGACCTGAGCCGGAGCGGTGGCGTGCAGGCCAGTGTCGACGCACTCGCCTCGCGTCATGGCGTCACCGAAGTGCCGACCAGCTATCAGGTGGTGATCGCGCATCCGCGCGCTGCGATCAAGGCATTCAAGGCTTCTGCGCCGCACGACACCACCTGTTTCATCCGCACGCTGGACAGCATCGAACACGACATGCCGGCCATGAAGGCGCGCGCCAACGCATGGGCCACCGGCGATCTGCAGACACTGCGCGGGTTGCCCGACAGCGCCCGCCACGAGGCTTGCGTCAGCTCGCTCACCGATGCGGGTTTTGCGCACAGCCTCGGGCTCGATGACGTGCCGGCCAGGCAGGCGGCAATCTGGCTGGCCGCCGCGCGCAAGGCACTGGCCGACAACCCGCAGACGTTCGCGATACTGCCGATGGATGAGCTGCTGAAGCCGGATGGCTATCTGGCGACACTGCGGGCCGAGGGCTACGAAGTCGAAGCGCCGGAGTAATGCGCGTCGATCGCCGGCAAGCGGAGCTGGTCAGGTACTGGCCAGGTCCAGTTGCGCGATCTCATCGTGGCCCAGCTGCAGCGTCGTGGCGCCGAGCAGTTCGCGCAGTTGTTCGACGCTGGTGGCACTGACGATCGGCGCGGTGAGGCCGGGCCGGGCGATCAGCCAGGCCAGCGCCACCTGGGCCGGCGTGGCATGCTGCGCCGCTGCCACGGCATCGAGCGCGGCAAGCACCTGCAGACCGTGCGGATTCAGGAAGTTCTTCACCGCGCCGCCACGCGCGGCGCTCTTGGCCAGGTCGGCGGCGCTGCGATACTTGCCGCTGAGGAAACCGCTGGCGAGCGCGTAATAGCTGATCACGCCGATGTTCTCGTGCCGGATCAACGGCTCCAGTTCCTTCTCGTAACCGGCGCGGCTGACCAGGTTGTATTCCGGTTGCAGGCTTTCGTAGCGCGGCAGACCATGCTGTTTCGAGACGGCCAGCGCATCGGCGAAGCGCGCGGCGCCGTAGTTGGAGGCGCCGATCACGCGCACCTTGCCCTGCTCGATCAGCCGTCCAAACGCGCCCAGCGTTTCTTCCAGCGGTACGCTGGCATCGTCCTCGTGCGCCTGATACAGGTCGATGCAGTCGACCTGCAGGCGCTTGAGCGAACCGTCCACCGCCTGGCGGATATTCGCCGGCGACAGGCCGGGCTGTTCGGTCCACTTGGCAACCTTGGTCGAAATCACCACCTGCGCGCGCTTGCCGCTCTTCTTCAACCACTTGCCGATGATGGTTTCCGATTCGCCCCCGCGATTTCCCGGCACCCACGCGGAATAGACGTCCGCCGTGTCGATCAGGTTGCCGCCGGCGTCGACGAACACGTCGAGCAGTTCGAACGAGCGCTTCTCGTCGGCGCTCCAGCCGAACACGTTGCCGCCGAAGGCGAGCGGGGCGACGGACAGCGACGATTTGCCAAGTGGACGCTTTTGCACGGTGGATCACCTCGGACGATGGGAACGGCAAGCATGCACGCGTCCGGGAAAAGCGCCGTGACGTATTCGCGGCGGCCGGGGCAGCGGACCCCGGTCCGCTGCGCTTAGCGCGGTCCCGCCAATCGCGGCCAGACTGCCATGCAGCATTTTACCGCGGCTGACTTGATCTTGCCGACGCCGGCCTCGTCACGCTCCGCCTCGGTGCGCACATCGGAACTCCAGTTCAGATCCTCCTTGTGTGCGAGATGGCCGTGCAGGAACAGCAGGTCTTTCCAGATCGAATTCATGGGAGCCTCCAGGGGGAGTGGCTTTGGGGTTTGCTCAAGGTACGCGCGAGACAGGTCGCCAAAAAGCGATATATTTGCAAGCCAGACTTGAGGAAAATTGAATATGACAAAGGCGCCGCTGGCTCTGCTGCAGCAGTTTGTGCAGGTCGCCCGGCTGGGCAATCTGTCGCGCGCGGCGGCGCAGGCCAACCTCACCGTCAGCGCGCTCAGTCATCAGATGCGCCAACTGGAGGAACGGCTGGAACGCCAGCTGTTCGAACGCGGGCCCCGCGGGGTGAAGCTGACGGTCGAAGGCTGCAGCCTGCTCGAAGCGGTGGGCGAACACGTCGACGGCATCGAACACGCGCTTTCGCATTACCGCAAACGAAGCGACGAGACGCTGACCCTGAGCGCCAGCCCCGGCATCATGTCCGGCTGGCTGGTGCCACGGTTGCCGCGACTGATTGCCGTGCATCCCGAATTGGAACTCAATCTGCAATCGGGTTCGACGCTGGTGAACTTCGAGCGCGAGCCGGTGGATGCGGCACTGCGTTACGGTCGTGGCGAATGGGCCGGACTGCATAGCGAGCGGCTGTTCGGCGAATGGATCGCGCCGGTGGCCGCGCCGGCCCTGGTGGCACGCATGGCCGATGCGGACCCGAAGGATCTCTCACGTTGGCCATTGCTCGGCGATCCGAATCCGTCGAGTCGCTGGAAGGACTGGTTCGCCAAGGTCGGCGGTACGGCGCCACATCGGTACGTGGCGCACTTCGACAGTTTCGAGGCGCAACGACACGCGGCGCTGGAAGGTCTCGGTGTGGCGATGGGCCGCATGGTGATGTCGAAGTCGCTCATCGATGCCGGTCGCCTGACGGTGCTGGGCGATCGTTACCTGCCGGTGCAGGATGCGTACTGGCTGGTCTATCCGCCACGTTCGCGGGAGCACCCCGGCTTGCAGCTGTTCCGCGAATGGCTGCTGGTCGAGGCGGACGACTACTGCCGGCAGATGTCGGGGTTTCGACCCGATGACACGGCAGTTCGCTGATGCAGTTTCGCAAATTGGCCGCACACGTCATCATCGTGGGTCGTTGCAGACCCATCGTCAGGAGTTGAATCATGAAGTCACGCGCCGCCGTCGCCTGGGAAGCAGGCAAACCGTTGTCGATCGAGCAGGTCGACGTGGCCGGACCGAAAGCAGGTGAAGTGCTGGTGCGCATCGTGGCGACCGGTGTCTGCCACACCGATGCGTTCACGCTGTCCGGCGCCGATCCGGAGGGCATGTTTCCGGTAATTCTCGGCCATGAGGGTGGCGGCATCGTCGAGGAGGTCGGTGAAGGCGTGACCTCGTTGCAGGTCGGCGATCACGTAATTCCGCTGTACACGCCCGAATGCGGCGAGTGCAGGTTCTGCCGCTCGGGCAAGACCAACCTGTGCCAGAAGATCCGCGTCACTCAGGGCCGTGGCCTGATGCCCGACGGCACCTCGCGCTTCTCGCTCGACGGCAAACCGCTGCTGCACTACATGGGCACCAGCACGTTCAGCGAATACACCGTGTTGCCGGAAATCTCGCTGGCGAAGATCAACAAGGCCGCGCCGCTGGAGAAGGTGTGCCTGCTCGGCTGCGGCATCACCACCGGCATCGGCGCGGTACTCAATACCGCGAAGGTCGAACCGGGTGCGTCGGTGGCGGTGTTCGGTATGGGCGGCATCGGCCTGTCGGTGGTGCAGGGCGCGGTGATGGCCGGGGCCGGACGCATCGTGGTGATCGACACCAACCCGGCGAAGTTCGAGATGGCGAAGCTGCTCGGCGCCACCGACTTCATCAACCCGAAGGATTTTCCGGATACACCGATCCAGCAGGTGATCGTCGAGCTCACCGATGGCGGCGTGGACTATTCGTTCGAGTGCATCGGCAACGTGCACGTGATGCGGGCGGCGCTGGAGTGCTGCCACAAGGGCTGGGGCGAGTCGATCATCATCGGCGTGGCCGGTGCCGGGCAGGAGATCAGCACGCGGCCGTTCCAGCTGGTCACCGGACGCGTGTGGAAAGGTTCGGCATTTGGCGGGGTCAAGGGCCGTTCGCAGCTGCCGGGTTATGTCGAGCGCTACATGGCCGGCGAGATCAAGATCGACGAGATGATTACCGAGGTGCTTCCGCTGGAGCGCATCAACGAGGCGTTCGAGCTGATGCACGAAGGCAAAGTGATCCGCTCGGTGATCCATTACTAGGTCAGGAAAACCGGCATCGACATGGGCTGTGCTGGCCTACAAGAAACCGATCGAGCAGATTATCCTGATCGTCGGCGACGCGGATTTCATCCGGGCCGCAAAACGGGGCGCCCCGTTCTGAAGCGTCCACTGAATCTGCACATCGCTTTCGTGATATTTCGGCAATTAGGGACGGCCAATGCCAAGGGGTAGACGATGAATCATGCAATGGAAGCAACCAGGAGGACGGCCACCCGTCGGGGTGCCATGTTGCTGCTGGCCGCCTGTCTGGCCCTGCCGGGCGTGGCGCTGGCCCAGGTGACACCGGCCATGTCGACCGAGCCGGATCAGCCGGCAGACGAACTGGTGCCGCCCACCAGCGCCAGTGACTTCACCGCCTCGCAGCTGGACAGCGTGCTGGCCGGCAGCTGGCGTTCGGAGGCGAACCGCGCCCGCGACGTCTATCGCCACCCCAAGGCCACCCTGCAGTTCTTCGGCGTTCGCCCGGACCAGACCGTGGTGGAAATCACCCCCGGCGGTGGCTGGTACAGCGAGATCCTGGCGCCGTTGCTGCACGACAACGGCCACTACGTGGCCGCGGTGGCCGCGTCGTCCGGTGACGGCGAGGCCCGCCGCGACGACAGCGCGTTGCATCGGAAATTTGCGGCTGATACGGCCCACTACGGCAATGCCCGCATCGTCGAGTTCGACCCGAAGGCGCCCGTATTGGGCGCGCCGGCGTCGGCCGACCGCGTGCTGACCTTCCGCAATGTGCACAACTGGGTGATGGCCGACACGGCGCCGGCGATGTTCAAGGCGTTCTTCGCGGTGCTGCGTCCGGGCGGCGTGCTCGGCGTGGTCGATCACCGTGCCGACGACAATGCCTCGCTGGACGCGGTGAAGCAGAGCGGCTATCTGCCGACCCGCTACGTGGTGAAACTGGCCACTGACGCCGGCTTCACGCTGGATGCCGGCAGCGAGATCAACGCCAACCCGAAGGACACCAGGGATTATCCGAAAGGCGTCTGGACATTGCCTCCCACGCTCACCCTGGGCGAGCAGGATCGCGCGAAATACCTGGCGATCGGCGAGTCCGACCGCATGACCCTGCGCTTCGTCAAGCCCATGGCGCGAGCTGACGAGGGACATTGAGCAGCCACTCGATGCCGTCGTTTCCCCCATCGCCGCCATGCTGATTGCGCTGAACAAGCCGTATGGCGTGCTATGCCAGTTCACCGATCCGGAGGGCCGCCCCACGCTGGCCGCGTACGTCAGGCAAATGGACGTCTATGCGGCTGGACGTCTGGACCATGACAGCGAGGGCCTGCTGCTGCTGACCGACGACGGGCGGCTGGCGCATCGGCTTACCGACCCCCGGCACAAGCAGGCCAAGACCTATCTGGCACAGGTCGATGGGCAGATCGACGAGGCGGCCTTGCTGAAACTGCGCGGCGGCGTGCTGTTGAACGATGGCCCAACCCTGTCTGCCGACGCGGCGCTCGCTGTCGAGCCGGACTGGCTGTGGCCACGCGATCCGCCAGTGCGCTTTCGCAAGAGCATCCCCACCAGCTGGCTCAGCCTGACCCTGCGCGAGGGGCGCAATCGGCAGGTGCGGCGGATGACTGCCGCGGTCGGTTTCCCGACCTTGCGGCTGATCCGCGTGCGCATCGGCGAACATGCGCTGGACGGCCTGGCGCCTGGCCAGACACGAGTGCTCGATTGAACGGTCGTCGATGAGTCTGCATGGCTGCAGGAACAATCTCCATCGGCGAAGTCATGGCAGGCTCAACGAAACGTGTTCCGCCCGCCGCAGCTCCTACGTGGCGTGCGTGGTGATTCCAGGCAGCCCGAAGAATGCCTCGGCGGTCGCCACGCTGTTCGCCGCGGTGACCTCCACCGGCTCGCCGCGGTCACGGGCGATCTCCTCGCAGATATGTTTCAGGTACATCGGCTCGTTACGCCGGTGCGACGGAGCGGGACGCACCGTGCGAGGCAGCAGGTAAGGCGCATCGGTCTCGATCATCAAGCGGTTCGCCGGAATCTCGCGTACCAGTTCGCGCAAGTGGATGCCGCGGCGTTCGTCGCAGATCCAGCCGGTGATGCCGATGTGGCAATCCAGTGCCAGATAGTCGCGCAGCGCCTCACCGGTATCGGTGAAACAGTGCACCACCGCGCCCACCAGCCGGTCACGATAGCGCCGCAGCATCGCGATGAAATCCGCATGCGCGTCACGCTGGTGCAGGAAGATCGGCTTCTGCAGATCCACTGCGATGCGCAGCTGGCGCTCGAACGCGCGCAGCTGCACATCCTGCGGCGAGTAGTTGCGGTGGTAGTCCAGGCCGGTCTCGCCGACGGCGCGCACCAACGGATCGCGGGCGAGTTCGCGCAGCAGCGCATCGGTGGCGTCGTCGTAGTCGATGGCGTGATGCGGATGCACGCCGGCAGTGGCGTACAGCACGCCTGGGTGCGCCCTCGCCAACGCCAGCGCATCGATGCTGCCATCGCGCGATGCACCAGTGACGATCATGCGCTGCACTGCGTGCAGCGATGCACGTTCCAGCACGGCGGTAAGGTCCTGGCGAAAGGATTCATGGCCGAGGTTCACGCCGATATCGACGAGCTGCATGCGAGACCTGCAAAGCGAGGATTGTCGCAGGGAGTTCCCGGAATGCGATAGCCGCCTTGGAATTTTTCGCATTGACGCGAGTTTGCGCGCCGCCGTAGTTTGGGCGGGTCGGCAGTTCCGGGGGGAGTCGGCCGACCACACCCAATCCTGATCCACCAGCGCCTGCAGGGGCGCCGGTGGTGGAACCTGTTTGCGAAGGGGAAACAGATGCTCAAGAAGAAACTCGCGGGTGCGCTGCTCATGATCATGGGCGGCGCCGCGGCGCCGTGGTGCATGGCGGCGACCAAGGTGGACATCCGCGCCGCGCCGATGGGCCGCGTCGCGTCATCCGCGCTGGCCGGCCGCCTCAGCCTTGGCGCCGGCTCCGCGTTCGTGGCCGAACACGAAATCCGTACCGCGCACGGCACGGTCAAGACCCGCGAACAGCAAACCTTCAAGGGTGTGCCGGTCTATGGCCGCAGCCTGGTGGTCGAGCGCAATGCCGGCGGCGCGGTGCTTTCCGCCGAAGGTGCGGCCGAGCGCGACATCGGCATGCAGCTGATGTCGGTGCTGCCGCGGCTGTCGGCAGCACAGGCGCCGACGACACTGCAGACGCGGATGGGTCATGCCGGACTGGCCGTGACCAATGCCACGAGCAAGCTGTTCGTCTATCCGCAGAGTCAGGGCGCCGCGCCGAAGCTGGTCTACCAGACTTCGTATGTGGTGACCGTGCACGGCCATCCGTCGCGTCCGACCGCGATCATCGACGCCAATACGGGCGCGCTGATCAAGCAGTGGGAAGGCCTCACCGATGGACGTCGTCCGCCCGCTCCCGCGCCGACCAGTGTGCTGGCCACCGGTCCCGGCGGCAATGAACTGACCGGGCTGTACCACTACGACAATTCCGGCCCGGGCCTCGAACTGCTCGGCGCCCAGCGCGTGGGCAACGTCTGCTATCTGCAGAATGATGACGTGGCTACCTACAACCTGGCCGGTGGTCAGCGCGTCGCGTTGTGGTCGTTCGGCTGCGCAGGAACCGATCCGGCGGCCTGGGACAGTTTCGGCGATGCCATCAACGGCGCCTATTCGCCGATCAACGATGCGCACCATTTCGGCGGTGTCGTGTACGACATGTACAACACATGGTTCGGCAAGCCGCCGCTGCAGAATGGCGACGGCAGCCCGATGAAACTGTCGATGTGGGTGCACTACGGCACCAACTACGAGAACGCGTTCTGGGACGGCGGCGAAATGGTCTTCGGCGACGGCGACCAGTATTTCTATCCGTTCGTGGTGCTGGACATCACCGGGCACGAGATCAGTCACGGCTTCACCGAACAGCATTCGGGCCTGCAGTACGACGGTCAGTCCGGTGGCATGAACGAGGCATTCTCGGACATGGCCGGCGAGGCGGTGAAATTCTTCGATCGCGGCGGCAACGACTTCATGGTCGGTGCGGATATCGTCAAGCCGGACACCGTACCGCTGCTGGGCATGTCGGCGCTGCGTGACATGTGCACGCCGAGCAACGACGGCGCGTCCATCGACAATGCGGCCGACTACCGCGACGGTATCGATGTCCACTACAGCAGTGGCGTCTACAACCGTGCATTCTGCTCCCTGGCAAAAACCAGTGGCTGGAATACGCGCAAGGCGTTCGAGGTGTTCCATGACGCCAACGCGCTGTATTGGCAGCCGGCGGAAACCTTCGACGGCGGCGCCTGCGGCGTCGAGCAGTCCGCCCTGGATCGCAGTTACAGCGAGGCGGATGTCGCCGCCGCTTTCGCCGTGGTCGGGGTGACCTGCCGAACTCCCCTGTAAGCAGGCGCGTGCAGTGCGGCGCCCGCGCTGCCGCATCGTCAGGACAGCACCAGCGGCCGTGTCGCGCACGACCGCTCGCCGCCATCGAAAGAAATCCGATCAGACAACCGTCTGCGCCGCCGTGCGAGCCATCGCCGCGGCTGCGCTGGACATGGGGAGAGCATCAATGAACAAGATCCACAGCAAAGTATGGAATGCATCGCTCGGCGCCGTGGTCGTGGCGTCCGAACTGGCCGCCTGCCGCGGCCGCAGCGCAAGATCGCCGCGTCGTATGACCCTTCTGGGTGTCATCGCGCTGGCCATCGCGCTGCCGTTGGCGCCGCTGACCGCGCAGGCGGCGACAGCCGCCGCGTCGTGTGCCTATACCACCGACGGCGTCACCACCACGGTGCCTGCCACCCCGACTGGCGACGGCGCGTTTACCTGCGGCGTCGACGCCGTGGCGGTTGGCGACAACGCCAGTGCGATGGGCTCCAATGCCAGCGCCACCGCCGCTTCCAGCACGGCGGTGGGCGGTATCTATACCGACAGCGATGGCAGCACCTATGCCACCGAGGCAAGCGCTTTCGGTGCGACGGCGATCGGCTCCGGTGCCGGTGCCGATGGCACCGACAGCACCGCGATCGGTTCGTTGGCTTACGCGACGGCGCAGGGCGCGTTTGCCGGCGGCAGCAACGCCGGCGCGGACGGCTACAACAGCGTGGCGCTCGGTGCCAACGCACAGGCGTCCGATCGCGGCAGCATCGCCATCGGTGGTGGCGACCCGGATCCGGGCAACAGCAACCTGGCCACCGAGGCGCAGGGCGAAGGCTCGATCGCGATCGGCTCGCTGGCGGCATCGGAAGGCCGCGGCACCATTGCCCTGGGATATCAGAGCGTCGGTGTGGGCGACAACGCCACCGCCGTCGGCAACGGCACCTGGGCCCAGGGCGCGGGGGCCACCTCGATCGGTGGTGCGGCCTACACCGATGCGGACTCGGCTACCGCCGTGGGCAACAACGCCGCTGCGCGCGGCGCGAGCGCCACAGCGCTCGGTGCGGACAGTTACGCCGAGGGCGCCTACGCCATCGCGGCGGGGGCACAGGATTCCGGCGGCTATGGCGGTGCGATAGGCCAACAGTCGATCTCGCTGGGATTCGACAGCGGTGCGCTGAATTCGGGTGCCGTCGCGTTTGGTGGCTTCAGTGTGGCGCAGGGTTTCCTGTCAACGGCGCTCGGTTACAGCTCGTCGGCCATCGGTGATTATTCGCTGGCAGCCGGAGTGGGATCGCTGAGCGGCGGGACTGACACCGTTGCGCTGGGCGATTCCGCCTCGGCTTCGGCAGACAACAGCGTTGCGCTGGGTGCCGGTTCGGTGGCCGATCAGGTCGACACGGTCTCGATCGGTGCCGCCGGCAGCGAACGCCGTATCGTCAACGTGGCCGCCGGCACGGATGCCACGGACGCGGTGAACTTCGCGCAACTGGATCAGGTCAGCAGCCAGGTCGATACCAATACCCAGGCGATCGGCGCACTCGATACCCGGGTCACCGGCATCGAAGGGCAGATCGGTACCTTGCAACAGAACACGGCGGATCTCGGCGCGATCGCCATCGACACGGCTGGAAATGGCAGCGACGACGCTTCGGTGGCGGCGGGTTCGCACGGCGTGGCGATCGGCGCCCATGCGGCAGCCGGTGGCGACCACGGTACCGCGGTGGGTAGCGACAGTTATGCGGCGGGCCCGAACGATACCGCCATTGGCGGCAATGCCAAGGTGAATGCCGATGGCAGCACCGCGGTGGGCGCCAATACCACCATCGCAGCGACCGCCACCAATGCGGTGGCGGTGGGTGAAGGCAGTTCGGTGACCGCCTCCGGCGCGGTCGCCCTGGGCCAGGCTTCGGTGGCCAACCGCGCGAATACGGTATCGGTGGGCAGTGCGACGGCCCAGCGCCAGGTGACCAATGTGGCGGCCGGCACCCAGACTACCGATGCGGCCAACCTGGGCCAGGTGCAGGATGCGCTGGTCACTGCCAAAAGCTATGCCGACGCCAACGATCAGCAGACCCTGCAGACGGCCAAGGCCTATACCGATCAGAAAGCTGCGGGTTTTGTGAACAGCAGCGATCTCAGTTCGCTGCGCAACGAAGTCAACGGCCAGCTCCACGTGGTCAACCAGCGTTTGAGCCGGGTCGGTGCGATGGGCACGGCGATGTCGCAGATGGCGTTCAGCGCGCAGGGCATCGACGCGGCAAACCGGCTGGGCGTTGGCGTGGGCGGCTATCAGGGCGAAGCCGCCCTGTCGGTGGGTTACTCGCGCCAGCTGTCGCCCAAGGCGAATCTGACCTTCGGCGCGGCGGTCAGCGGCAACGAAGCGTCCGGCGGCGTGGGCGTCGGCATCGGCTGGTAAGTCGGGGCGAAGGGCCCTGAAATCCGGGCCGGCGTCCGTTTGGCGCCGGCGCCTTCATGAGGCCGGCCGTGGCCAGGCAGCGCTCGCATGTTGCCGGCCGGATGTGCTAACTATGGTCTTTTCCGTTTCGCTGCAGGGGGTGGCGTCGACGGGTTTGGCAGTAACCGAGCGAGGTGAAGGATGTCGTCAGCGATCGAGCCGGCGGTCGGCGGGACAGGCATGGCGGCAGATCACCGTGAAGCGGACGTCTGCGCATGGCTGGTTGCGCGCGGTCGTCTGAAAGACAGCGATCTGGGTCGCGCCCGGCGCCTGCACGAGGAATCGGCCGAAGGCACGCTGACCACCCTGATGGCGCGGCTCGGGCTGGTCTCCGAGCGCGACCTGGCCGAAGCGTGGGCCGAATTGCTGCAGGTGCCGCTGCTGTCGGCGCGCGATGCGCCGGAATTGCCGCCGGTAGATCTGGACCTGTCGCTGCGTTTTCTCAAGCAGCAGCATGTCGTGCCGGTGCAGGACGACGAGCACGGTCTGGCCCTGATCGTGGCCGACCCGGCCGATCCGTACCCCCTGCAGGCGGTCGAACTCGCCGCCGGGCGTCCGGTGGCCTTGCGCGTGGGCCTGCGCTCGGAAATCGACGGCTTGATCGAACGTTATTACGGCACGGGACGCTCG
Organism: Rhodanobacter sp. UBA5168; assembly: GCA_002413455.1. GTDB lineage: Bacteria > Pseudomonadota > Gammaproteobacteria > Xanthomonadales > Rhodanobacteraceae > Rhodanobacter. The sequence continues at coordinate 74,128 of DHXA01000206.1, read as the reverse complement.
GCGATGGGCACCATCGTGGAGAACCTCGACGGCAGCGCCGCCGAGGAGGACGACGTCGAACACCTGCGCGATCTGGCGTCCGAGGCACCCGTCATCCGGCTGGTCAACCTGATTCTCCAGCGCGCGGTGGAACAGCGCGCGTCGGACGTGCACATCGAGCCGTTCGAGAACCGGCTGAAGGTGCGCTATCGCATCGACGGTGTATTGCATGAAGTGGAAGCGCCGCCGTCGTCGTCCACCGCGGCGGTGATCTCGCGCGTGAAGATCATGGCGCGGCTGAACATCGCCGAACGCCGGCTGCCGCAGGACGGCCGCATCCAGTTGCGCGTGCAGGGCAAGGAGCTCGACCTGCGCGTGTCGACCGTGCCGACCAGCTTCGGCGAATCGGTGGTGATGCGTATCCTGGATCGCGAGTCGGTGGTGTTCGATTTCGCCTCGCTGGGCTTCACCGACAGCTTCCAGCAGCGTTTCGTCGACGTGCTGGAAAAACCGCACGGCATCCTGCTGGTGACCGGCCCCACCGGCTCGGGCAAGACCACCACGCTGTATACCGCGCTGTCGCAGATCAATACCAACGACGTCAAGATCATCACCGTCGAGGATCCGGTCGAATACCAGCTCGAAGGCATCAACCAGATCCAGGTGAAGCCGCAGATCGGGCTGGATTTCTCCGGCGCCTTGCGCTCGATCATGCGCCAGGATCCGGACGTGATCATGATCGGCGAAATGCGCGATCTGGAAACCTGCCGCATCGCGATCCAGTCCGCGCTGACCGGCCATCTGGTGTTGTCCACGCTGCACACCAACAGCGCCGCCGGTGGCATCACCCGCCTGCTCGACATGGGCGTGGAGGACTACCTGCTCGGCTCCACCATCAACGGCATCCTGGCGCAGCGGCTGGTGCGAAGGCTCGATCCGGAAACCGCGATCGCCTATGAGGCATTGCCGGAAGTGATCACGCAGTTCGAACTGGAAAAATACACCGACGAGCGGCCGATCCGCCTGTGGAAACCCGGCAGCAACGCGGCCAATCCCACCGGCTATCGTGGCCGTCGCGCGATCATGGAATTCCTCACCATGAGCGATCCGCTGCGCCGGCTGGTGATGCAGCGCGCCGATGCGGGCGAGATCGAAAAGCAGGCTCGCAGCGAAGGCATGCGCACGATGTACGAGGACGGCATCGCCAAGGCCGTTGCCGGCGTCACCACGCTGGAAGAAGTCCTGCGCGTCACGCAGGAGGGCTGAGGTGTCCCAGTTCCGCTACAAGGCGATCAGCGAAGCCGGCGAGACGCTGCAGGGCCAGATGGAGGCCGCCAGCATCGAGGAGGTGATTGGCCGCCTGCAGGATCAGGGCCACACGCCGCTGGAAGCGCAACCGGCCGACGGTGCCGGCGGCGGCAGCGGGCTGGCGGCGCTGTTCAAGCGCGGTCCGTTCAGTGGCGACCAGCTGGCCCAGTTCACCCATCAACTGGCGACCCTGCTCGGCGCCGGCCAGCCGCTGGATCGCGCGCTCGGCATTTTGCTGGATCTGCCCGAAAGCGAGAGCGCGCAGAAACTGATCGAGCGCGTGCGTGACCGCGTGCGTGGCGGCAACACGCTGTCCTCCGCGCTGGACGAGGAACACGGCGTATTTCCCAAGCTGTACGTCAGCCTGGTGCGTGCCGGCGAGGCGGGCGGTTCGCTGGAAGAAACCCTGCGTCGGCTTGCCGATTATCTGGAGCGCGCGCAGGCGATGCGCGGCAGCATCGTCAATGCGCTGATCTATCCGGCGTTCCTGCTGGTCGGCGTACTCGGTTCGCTGGTGCTGCTGCTGGCCTACGTGGTGCCGCAGTTCGTGCCGATCTTCGAAGACATGCAGGTGCCGATCCCGTGGATCACCCAGGCCGTGCTGGTGCTCGGCAACACGCTGCAGGCGTGGTGGTGGCTGATCCTGCTGGTGCTGGGTGGCGGCCTGTTCGGCTGGCGCGCGCATCTGCGCGATCCGGCCGCGCGGCTGGCCTGGCATACGCGTTTGCTGGGTGTGCGGCTGGCCGGTCCGCTGCTGCTGAAAGTGGAGACCGCGCGGATCGCCCGTACATTGGGAACCTTGCTGAAAAACGGCGTGCCGCTGCTGAACGCGCTGACCATTGCGCGACAGGTCACCGGCAACCTCGCCCTCGACACGGCCTTGAGTGCGGCCCATGAACAAGTCAAGGGCGGCGCCGGGCTCAGCCTCGCCCTGGGGCAGTCGAAACTGTTTCCGCGGCTGGCGATGCAGATGGTGCAGGTCGGCGAGGAAGCCGGCCAGCTCGACACCATGCTGCTGAAAGTGGCCGACACATTTGAACTTGAGTCCAAACGAGCGATCGACCGTTTACTGGCCGCGCTGGTGCCGGCGCTGACCATCGTGATGACGGTCATGGTGGCCATCATCATGGCGGCGATCCTGCTGCCGCTGCTCAGTCTCACCAGCAACATCCAGTAATCCGCATCCCCTTCGCACATCCGAGGTAATCCACATGCAGTACAGGCAGCCAAGACGTATCGGTTCGAACGCCGGTTTCACCCTGCTCGAAATGCTCGCGGTGATCGTGCTGATCGGCATCATTGGCGCGGTGGTGGTAACCCAGGTCGGCAAGAATGTCGACAAGGGCAAGTACGGCGCCGGCAAGGCGCAGCTGATGACGCTGAGCCAGAAGATCGAGAACTACGCGCTCGACAACGGCTCGCCGCCGCCGCAGCTGGAAGGGCTGGCGGTAAAGCCGGCCAACGCGCCGAACTGGCAGGGCCCGTATGCCAAGCAGTCGGATCTGAAGGACCCGTGGGGCCATGCGTTCGGTTACCAGTACCCGGGCCAGAACGGCAACTTCGATCTGACCTTCTACGGTCAGGACGGCAAACCCGGCGGCGACGGCTACAGCAAGGATGTGGGTAACTGGCAATGAAGCCGGGAATCGGGAATTAGAGAATAGAAAATGGCGAGAACCGGCCAGCGCCAGGATCTTTGTCCGCTGCAATTCTGTGGCGGCAACGCTGTGCCGGTGCGTGATGCCCCGGCAAGCGGCGCCTTTCCGATTTTCCATTCCCGATTCCACGCGCCCAGGCATGCGCAGCATGCCCATGGCTTCACCCTGCTGGAAATGCTGGCGGTGATCCTGTTGATCGGCATTGCCGCCGCAGCGGTGTCGATCTCGGTGACGCAGGGCCTGGCCAGTGCGCGCGTGCGCGCGGCCAGCAGCGAACTGGCCGGCGCCTTGCGGGCGACCCGCACCCAGGCCATCGTGCGCGGACAGGAACAGAACTTCGACGTGGATACCCATGCGAACAGCTATCGCGACGCGAAGCTGCGCGACGTCCGGCTGCCGAAAGGCTTGCGCGTGAACATCACCAGCGCGAAGGAGGACCAGCCCAACGACCACACCGGGCGCATCCGCTTCTTCCCCGACGGCAGTTCCACCGGTGGGCGCATCACGCTGAAGAGCGGCAAGCGCGAGTGGCATGTCAACGTGTCGTGGCTGACCGGCGAAGTGCGCGTGGTCGACGCGGTGGCGGCGCGATGAAAGCGGGGCATCAAGGCGGCTTCAGCCTGCTCGAAGTGATTGCGGCGATCATGCTGCTGGCGATTGCGTTCGCCGCGTTGATGAAAGTGGCCGGCGCGTCGATCAGCCTGAGCCAGAACGCGGCCGAGCACAGCGAGGCGGCGATGTACGCACGCAGCCTGCTCGACAGCGCGTTCGTGGGCGCGCCGGTCAAATCGGGCAGCAGCTCGGGTCGCTTCGACAAGCACTATCGCTGGCAACTCGAGGTGACGCCATGGAACGAGGCCGGTATCGCTGCACCGGATGCGCCGCTGCGCCTTTATCAGCTGGACTTGAACGTGCTGTGGGGGCCGTCCTCGCATCCGCGTTCGGCACATTTCCGCACCTTGCGGCTGGCTGGGCCGGCGACCAACAACGGCGCGCAGGCATCCCGATGAAGCACGCCGCCGGCTTCACCCTGCTCGAAGTGCTCGCCTCGTTGGTGCTGCTGGCGCTGTTGCTGGTCGGCGTGTACTCGGGCATCCGCACCGCTACCCACAGCGTGCGCTCGGGCACGCTCGCGATCGAACGGATCGACCAGATCCGTTCGGCCCAGCAGTTCCTGCGACGCGAACTGGCGCAGAGCATGACCCAGCCGATCAGCCAGACCGATCACGGCGAGCCGATCTATTTTGTCGGCAGTGCGCACGAGATGCGCTATGTGGCACCGCTGCCCGGTTACCTCGGCAAACTCGGGCCGCAGTTGCAGCGGCTGCAACTCGTCGATGACGGACACGGCGGCTTTCGGCTGGAGGTGAGCCTGGCCGTGCTGCCGCCAGACGGCAAACCACCGCAGCCACTGGGGGAACCGCAGGTGCTGCTCGATCGCATCGAGGACGGCAGCTTCAGCTATCGCGGCGTCGACGAAAAAGGCAACGCCGTGCCATGGGGTGCGGGCTGGGCCGACGGCCGGCTGCTGCCGCAACTGGTGCGCATCAGCCTGCAGTCGCAACGCGGCGCCGACTGGCCGCAGATGGATGTGCCGTTGCGGGTCAATCCCGTGCAGAGCGTTCTGCGGCGCACGCTGATTCGCGGCGGGAGTGTCCGATGACACGCCGCCCTGTGCCGTATTGCACACGCCAGCGTGGCGTCGCCCTGTTGCTGGTGCTGTGGGCGTGCACGCTGCTGGCGATCCTGCTCGGCGGCTACGCCACGCTGGCGCGCACCGAAGCCCTGCAGGCGCGCTATCAATTCGCCCAGACCCAGGCGCACTACGCAGCCGAAGCCGGCTTGATGAGAGCGGTATACGGATTGCAGAACCCCCAGCCCAAACAGCGTTGGAGCGGCGACGGGCGGGTCTACACGTTCCGCTACGACCAGGCCACCGTGACGGTGTCGGCAATCGACGAAAGCGGCAAGGTCGATCTGAATACCGCTGCGCCCGGTGTGCTGCGGGGCTTGTTTCAGGCCGTCGGCATGAACCCCACAGCGGCGCAGGCATTGACCGATAAGGTGACGGACTGGCGCAATCCGGTCGGCCTGGAAGGAACCACGGACAGTCAGCGCGCCGCCTATGCGGCGGCCGGGCGCGACTACGGGCCGCGCAACGGTCCTTTCGTCAGTGTGGAGGAATTGCAGATGGTGTTGGGCATGACGCCGGCGGTATACCGCCAGGTGGCGCCGGTGGTGACGATCTGGTCGGGCGTGCTGAGTCCCGACCCGAATATCGCGCCGCCGCTGGCGCTGGCCGCGATTCCCGGCATGACGCCGCAGCAGCAACAGGCGATCCAGGCCGCACGGCAAAAAAATGCGAATGACCCGAGTCTGGTCCTCAACAACGGAACGACGCATAGTATCCGGTCGGAGGCCAGGCTGGCCGACGGCACACGCGCGGTGTTGCGCGCCACGATTCGCATGCAGGCGGCGCAAGCCGGTGCGCAACCCTACGCGGTGCTGCGCTGGCAGGAGGGTGACGCGGAATGAGTATGGCGATGCAGTCGCTGCGGCCGTTGGCCGAGCGTGTGCGCCGCGGCTGGCGCGTTTCGCCGTTGCCGGGATTCCTCGGCTGGTGGGGCGGCGAGTTGCGAAACCTGTTGCCGGTGCGCTGGCGCGGCTGGTTCGTCAGCGGCGCCGACTGGCACCTGCTGCAGCATGACGGCGCGCAATGGACGCTGCGGCGCAGTGGGCATCGCGAGCCGCTGGCGAACTGGGACGATCATGCCGAGGCTGCGCCCGGCGATGGACACGTGCAGCCGGCGGCGCTGGTCACCGCCCTGCGTGGCGTGGACCGCGAGGATCGGCGGCTGGCGCTGCTGTTGCCGCCGGCGGTGGTCCTGCGGCGGACGCTCGCCCTGCCGCTTGCCGCACGCAACAACCTGCTGCAGGTCGTCGCGTTCGAGATGGACCGGCAGACGCCCTTCAGCGTGGCGCAGGTGTATTACGCCGTGCGCGAGCTGGACACCCCGGCGGGCGCGGGCCGCTTCACCGCGGAGCTGGTGGCGGTCACGCGCGGCATGGTGGACCCGCTGCTGACCCGGCTGCGTGAACAGGGCGTTTCGGTCGACGCCGTGGATCTGGCCGTGGCGAACGATCGCCTCGGCGTCAACCTGCTGCCGCCGGAACAGACGCCGCACCACGTGCGTCCGCGGCGACGCCTGAACCTGGCGCTGGCCGTCGCCTGCGTGCTGTTGCTGGGGCTGGTGTTTGGCGCCTGGCTGCACAACCGGCAGGCCGCACTCACCCAGATGCAAGCCGGCGTCGAGAGCATGCGTGGCGATGCGCAACAGGTCGCGTCGCTGCGCCAGCAATTGCAGGACAACGCCGGTGCCGCCGGCTTCCTGGCCCAGCGCAAGAAGAGCGCCATCAGCATGCTCAGCCTGCTGCAGGAGGTCACCGCACGGCTGCCCGAGACGACGTGGCTGGAGCGTTTCAGCGTGGACAACACCGGCCAGATCGGTTTCCAGGGCCAGAGCCAGCAGGCGGCCAAGCTGCTCGACGCACTGAAGGATTCGCGCCTGATCACCGACGCCAGCTTCCAGGGCAGCATCCAGCCCGATCCGACCACCGGCAAGGAACGGTTCTACCTGACCGCACGGGTGAACCAGCCAGCGGCGGGCAAGCCGAAGCCGCCGGCCGCGGAACCGGCCAGCGACGAGGGTGCGCCATGAAGATGACCGCACTCAGCCCGCGCGACAGCCGCATCGCCGCCATCGTGCTGCTGCTGCTGGCGTTGCTGCTGGCTTACTTCGTACTGCTGCACTGGTGGTTCGTGGCGCCGTTGCAGCAGATCCGCAGCGACATGGCCGATCTGCGCGACACACACAGCCGTTACGCCGCCGTGATTGCCGAAAAGCCGGTGCTGCAGAAACGCATTGCGGCGCTCGGTGCCGGCCAGGCCGCCAGCAGCGCGTTTCTTGCCGCGGACGATCCGAACGCCGCCGCGGCCGATCTCATGCAGCGCGTGGTCGACGTGGTAGCCGGCAACACCAGAGGCGGCAGCTGCGTGGTAAGCCAGAAGATGCCGTTGCCGAATCCGCCGGCCAGCGCCGGCGAGCCTTACCGAAAGGCGGCGGTGAGCATCAGCCTGAGCTGCGACATCGAGCCGCTGGCGGCTGTGCTGCAGTCGCTGGAGCAGGGCACACCGTACCTGTTCATCGACGATCTCAGCATCTATCGCAACCCGGTGGCGGCACAGCAGGATCACGCGGCACCGCTGGAAGTGCAGTTCACCCTGTCCGGCTATGTGCGCCCGGCACGTGGTGCGCCGGCACCCGTCAGCGCGCCGGCCGACAACGCGGGAGCCGCCCCATGAACGCCGCCAACCAGCGGCAATTGACTCCGGTTCTGGCGGCAATCGCCGTGCTGCTGGGTGCTGCGCTGCTGTTGCTGCTGAGTGGCGTCGGCCGCAGCGCGCACTGGAATGCGCCGCGGACACTGCCCCCGCTGCCGCCGGCCGGCAACCTCGCCGATCTGCCGCAACCGGTGCCGCTGCAACAGTTCGCGCTGGTCTGGCAGAAACCCCTGTTCAGCCCCGATCGAAAGCCGGTGGCGCGTGCGGCCGACGGTGGCAGCAGCCTGGGCGATCTCGACCTCACCGGCATCATTCTCACCTCCAGCCTGCGCATGGCCTTGCTGCACGACAAGAACGGCGACAAGCAGGTGCGCCTGCACCAAGGCGAATCGCTGCCCGACGGCAGCGTGACGCTGGTGGAGGTTCGCCCGCGCTCGGCGCTGTTCGACTCGTCCGCGGGACGCACCGAGCTGAAGTTGCCGGCCGGTGCCCCGATCGACAGCAAGCCGGACACTGGCGTCGGCCAAGACCAGCGCGGCGCCCGCGACGACACCGCAACGCACAACTCGTCGGGCGATGTCGGCGATGAGCCAGGGGTTATCCGTTCGGGCAACGGCGATGTGATCGAGTCGCCATCCTCGGCCCCGCCACAGCAGCAGCCCGCACCCGTCCACGCACCCGAATCGGCAGCCGACCGGCTGCGCAAGAACATCCAGAAACGTCGGGCCGCCCGCGCCGCCGCGGCCCGCGAAGGAGTACGTTGACCTATGTTTCGCACCCTCACCCAGCACGCGCTGCGCAGCGCCGCACTCGCTCTTGCCGTCGGCATGGCCGGTTGCGCCAGCCTGCCGCAGCCGCATGACAACGGCGCATTGCAGCGCGAGGCGATGTCCGGCACCCGCAATCCGGTGCCGGCCCCACTGCCGCTGAACAACGACATCACCGGCGCCGGCCAGACCGCGGCGACGGCGGAGGTCAGTCACGGCAGCGGCCAGTTCATCCGGCCAGGCGCCCTGCGCACGCCACGACCCGCGGCGACGGGCGATGGTGCGGTGACGTTCAACTTCGAGAACCAGCCGGTGCAGGCGGTGGTCAAGGCGATCCTCGGCGACCTGCTCAAGCAGAACTACACGATCGTGCCGGGTGTGCAGGGCAACATCTCGTTTTCCACCTCCGCGCCGGTCGATTCGAGCCAGGCGTTGCCGATCCTGGAGACCCTGCTGTCGTGGACGCACAACGCGCTGGTCCGGCGCAACGGCGGCTACGTGGTGATGCCCGAGAAAGACGCGGTCGCCGGCAACCTGGTGCCCAGCCTCGGCGCTTCGTCGCCGAAGGGCGGCTTGCAGGCGCGGCTGTTTCCGCTGCGCTACATCTCGGCCACCGAGATGCAGAAGCTGATCAAGCCGTTCGCGCGGCCGGACTCGACCCTGCTGGTGGATCCGGCGCGCAACCTGCTGGTGATGTCCGGCACGCCGGACGAACTGGCCAACTACCAGAGCATGGTGCGCACGTTCGACGTCGATTGGCTGCGCGGCATGTCGGTGGGCGTGTTCAACCTGCAGTACGCGAATGTCGGCGAGCTGATGCCGAAGCTGGACGGCATGTTCGGCGTGCATGGCGACACGCCGCTGGCCGGCATGCTGCGCTTCATCCCGATCGAGCGCACCAACGCGCTGGTGGTGATCAGCACCCAGCCGGAATACCTGCAGGAAGTCGGCGACTGGATCGCCCGTATCGATCGCGGCGGCGGCAACGAGCCCCAGCTGTTCGTCTACGACGTGCGCAACATCAAGGCGTCGGACCTGGCCAGGTATCTGGCGCAGATCTATGCCAACGGCGCCGGCACCGGCGGCGACAACGGTGGCCAGGTGGGGCCGGGCCTGAGCAGCGGCACGCTCGGCAGCGCCGACAACGCCAATGGTGCGGGCAACCTGGGCAGCACCGCGGGCAGCTTCGGCAGTTCGGCCGGCTCGACTGGCAGCAGCGGGCTGAATGGCACGGCCGGCGGTTCCGGCTTCAACAGCGGTTCCGACAACAGTCGCGACAGCAGTGGAGTCGGCAGCGGCGCGACCGGTGGCCTGGGCAGCATGTCGCCCGGCCTGGGCAACGCCGGCGGCAACAACGCCACCGCGGCGAACGACCAGCAGTACAGCTCCAGCGATGGCAGCGTGCGGATCAGTTCGGTCGATGGCAGCAACCAGTTGCTGGTGCGCGCGCGTCCGTCGCAATGGGAAGAGATCAAGGAAGCCATCCGCAAGCTCGACAACGTGCCGCTCCAGGTGCAGATCGAGACGCGCATCCTGGAGGTCAGTCTCACCGGCGAGTTCCAGTTCGGCGTGCAGTGGTATCTGGAAGGGCTGACCGGCAGCACCACCAGCACCGACAGCAGCGGCAACAGCGTGATCGTGCCCGGCCAGCCGTATCGCCACCGACAGGTGGGCCTGGGTCAGGGCGGCAATGCGTTCGGCGGCGAGCCGTTCTTCTATTCGTTCCTCAACAGCAACCTGCAGGTTGCCGTGCGCGCGATGGAGACCAGCGGCAACACCAAGACGCTGTCGTCGCCATCGATGGTGGTGATGAACAACCAGCTGGCGCACATCCAGGTCGGCGACCGCATCCCGGTCAACCAGACCAGCGTCAACACCGGCATCGGCACCACCAGCTTCAATCAGGTCGAGTACATCGACACCGGCGTGATCCTCAACGTGCAGCCGCGGATCAATCCCGGCGGCCTGGTCTACATGAACATCAGCCAGCAGGTCAGCCAGCCGAACAAGTCGGTGGCGCTGGTCAACGGCAATGCAACCATCTCCAAGCGCGAACTGGCGACCCAGGTGGCGGTGCAGAGTGGCCAGACCGTATTGCTGGGCGGGTTGATCCAGCAGGACGAGGGCAGCGTGGATACGGGAATTCCGGGGCTCAATCGCGTGCCGATCCTGGGTCGGCTGTTCGGCAATACCAACCGCAATCGCAACCGCACCGAGCTGATCGTGCTGATCACGCCGCGGGTGATCCGCGGTGGCGAGGACGCCAGGCAGATCACCGACGACTACCAGAACAAGTTCGAGTCGCTGGCGCCGCTGCGTGCGCCGGCCGGGGCCAGCACTGCAGCGACCGCCGTCGCGCCATTGCCCAGCACGGCACCGGCGCCGGGTTGGCCCGAGCAACTGCAGCAGCATGCGGAGACGGCGCTGCAGAAATCCGATTACGCCACCGCGCAGGATCTGGCGATGCAATCGTGGAAGCAGGGTTCGCGTCACGGCAGCCTGTGCGAACGCAACTGGCAGGTCATCATGGATGCGCGCCAGCACAGCAGCCCGCTGGGCAGCGTCGATGCCGCACGCAAGCAGAAAGATGCGTGCCTGCGATCGGCGCCATCGCCATGACCGCGGCCGTGCGGGCGGCGAGCCGAAAGGTCCGGTGAAGGTTCGCCGCGGGCGGCCTGCACAGGCTGTCCGTGGCAGCCGTTATCATCGGCGTGGATGACCGCATCCACGCCGAATTTCCCGATCACGCCGCTGCTGCCGCAGATCCGCGAGTCGCTTGCCGTACACCCGCGGCTGGTGCTGGAGGCGCCCCCGGGCGCCGGCAAGACCACCCAGGTGCCACTGGCCCTGCTCGACGCCGGCTGGCTGGCGGGGCAGAAGATCGTGATGCTGGAGCCACGCCGGATCGCCGCGCGTGCCGCCGCGCAATTCATGGCGCAACAGCTCGGCGAGGCTGTTGGCGAAACAGTCGGTTACCGTATCCGCTTCGAGTCGAAGGTGAGTGCGGCGACGCGCATCGAGGTGGTCACCGAGGGCATCCTGACCCGGCTGATCCAGCACGATCCCGAGCTGACCGGCGTCGGCGCGATCGTGTTCGACGAATTCCACGAACGTCATCTTGCCGGCGACCTTGGCGCGGCCCTCGCGCTGGACGTGCAAGACACCTGGCGGCCGGAACTGCGCCTGTTGGTGATGTCGGCCACGCTGGACGGCGAGCGCGTCGCGCAGTGGCTGGACGCGCCTCGCCTCTCCAGCCCCGGGCGCAGTTTTCCGGTGCGCATCGAACATCCGCCGGCGCGCGCGCAGGAAAGCATCGAGCACCATGTGGCGCGCATGGCGCGACAGGCGCTGGAAGAAAACGACGGCGATGTGCTGACGTTCCTGCCTGGCCGTCGCGAAATCGCGCGCACGCAGGCGGCGCTGTCGCAGACGCTGACGCGCGACGACGTCGAAGTGCTCGCCCTGCATGGCGAACTTTCCCTGGCCGAACAGCAGGCCGCGCTGGCACCGGCTGAAGCAGGTACTCGAAGGATCGTGCTGGCGACCAACGTGGCCGAATCCAGCATCACCTTGCCGGGCGTCCGTGCGGTGATCGATGCAGGCCTCGCACGCGAGCCGCGCTTCGATCCGAACTCCGGCTTCACCCGGCTGGAGACGGTCAGCATCTCGCAGGCTTCGGCCGACCAGCGAGCCGGCCGCGCCGGTCGTGTGGCGCCAGGTACGGCGTATCGCCTGTGGCCGCAGAGCAAACGGCTGGAGCCGGCGCGCAAGGCCGAAATCGCCCAGGCCGAACTGTCGGCACTGGCGCTGGAGCTGGCGGCCTGGGGTGTGCGCGCAGAGAGCACCGCCGCCATGCGCTGGCTGGAGCCGCCACCGGCCGGCGCGCTGGCGCAGGCGCGCGAACTGCTGATACGGCTCGCGGCCCTGGATGCCGACGGCCGCATCACCGCGCTGGGCCGCCGGATGCTGGAGCTGGGCGCGAGCCCGCGGCTGGCCGCGGCGGCCTTGCGTGCACCGATTGAACTGCGGGCGCTGATCGCCGACCTGCTGGCGCTGATGGAAGCGCGCTCGCCGCTGCGTGGCGAACAGGCGCGCAGTGACGATTTTCGCGTGCGGCTGGCCGCGCTGCACGCCTGGCGCGACCGCCGCGGTGCAACCACGCGAGGCGAGGTGGACACCGGCGCACTGGCGGTGATCGAGCAGGCCAGCAAGGGTTGGCGCAGACGTCTGGACGTCCGTACCGCAGCCAGCGGGGTGCCGGACAGTCACCGGGTCGGCGAACTGCTGCTGCATGCGTTTCCCGATCGCGTGGCACGTCGCGACGACGGCAACCCGCTGCGCTACACGCTGGCCAACGGCCGCGGTGCACGTCTGCACGACAACACCGGCTTGCACGGCGAACCATGGCTGGTTGCGCTGGACCTGCGCCACGACGTCCGCGACAGCCTGATCCTGGCGGCGGCGCCGCTCGATCCGCGCGTGCTGGAGCGCGACTACCCCACGCAGTTCACGCGCGAACGCACGCTGCGCTGGAACAACGAGCGCGCCGCGGCCGAGGCCTTCGAAGAGCGGCGCTTCGGGGCGATCGTGCTGGAGCGACGCAGCGTGCCGGTGCAGCCGCAGGATGCGTTGCCCGCCCTGCTGGGGGCGGTGCGCGCCAGGGGCATCGACGTATTGCCGTGGAGCGAGCCGGCGCGCCGGTTGCGCGCACGCATGCTCGCGTTGCGCGCATGGATGCCGGAGCTGGGTCTGGCCGACGTGTCCGACGCGGCGCTGCTGGCCACCCTGGACGACTGGCTGGCGCCCTATCTGGAGGGCAAGCACCGGCTCGATGCGTTGAAGCCGGAAGAACTGTCGCAGGCGCTGGCGGCGCGGCTCGATCACGAGCAGCGCCGCATGCTGGACGCGCAGGCGCCGGAAAGCGTCACGGTGCCGAGCGGTCAGCCTCGACGACTCGAATACCCCGATGGCGAGCCGCCGGTGCTGGCGGTCAAGCTGCAGGAATTGTTCGGTCTTGCCGATACGCCGCGGGTCGGCGGCGGCCGCGTGCCGGTCACCTTGCACCTGCTGTCGCCCGCCGGTCGGCCCATCCAGGTGACCCAGGACCTGAAGGGCTTCTGGGAACGCACGTATCCGGAAGTGAGGAAGGAATTGAAGGGACGCTACCCGCGCCATCCCTGGCCGGACGACCCGTGGACGGCAACGCCCACGCACCGCGCCAAGCCGCGGCCGAGGCATTGATTCCCGCCGCGTGGCCCGGGCCGGCCCGAAGCGCCAAGCCACGCACGCCATAGCCGCCGCGTGTTTGTGTACGCTTGGCTGCAACGGCGTCGCGCGGTGGTCACCTTGTCAGAGAAACAGTATTTCGATGATCACCTTGCTGCGACGGCGGAACGTCACGACGAGATCGATGCCGCGACTCCGGCGTCCTCGTCGCGCCACCTGACGGCATATCTGTGGGGCCTGCTGGCGCTGCTGCTGGGACTGGCGGTGACGCTGGTCGTCCACGACCAGCAGGCGCAGCGCCACGAGGCCGAACGGACCTTTGTCCGCAATGAACTGGCCAACAAGAGCTACGCGGCCTTGCAGGCGAGGCTGCATTCGGCCGAGTCGCTGCTGCGTGCCGTGCAGACCCTCTTTCTTGCCTCCGATGACGTCACCGCGGCGGAATTCGGCAGCTTCTACCTCAACATGCGCCCGCGCGAACAATTTCCCAGCCTGCTGGCGCTGGCCTATGCGCAACGCGAACTACGGCCCGACGGCGAACATTACATAACCCGCTGGGTCGATCCGCTACCGGGGAACGAGGCGGTGGTCGGGCTGGACGTCGGGGCGCAGCCGCACAACCTGGCCGGTCTGCTGGCCTCGCGTGACAGCGACCGGGTCGCCCTGTCGGCGCCGTTCCGCCCGGTGCAGCAGGCCTTGTCCAGCGCACCGGACGACGGCATCACGATGCGGCTGCCGATCTTCAGTTCGGGCCACCCGCCGCAAACGCCCGACGAGCGGCGCCAGCGCATGCGCGGCTCGATCGCCATGTCATTCCGGGTGAGCCGCCTGATCGGCGAGGCATTGCCGGAGCAGCTGACCCGGGACCTGCATCTGCGGATCATCGACGTCACCGACCGTACCGCGCTGCCGCTGTTCGATTCGCAGCCGGGTCTGGCCATTGCGGCGGGCGGATATCGCTTCGAGCGCCGGCTGACGTATGGTGGCCGCGTGTGGTACATCGCGATGCGGTCGCTGGATACCGGCGCGAAGCCGATCGAATGGAGCCAGTCCACCTTGCCCACCGGTCTGCTGGTGAGCGTGCTGCTGGCGATGCTGGTTTTTTCCGTGGTCAGCACACGCCAGCGGGCACTCGACCTGGGCTGGCAGATGAGTCGCCGTTATCGCGAGAGCGAAAAACGCTTCCGCGCGTTGAACGACCTGCTGCCTGTACTGGTGGTGCTGGCCGAGGTCGATGGTGGTCGGATCACCTACACGAATCAGGCGGCGCGCTATCGCCTTGGTGGGCGGGTCGGCGAACGGCACATGCCCGACCTGTTCGAGGATCAGGGCCTGCGTACGCATTTGCGTGGCCCGGACACCCGCGGCTGCGGCCGGCTCGAAGCGCAGTTGCGCACCGGCGCGGGCGCCAGCTTCTGGGCCAGCGTGGCGATTTCGCGGATCGTGCTGAGTGGCCACGACAAGCTGCTGATGGTGGCGAACGACATCAGCGAGCAGCGCCAGCTCACCGAGTTGCTGAGCCACCAGGCCAGCCACGACGCGTTGACCGAGCTGTACAACCGGCGCGAGTTCGAGCGCCGGCTGCAGGCCGCATTGGCGCTGACCGACAGCGCCACGCCGCCCGCGGTCCTGCTGTACCTCGATCTCGATCAGTTCAAGCTGATCAATGACACCTCCGGCCATCTGGCCGGCGATCAGTTGCTGGCGCAGCTGGCGATCGTCATGCGCAAACAGCTGGCCGGCGCCGATGTGCTGGCGCGCCTCGGCGGCGACGAGTTCGGTGTACTGATAGCCGACGTGGCCGACCGCGCCGCCGCCGAGCAGACCGCCGAACGCATGCGCCGCTGCATCGACGGCTATGTGTTCATCTGGGAGCAGTGCAGCTACACCATCAGCGCCAGCATCGGCGGCGTGATGATCGAGCGACCGGACATCCTGGTGAAAGACCTGCTCACGCAGGCCGATACCGCCTGCTACATGGCCAAGGAACTGGGCCGCAACCGGGTGCATTTCTATTCCGAGCGCGACGACGAAACCGTGCGGCGCCACGGCGAGATGGAGTGGGCCAACCGCTTGCGCTGGGCGGTCGACGAACATCGCCTGGTGCTGATGTATCAGGAGATCTGGCCGCTGCCGCTGGTGGCCGGCGGCGACGCCGGCATCGAGGTGCTGCTGCGCTTTCGCGACGAGTCCGGCCAGCTGGTGGTGCCGGGCGTCTTCATGCCGGCCGCCGAGCGCTACGGTTTGATGCCGGTGGTCGATCGCTGGGTGGTCGAAACCACGCTGGCCAATTTCAACCGGCTGCACCCGACGGGTGCCGGCCTGCGCATGGTGGCGATCAACCTTTCCGGTGCCAGTGTCGAGGATGCCGCGCTGGCGGGGCTGATCATCGGCTGGCTGCAGCAATACCGGGTGGAGCCGTCGAGGGTCTGTTTCGAAATCACCGAGACCGTGGCGGTACGCAACCTGTCCCACGTCGTGCGTTTCATGGAGCAATTGCGTGCGGCGGGCTGTCGCATTGCGCTGGACGATTTCGGCGCCGGCATGTCCTCGTTCACCTATTTGAAGAACCTTCCACTGGACATCATCAAGATCGACGGCAGCTTCGTGCGCGACATGCTCACCGACCCGGTCAGCCACTTGATGGTGCGGGCCGTCACCGACATCGGCCATCGGCTCGGCCTGGAGGTGGTCGCCGAATGGGTGACCGATCTGGAAACGGTGCAGGCGCTGATGACGCTGGGGGTCAATCGGGTGCAGGGCTTCAGCCTGCATCACCCCGAACTGGCCGTGTTCCAACGCGATGGATAGCGCTGTCCGGGAATGCTTCGTCGACCGCCGAAGCGTGCGCGCGCCGGCTTGACTAGACTGCGCGCATGGACGATGCCGCGCCCCTCAATCGATATCAGCTGGCCGAGCTTGGCAGCCTGCTGGCCGAACCGGCGCGCACGGCGATGCTGCTGGCGCTGGTCGACGGCACGGCCCGACCGGCCGGTGAGCTGGCGCATGTGGCCGGCATCACGCCGGCCACCGCCAGCGCCCATCTGCGCCGCTTGGTCGATGGTGGCCTGCTGGCGGCATGCGCGCAGGGTCGCCATCGCTACTATCGGCTGGCCAATGACAGGGTCGCGGCGATGCTGGAGTCCCTCTCGCTGGCGCGTGCAACCGCGCCGCGTGCGTGGCCGACCAAGGCCGATGCGCAACTGCGGCGGGCGCGTTGCTGCTATCGGCATCTGGCCGGAGCGCTCGGCGTTGCATTCTGCGCCACGCTGCTGCGGCGCGACTGGTTGCAGACCGGATCGCGCGGCCTTTTCCTGCGGCCCGATGGCGCAGCGGCACTGACCGCCAGCGGGCTGGAACTGGTTGATGCGCCGCTGTATGGCCGCAGCTGTCTGGATTGGACCGAGCGCCGCATGCATCTGGGTGGCCCGCTCGGGGTGATGCTGACCACGGCGATGCTGCAGGCCGGTTGGTTGCGCCCGCTACCGCACGGCCGCGCCCTGCAGCCCAGTGCAGGTGGCTTGCGCCAGCTCGGCATCCTGGGCGTGCCGCTCGATTGACGTGGCGGACGGGCGTGCGGTGGCGCCGTCAGATGGTGGTCTGTTCGTCGCGAAACCAAAAACAGGCAGACGTCCAGACGTCCAGACGTCCAGATGCAGAAAGGCCCGGTCGTTGCCGATCGGGCCCTGGCTCCTGCAGAACGGCCGGTGCGCTTCCGTGCGCACCGGCGGTGTGACGGCGCGGCTTACGGCGTGTAACTGCCGGTCAGCGTGACGCCGGTGTAGCCGCTGTAGGCGCGCACCATGATGTAGTAGGTGCCGGCCGTGGACGGCGAGATGTTGCAGGTTTCGCTGTTGCCGGCCACATACGGACGGCAGTCGTAGCTGTTGGTGGTCGGCGCCGAACCGCGCTTCACATACATGTCGGCATCGCCGGTACCACCGGAGATCGCGAACTTGAGGTTGGTGGCGCCGGACGGCACGACCATCGTGTAGTTCACGGCGTTGCCTGTGGTTGCGTGCAACCCGGTGACCGGCGTGCCGTTCTGCAACACGCTGCCACCACCCGTGCCACCGGTGCTCCAGGTTGCCTTGACGCTGACACCGGAGAACGCGGCATAGCCGTTCAACATGACGTAGTAGGTGCCCGCTTGCGGCGAGGCGACGGTGCAGCTCTCGTTGTTGCCGGTGACGTACGGACGGCAGTCATAGCTGGTCAGCGTCGGTGCGGAGCCGAACTTGGTGTAGAGATCCGCGTCGCCCGTACCGCCGGACTCGGAGATCACCAGGTTGCTGGCGCCGGCCGGGATCACCACCGTGTAGGCGAGCTGGGCACCCGTCGCGGCAGCCTGGCCGGTCAGGGCCACGCCGTTCTGCAGCACGTTGCCGCCACCGCC